>CAZAKX010000186.1:0-5386 GCA_964485915.1 uncultured Nitrospira sp. | reverse complement strand
GCGCGGTTCGCTTGTTCGAGAGGAAAACGGACTGTATGTGGTTTGATCGGGATCGCGGCTGCTTCACGCAAGAGATCGAGGCCGTCCTGTCTTGTGTTGGCGGTCACGCTGCGGATGACACGCTCGCCGAAGACGTCACGATCGTAGTCGAGTAAGGGAATGGGTGACATGTGGATACCGGCCAGGGCCAACGTGCCGCCTCGGTCGAGTGCTCTCAAGGCCGGCGGGACGAGCTCACCGGCTGGCGCAAAGATGATGGACCCATGCAATTTCTCAGGCGGCATCTCCGTCGCCCCACCGACCCAGACGGCTCCGAGCTGTCTGGCCAACTTCTGATGCTCCGGCTTGAGCGAACTGACATAGACCTGGCAGCCCCAGTGGCGTGCAATCTGAATGGCGATGTGGGCTGATGCGCCGAATCCGTAAAGCCCCAGACGCTGGCCGGGTTTGATACTGCTGAGCCGCAAGGCTCGATAGCCGATAATCCCGGCACAGAGCAGGGGAGCGGCTTCATCATCGGAAAAGACCGGTGGGATGGGATAGGCAAATCGCGCAGGGACGACTGCATATTCCGCATACCCGCCGTCGACCTGATAGCCGGTAAACTTCGCCTGTAAGCAAAGATTTTCCCGCCCGCTCGTACAGAATTCGCACCGTCCACATGTGCCTTGCAGCCAGGCAATCCCCACACGATCGCCTTCCTGAACCTCCGAGACCTCAGAGCCGACTTGCACCACTGTGCCGACTGCTTGATGGCCTGGGATCAACGGCAAGGCAGGGTCGGGAAGCTCCCCTTCGATGACATGGAGATCTGTCCGACAGACGCCGCAGACGTGAATTTTGACGAGGACCTGGTGAGGTTGTGGGACTGGGACGGGCTGATCTTGAAGCTGGAGGGGATGGCTGGAGACATCGCCGGTATGGTCGAGCACCATTGATTTCATTGAGAGTTTGAAAGTTGAAAAGTTAGAAAGTTCAAAAGCTTGAATGGTGGAAAGTTTGAAAGTGGAAAGGTTTCAAAGTTGAAAAGGGAGGACCTTAACCTTTCTGACTTCTGCCCTTTCCAACTTTCGAACATTGTAACTTTGCGACTGACTGATTTTTACGGTTTTTTCGTTTTGATGCACTCGACGTCTAAGTGGATCTGTACCTCATCTCCCACGACAAGCCCACCGCTATCGAGAACTTTGTTCCAAACCATACCGAAGTCCTTGCGGTTCAGTTTGCCGTCGGCGCTGAATCCGGCTCTGATATTGCCCCAAGGATCCTGGGTGACCCCGTTGAACGTTCCGATGAGCGTGACTTCTTTGGTCACGCCGCGCAGGGTAAGGTTCCCAACAAACGTGTAGGTCTCTCCCTCTTTCTGCGCGGATTTCATCTTGTAGGTGATCGTCGGAAACTGTTTGACGTCCAAGAAATCGGGATTGCGCAGATGTGCGTCGCGTTTTTCATGATTGGTGTTGATCGACTCGGCATTGATCGTGGCCTCAATCGATCTCAACGTCTTCGCGTCCGCGTCCATCTCGATGAAACCGCGATAGTCCGTGAATCGCCCCGACGTTTTGGACACCACCATGTGCGCGACGCGAAACTCAATCGATGAGTGATCCAGATCGATGTCCCAGCGAACTGTTTCCGCTTCGGCGCCGATTGGGAAGAGAAAGAGGGTGAAGAGCCCCACCATCATCAAGCCTAACGGCCGGCTTGATCTGAGCTGCGTCTTTGTGTGACGTGATTTCTTCATGAACTCCTCCATGAGCGGCCGGCTCATTGCTTCGGTGCGTTCATTGCTCGTTCAACCTTCTGGGGTGCGCCGGTGCGGAAGTCACGTACCCCGGCTTTGGCGCCGGTCTGTAATTGCACCTGGATCTCGATCGGCTTGTTTCCGACGCCCATGGGGAATGGTGGGAATGGTTGCGCATCGGCGATCGCCTGGATGCCGGCTTGGTCGATCTCGGCAACGCCTGATCCATCTGCAACCTGCATCAACTGGGCTTTTCCGCCGGGATAGAGCCGAAATTGCACATGCACGGTCTGTTGAGGCGAGGAGTGCGGCATGGTCAGGACAGTACGGTTCCAGCTCCGGTTCAGGAGGTCACGGACCTGGCGCCAATAGGCTGGTGTCGGTTGTGCGGAACGAGGCGGCAGGAGGTCTTCCTCCATCAGCTGATCGTTGCCCAGCGGGATGGCATCAAGCGTAGGCTCGGCTTGGTCGGCGGCGAGATCTCTTTCACTTGGTTGGTCTTGCTTGGTGGTGAGCGATGTCTGTTCCTCACCAGCGGGCTTGGTGTCACCCAGTGTGAGATACACAATTCGAGTCATCACACGTTCAAATTTCGTTTCCGTTGACCTGGCGAACGTCACGTGGAGTCGGAAAACTTTTTGGCCGGGAGAGAGCTGATCGTGCGTGACAGGCGAAAGGGTGGTGGTCGCTTTCATCACTGGCACTGGTGAAGCAGGATCAGGTTTGAAGGTCACGATCTGTGATTCAAAGTGGGCCGATTCACAGATGGCCACAAACGGCATGGGGTCCGGGGCAACTCCGCCAAGGGTCATCGACAACTCAAGTGGTTGACCGAGTTGGAGGTTTCCGGAGACATTCGAACCAGCAAAATCGAACGTGACCCATTGCTCTTCAGAGGCAAAGGTTTGAGACAGTACAGGGCGTGGCTCTGCTTGTGCGTTCGCGTGAACGGGGGCTTGATACAGCGCCACTCCCAACAGCCCGGCAACGACAATCAGATGTCTCGCAGTAGGAGAGACCATAATTCCGGCATCCTACCCATCGCTGAGACCGTGGCGCAACTCGTTTCTTTCCTGGAAACAGTAGGGGCCAACGGTTGAACTTGGTATACAATGCATACATGCAAGCCCTCGTCAAAAGTACTGCGGGGCCAGGTTTAACCCTCACCACGTGGGCCGACCCCACGCCAGGTCCCCATGAGGCTGTCGTGAAAGTCGCTGCCACCTCACTGTGTGGCACGGACGTCCATATTTATCGCTGGGACGACTGGGCGCAGCGGCGGATCCATCCCCCGCGGATTATCGGCCATGAACTGTGCGGCCACGTGGTGGAGGTGGGGCGCGACGTATCTCTCGTCAAGGTTGGTGAGTATGTCGCTGCCGAATCGCATCTCACGTGTGGGGCCTGCTTTCAATGCCGCACCGGCCAGGCGCACGTGTGCAAGAACTACAAAATTCTGGGGATCGATCGAGACGGGTCGTACGCGCAGTATGTTGTATTGCCTGAAAATGTGTTGTGGCGAACAGATCCGACGATCCCACCCGAACTAGCCTGCGTACAGGAGCCGCTCGGCAATGCCGTTGATGCGGCGCTGGCTGAAGACCTGACCGGGCATACGGTGTTGATTACCGGGTGTGGACCAACGGGGCTGTTTGCTGCCGCTGTGGCACGAACTGCGGGGGCGGCTACCATCATCGCATCGGATGTCAGTGACTATCGGCTGGGCTTGGCGAAGCAGGTTGGGGTGGACCATGCTTTCAATGCGAAGGTTGACTCGCCTGAACACATTGCGGCCGCAATTCTCGATATCACAGCCGGAGAAGGAGTCGATGCCGCGCTGGAGATGTCGGGAAATCCCACAGCCTTGCACCAGGCCTTTCAAGCCGTCAAGAACGGCGGGCGCGTGACTCTGTTCGGCATTCCCACGGGGCCCGTCTGCTTTGACTTGCCGAACGAGATGATTTTTAAAGGCATCCGCGTCTATGGGATTACCGGCCGGCGCCTCTTCGAAACCTGGTATCGGTTGGCGGGTCTCTTCAAAGCAGGCCTCAATATTCGGCCGGTCATCACGCATTCATTTCCACTGAGCGAGTTCGCGACCGGGTTCGACTTGATCCAGTCAGGGCAGTGCGGCAAAGTGGTGTTGATCCCATAATTAGGACTGAGGTATGAGGACTGAGGACTGAAAGAAAAGCAGGCTTGCCCCTCGCTCGACCCTCAGTCCTCATCTCTCAGTCCTGTCCATCCATGGCCTATTCGTCTTTCAAGAAGGCTCTCGAAGCCCAGCTTGCTGAGATCAGAGCTCAAGGCTTGTATAAGACCGAGCGTCGATTACTGAGCCCGCAAGGTTCCGAGATCCGCGTGGCGCAAGGTCAGGTTCTCAATCTCTGCGCCAACAATTACCTGGGTCTCGCGAATCATCCCTCCATTGTGCAGGCTGCAAAAAATGGGTTGGACACACACGGCTATGGCATGGCCTCGGTACGGTTTATTTGCGGCACGCAGGATCTGCACAAGCAGCTCGAACAGGCCGTCAGTGAGTTCCTCGGTACCGATGACACCATCCTCTACAGTTCCTGCTTCGATGCGAACGGCGGATTGTTCGAAGTGTTGGTGGATGAGCGTGATGCCGTCATCAGCGATGCGTTGAACCATGCCAGCCTGATCGACGGCATCAGGCTGTGCAAGGCCAAGCGATTTCGGTATGCCCATTCCAACATGGAGGAGCTGGAAGCGCGACTCAAGGAAGCAAGTGGGTGCCGCCTGCGTCTGATTGTCACGGACGGGGTCTTCTCCATGGATGGCGATCTGGCCAAGCTGGACCAAATCGTAGCGTTGGCGGAACGGTACGACGCGGCGGTGGTAGTCGATGACAGCCACGCCACTGGAGTCCTTGGTCCCAAGGGACGAGGGACGCCGGCGTATTTCGGGGTAGCGGAGAAAGTAGACATTGTCACTAGCACATTGGGGAAAACGCTTGGCGGGGCGACCGGTGGATTTACATCGGGCAAGGCCGAGGTGATCGAGCTGTTGCGTCAGCGATCGAGGCCCTATCTGTTTTCTAACTCCCTTCCTCCCCCTATTGCAGCTGGGGCGTTAAGTGCGCTCGCTCTTGTGGCACAAGGTGATCACCTCAGGGAACAGCTTCGAGCCAACACCGCTTTTTTTAGAGATGAGCTGACCAAGCTCGGGTTTCGGCTTGTTCCGGGCGAGCACCCCATCATTCCCGTGATGCTTGGTGAGGCCGCCCTTGCAACGTCGATGGCGGAATCCTTGCTGAACGAAGGAGTCTACGTGGTCGGGTTCAGTTATCCGGTGGTACCACAAGGCCAGGCAAGGATCCGCACTCAAATGTCAGCAGCCCATACGAGGGCCCAATTGCAACAAGCCGTGGACGCGTTTGCGAAGGTGGGACGTGCGCTTGGCGTGATCCACGAATAACCTTCAAGGCTCCCCTTCCGAATTGACATTTCGCAATCAGGTCAGTATCCTCGAGCACTTTATCATGTGAAGGAGTAGGGGTATGAAAGTCATTCTACAAGAAACCCTGGAAGGGGTAGGGCATCTCGGCGATCTCATTAACGTCGCCGATGGGTTTGCACGGAACTATCTGTTACCGCGGCGCAAGGCCGTCGAGGCGGA
>CAZAKX010000185.1:0-5499 GCA_964485915.1 uncultured Nitrospira sp. | reverse complement strand
CCTGTGCATTATCAGGTTTCAATTTATCCAGCGCGTCGAAGAGAAATTCTCCGGAAACGACGTAGGTGCCGACATTAATCTCCTTGGTGGCTCGTTCTGCTGGAGTCGCATCCCGATCTTCGACAATCTTGAGCACATCGGACGAGGCGACCTCACCATGTTGGACATCAGACCCTCGACGAATAACCCGACCATACCCACTGGGATCGTCGAGCTTCGCGGTCAGGATAGTGACAGTGGCGCCTTGGGACTGATGAACCCGCACGAGATCGCGCGCCGTCTGCTCCTTCAATAACGGAGTATCACCGTTAAGGATGAGATACTGCATTGGCCCTGTTGCTTTTTCGGCGACGAACACAGACCGGCCTTGCATCACAGCATGGCCGGTCCCAAGTTGTTCTGCCTGCTCGACAATGCTCACAGCCTCAGCTCTCAATCTGCCCGCCATACCCGCCTCGATCACTTGCCGAACCCTGTCAGCCTGATGCCCAACTACCACGGCAATGCGATGACCCGCCAGACGCAAGGCCACATCGATTGCGTAAAGAACCATCGCCTGCCCCGCGACCTGATGCAGGACCTTGACATGGTTGGAGTTCATCCGCTTGCCCAAGCCTGCGGCCATCACAATAACCCCTAAGCCGGGAATAAGTGAGGAAGGCTTGCGGTGATTCGTCGCTTGTTTCATATCCACTCCGGGAAAGAGACCGTCTCAACCTAAGCGTGACAACACTCCATTATCCGATCGGGACGCCGGCATCCGGCTGTTTAACCTGGCCCCACTTTGAATCCGCGTTCAAGGCCGATGCAATTGTACCGGAAGGTGTATACAGACCACCGGAGACAATCAGTTTCATCGCTTCCTCGATACTGATATCCACGGACGTCACTTCCCGTTCCGGCACAAGCAGAAAATAACCGGACGTAGGATTAGGCGAAGTCGGGACATACACATGAATCAACGTATCATGACCCAATGCCGTGGTCTCGCTTTTCGTCATCCCGGTCACGAATGCGAAGCAATAATGACCATTCTTCGGAAATTGGATCAAGACAACACGGCGATACGACCCTCGTTCTGAAAAAGAAAGAATGTCCATCATCGACTTTAAAGTAGAATAAATCCCGCGGACGATAGGCAGGCGGTTGAGCCAATCCTCCCAATGCCAGACGATCTGGCGCCCGATGAAATTCGCCGCAAACAACCCGACAAAAAAGATGAGCAGAACCAAGGTGACGATGCCTAATCCCGGGATGTAGTGGTTCGGCACTAATTCCGCCATGGCATCGCCCAAAATGCCGTCGAGAGCGGTAAAGAGCGTCTTCAGGATAAGGATCGTGCCCCAAATAGGAATGACAACGAGCAAGCCCGTCAGAAAGTACCGTCTTAGCGAGGTCTTGAGCATGAATCACCGAGACGTGGTCAGTGGAAGAATTTTCCAAGCTTTATCTTACAGAGTTCCAGACAGACCTCGCAAGCGTTTTATTGTAAATTTCAACGAGTTAGGAGATCGTTCTGTTGAGATTTCTGAAGGGTACCGGTCTTGCTATTCACGCTGAGCTGACATAGGATCGGCCTCACATTACTATATGAGTACGCTACGAGGATGTATAGTGCCGAGTGCCTCCCGACAATCACCGGGCATCTTCATCACGCTGGAAGGCGGTGAGGGAAGCGGGAAAACGACGCAGGCTCGCAGGCTCTGTGCACACCTCACGGCTCAGGGTCTGAGTGTGCTACGCACACGCGAACCAGGAGGGACGCTGCTCGCTGAACGGGTTCGGACTCTCCTCCTCAACCATTCCAAGGAAACCGTCGCTCCGGAAACAGAAGCCTTGCTCATTCTGGCGGCAAGGCGTCAGCATGTCGACCATGTCATCAAGCCTGCTCTCGCGCAAGGAAAGACCGTGGTCTGTGATCGATTCTCCGACTCGACCATGGCTTATCAGGGGTATGGGCGTGGGCTGGACCTTCGGACCCTGCGCACGATGAATGATTGGGCAACTGGGAAACTCGTCCCTCATCTCACCTTCGTCTTCGACGTTCCCGTTTCAGTAGGACTGCGGAGAAGGCGAGGCCAGGACTCCACGCAAAATCGATTAGATCGAGAGACCGAATGGTTCCACAAGAAAGTGCGGGCAGGATTTCATGCGTTAGCAAAGAAAGAGCCGCGGCGCATCATGATGATTGACGCGTCTTCCTCTCTGGAATCTGTCGAACGCACAGTTGAACATTGCATTACCAACTGGCTCAAACGCCACCGTTCCCCAAAACCACATCGCCGGTAAGATACATGCCTTTCGCCGAAATCACAGGCCACGAACAACCCATCTCCTTGCTCCAGGCGAGTGTACGCAATGGCCGCCTGGCCCACGCCTACCTCTTTCACGGCGAGGCCCGAATCGGAAAGTGGATGACCGCGGTACGACTGGCCCAGGCCTTGAACTGCGAACAGCCATCCCACACAGACAATTTCGACGGCTGTGGTCGCTGTCGATCCTGTTTACAAATAGTCGCACGAACTCACGCGGACTGTTTCGTGATCGAACCCGATCCGGAATCAGCATCACCTCAAATTAAGATTGAGCAGGTCCGCGAGATCGAACAGCAATTCGTGTATCGACCACTCATCGGCGAACGGAAGATCTGCCTCATTGACGAGGCCGATCGACTGACCATCGGCGCGGCCAACGCACTGCTCAAGACCTTGGAAGAACCTCCTGGTCATGGGCTCTTTATCCTTGTCACGAGCCGACCTCATGCGCTCCCGATCACCATACGATCACGTTGCCAAGCGCTCCGGTTCACCGCGCCGGCCCGCACACAAGTCGAAGCGGCGGTGATACTCAAGCGTGAGCTTCCCCCTGCCGATGCCCATTTTCTTGCAGTCCTCGCTGATGGCCGAATCGGGGAAGCGCTCGAAACCAATGTGACTGAAGTTCGGGTACGACAAAAGGAATGCCTCGCTTTGGTAAAGCCCCAGTCATTGACATCGAGCACCGCCATCCTTGCCGCAGCCGACGTGTTGTCGAAATCAGACCGTGGGGCGGAGACGCTCAACTGGCTGACTCGATGGATCCGTGATCTTGTAATCGTCATCGTGCGTGGAGACCAGGACCAGCTTCTTCACCTCGACCAACTCACCGATTTGCGGCAATATGCCGAGCGAGCGGACATCGACCTCCTCCTGACGGTTTTGAGTGACATCGAGCGCTTCCAGCAGCAAGCCACGCGGCACCTGAACATGCAGATGGCTCTGGAAACGACCTTTTTTCGCCTGCGCGAAGCACTCAGGCTCGTCCCAGCCGCGGTCTCTGCCTAGAAATAGAGGCTGCCAACCTGATATCTTACCTTCGTTATGGCGAAGGGCAACACCTTTTACATCACGACCCCGATCTACTACGTCAACGACGTTCCGCATATCGGTCACGCCTACACCACGGTTGCGGCCGACGTGTTGGCTCGTTATTGGCGACTGCGCGGACGCGAGGTGTTTTTTCTCACCGGTCTCGATGAGCACGGTCAGAAAGTTCAGCAAGCCGCGACCAAGTCCGGCATCGACCCGCAAGTCCACTGCGACCAACTCGCACCGCAATTTGAGACTCTCTGGAAGAAACTGAATATCTCGAACAACGCCTTCATTAGGACGACCGATCCACAGCACAAATCCATCGTCCAACGATACCTGCAACAGCTCTATGACAAGGGTCTGATTTACAAAGATTCATATACCGGATGGTATTGCACCTTTGATGAACGATTTTGGACTGAAAAAGATGTGGAGGCTGGACTCTGTCCGGACTGTAAGCGCCCCATCGAGCAGCTCAGCGAGCACAACTACTTCTTCAAGATGGGGCAATACCAGGAACAACTGCTCGATCACATCGGAAAGCACTCCACCTTCATCAAGCCGGAATCGCGACGGAATGAAGTCCTGGGGTTTTTGCAAACTCAGAAACTCGGCGACCTCTCGATTTCGAGGCCGAAGTCGCGCCTCTCCTGGGGGATCGAACTCCCGTTCGATAACGCCTACGTCACCTACGTCTGGTTTGACGCCCTGGTCAATTACATGTCGGCTTTGGAGTATCTCCCGCGAGAAAAGCCGGTCGGCGCGCGCTTCTGGCCCGCCACTGTTCACCTTGTCGGTAAGGACATCCTCACAACCCACGCTGTGTATTGGTCTACGATGCTGATGGCGTTGAATCTTCCGCTACCGGACACGATCTTTGCCCATGGCTGGTGGACGGTGGACGGTGAAAAGATGTCCAAGAGTCGCGGCAACGTCGTGGATCCCAACAAGACGATTGAGCAATTCGGGGCAGATGCATTCCGCTATTTCCTCTTACGCGAGGTGCCTTTCGGACAGGATGGAGATTTCTCCCAAGCAGCCATGATCACCCGCGTCAACAGCGACCTTGCGAATGGGTTGGGCAATCTCCTCAGTCGGACACTGACTCTGATCGAGCGAACCCAGGCAGGACAGGTACCGGCTCCCGGGACGATCGGGCCAGCAGAGCAAGAGTTGCAAAGAGCGACGGTGACGCTCTTACATGAGTTACTGCCGCGCTATCTCGAACAGTTGGAGTTTAGTCGCGCGCTTGAGGCCATTTGGCAAGTCGTTCAGCTGGCCAATCAATATGTGGACAAGACTGCGCCATGGACACTGGCAAAGCATGAGGCCGATGCAGAACAACTCAGCACGGTCCTCTATACGATGGCGGAGACTCTCCGCTGCCTTAGCCTCGCAACGTATCCCGTTATGCCAACGAGTGCGCAATCGCTCTGCATTCAACTTGGGATCTCAGTTGACTTCACAGACTGCTTATTCAAAGACAAGATTGAATGGGGGGGCCTGAAGCCAGGTACCGTGATCCACAAAAGCCAGTCACTTTTCCCACGCATCGAATTAAAACCAGGAGCCAAACCAGTGACCGAATCATCCGTCCCTTCACAACCAACGCCTGCTGCACCAGCACCCATAGCCGCCCCTACACCACCGGCCGCGCCACAGATCACCATTGACGACTT
This sequence comes from uncultured Nitrospira sp., assembly GCA_964485915.1. Lineage (GTDB taxonomy): Bacteria > Nitrospirota > Nitrospiria > Nitrospirales > Nitrospiraceae > Nitrospira_D. The sequence goes on along the minus strand of CAZAKX010000185.1, from coordinate 470 downwards.
CATGAAGATTCAGCTCAGGACGGCGACGGTGCTCTCCGCTGAGCGGGTGCCGAAATCAGAGAAGTTGATCAAGCTGCACGTCTCGCTCGGCACCGAGCAGCGCCAGATCGTGGCGGGCATCGGCAAGAAATACGAACCAGAGGCGCTGATCGGCAAAACCATTGTGATCGTGGCCAACTTGAAGCCGGCGAAGCTCATGGGCATTGAATCGCAGGGCATGGTCCTCGCAGCAGGTGATGCCGACGTGCGCGGACTGCTCACCATTCTGGAAGAAGTGGACCCCGGCACCAAAGTCAAATGACGCGGTTGACCCTCGCTTCGTTCGGATTGATCCTCGCATTCATGCTCTCTCCCTGCTTTCCCGCTCCCGCTACAAGCCAGACCCTTCCTGATTCTTCACTCAACGGTCCACAATCGACGACGGTGCTTGTCCGCGTTGTCGCACAGGGGGCCATGGTGTTGGGGCGAGA
>CAZAKX010000184.1:0-5501 GCA_964485915.1 uncultured Nitrospira sp. | reverse complement strand
CGAATCGATGTTGCTGAGCAATGTGCCGGCGATAGGGATTATCGAGTGGCGATCTCAGATCTCGAACGATGGGAAGCTGAACATGGGCGGATTCGAAATGGTGCCATTGTCTTACTAGACACGGGTTTCGCCAGGTTCTGGCCAGGTCGGAAGGATTACCTGGGAACGGAGTTGAGGGGGCAGGAAGGCGTACAGGCTCTGCATTTCCCTGGGCTTCATCCCGAAGCCGCTGCCTGGCTGGTGCAAGAACGGCAAGTGAAGGCCGTTGGCATCGACACGGCGTCGATTGACTATGGGCAATCGACCACGTTCGAAACGCATGTGGCGTTACTTTCAGCAAATGTTCCAGTGTTCGAGAATCTGGCCAATCTGCATGACCTGCCGTATCGAGGATTTGACGTGGTCGCATTGCCCATGAAAATCGCCGGCGGGACGGGCGGGCCACTGCGGATCATTGCGGTCGTACCGCCCTCACGCTAGTTTTCGACTCCAACTTCCGACGCGTTGATCTCTCTTCTGAATTATCCATAGCTGGGACCAGAATTCCACAGTTTCCACCAAGCATCAGTCCCTGGCCTAAGAGAAACCATCGGCCAACGAGGGCAGCCGTCGCTGCATCCAGCTCATCACTCGTCGCAAGCCTCTTCAAGCCACTCAGACCGAGTTTCCGTAATCCCGTCAGTAGGCCTACACGATCGCGGTGTTGTCGAGGAATGCCCCATAGGTCTTGTGCGGCGCCGGGATAGCACTCGACGGCTTGGTAACCCATCCCGGAGAGTCTCCTCTTCAACCCGAGGCCGCGCTCGGTCAACATGCGCATGGGGCCGAGTGTGATGGGGAAAAAGCGGATACCTCGGCGGAGCAGCTCGCGATCGCATTCGCGGAGATGTTCACCGGAACGGTCATGAACCGTACGTCGTCCTTTCGGCAGGGTGAGTGGGGCATCAATCGGGATGAGGGCAGGCCGAGCTTCTCCAACAAAGTCGAGAATCTCCTCGTCGTTGAACACGACGTGCGTTTCAGCAATCAGATCGCGCAGCACACAGATCCCCGTCGGTCGCTTCGGCGATCCAGCGAGATCGATGCCGACTACAACAAGTGGAAATTTCGGAGTCTCAGGGGTTTCCCTTTTGTGTATTGCGACCGTTTCTTTCCTTGCCCTTTTAGGTTGCATCAGACCCATGTATACTCGCCCGTATGAGCTCTCAGCAACAGACAAGCCCTTCGGGGTTGCGACGGCGACCGAGCAAGCTGAGTCAGCAACTTGCTGATGAGAAGATAGAGCGGGCTCGACGTCAGACTCCAGAAGAACGGCTGACGATCGCATTGCACCTCTCCGATTTCTGCTACGAATTGAACCGCGCAATACCTCGGTAGGTTAAGTGATGAAGGAACCCAGTTTATGCCAGATCTGCGATCAGGTCTTTATAGGTGTGCAGAAAGATGGGCGGCGGGATACGACAGTCTTTGAGTGTCCGACTTGTGGTGAGTATGAAATAGCGAATCCAGCCCTTCGTTATATGGCCAGACTACCGAGGAAAGATAAAGTCCGGATATCATCTTTTCTAAGAGAACGGCAGCTTCGAGGTGAGCCAACCATTACCCTTCTGAGCGAGTTGCACCAAGGAACTTCATATGATGTACCCGTTATTGAGATTGATGAAATAATTCAAAAGAGATTTCCATCCTCAGTCACCGAGAGACTCGACCGAATCTTGCAGAACATACATAGAAAATCGACTTATCCTGGGGAAATGGTTCGTTTCGCAACGGGCCAAGATTATCCGGCGTTTTTTGCAGAGAACGATCAGGCGATGATTTTCCTGGCCAAGACCTTACAAGAGAAAGGCTGGATCTCATGTTCGCTTAGCATGAGTGTGGTAGATGTTACTTTGACTGAAGCAGGGTGGAATAGAATTGCCGAACTAGAAATAAGGAGAGCAGGAGCTGAGTCTAAACAAGTCTTCGTCGCGATGTCGTTTGATATTAGCCTTAATAACGCTTGGGAGCACGGTTTTTCTAAAGCCTGTGATGCAACTGGCTACAAACCTCTGCGTGTCGATCTGAAGGAACACAACGAGAAGATTTGTGATGCGATTGTTGCTGAAATAAGAAGAAGCCGATTCGTAGTGGCTGACTTCACGGGGCATCGAGGCGGAGTATACTTTGAAGCAGGCTTTGCTCTAGGGCTTGGTATTCTGGTTATTTGGACTTGCCAGAAGGATGAGCTAGGAAAGACTCATTTCGACACAAGGCAGTACAACCACATCGATTGGGAAAACGAGGAAGACCTTTTTACGAGACTGAAGAATAGGATTGAGGCAACTATACCTTCCTAAAAGCGCGTTGATTACACGCGCTATTCATTTTTCCATCAGGGCTGACTCTGAGCTAGGCCTTAATAGCCTGTCGCGTCTCATCCAGATGCTTCTGTAGATACGTCATGAACGGCGTGCCGCCGGTGCCAACTGCTGTGGGGTTGGTGGTACTGGTTTGATGCTGACGAAAGATGTAGCTATCTGCGTACCCGATGTGGATTTCACGAAACTGCGCCAGTAGGTTGACGCACGCACAGTAGGCTGACCATAGGTCAGAGTGACTCTGCCTGCGATCGTGAACATAGCCGGAAAGGAGAGCACGTCCCTGGCTGTCAGTTTGGCTCTCGATGGCATGAAGGAAAGCTCGGTGGCGGGGCGGCATGTACTCGCGCATCTCTTGCAGATACACCGTCAACATATCGGGCTCATGGTGAATGCCAAGTCCTGCGTCTAAGCATGGGACGATCGTGCTCTGTGCACCGGTTTCGCCACGAAACTGCTGTGGCTGTTGTGCGTAGGCTTCGACCTTGTCATAGATGAGGCCATCGGGCAGGGACGGACTGTTCTTCCAGCCGTGAATGTAGGGTCTGACGCGGGTGTAGTACACATAGGGATCGCAGCGCTCTTTCATCCGGAGCAGCGTGTCCCGCATTGCGGTTTGCGCAGCGGCCAGAGCCTGTAGCCCCAACAGTATCTCATCATCCTTCCCTCCCGAGGCTCCATTGATCGCCCGTACCAATCCTTCCAGACCAGGCCCCGCTTGTCGCTCGATCAGGAGGTGGACAACAACGAACCACTCTTCATCCAGTCCTCCGAGAAAATTCTGTAGCAGCACGATGTTGTCGAGCTGAATCGGTTTCGTCCGGTCAAGCCGGCGCCAGTTGTCCAGGGCATAGGAGGCATAGGACAGGACCGGCGGGCGGCCGAGCTTCTGTGCGATTTCATACCAGGGCTGTGCGACTTGGAAGGGGAGCTTGGTTGCGGGATGACCGGGTGTTTCCCACACATACGCGTGACCAGCGAAGGAAAGAATTCGCATCGCAGCTCGGCACTCGTCTTCACGCCAATCTGACGGAATGAGTTCGAGAAATGACGGTAGTTCGTCGACAAATCGTCGGACTTGACGAGCGCTTAAGAGTTTGGGCAACTCGTATCCGAGCTGAGTGAGGATGGGGGAGTCGTTCACTCCTTCACAGGGATCCGACGGCAGGAACCCCCGCTCAGGGGAGATTCCAAACTCTGCAAGTGATAGTGTTTGGGGCGCGCTGGAGTTCATACAGCTCTCCTCGCCCTCACTCTACCACTCTACGGTGAGATTGCAATCAATGGTGGTCTTGCCTTGCTGGATTCCAGTCTCAGCCGAGTGTCTTGGGAAGAGTCGGAAGAGTCCGACTCAAAACAACAAGGCCACCCTCTCAGGTGGTCTTGTTGTTTTCCACTCTTTCAAGCTGGCGTGGTGCGGGTGGTCTCCACCGCGCGCATTCACCGAGCATCGTCCACTAGTTGAAATCTAATTGATCTTGCATGCGCGGTGAGTGAGCACGGAGAGTACCCGCACCGCACCATGCTCCCTATGTTCCCATTTCCCAAGATGCGAGATACTTCTTCTGTTCCTTCGTCAGCTGGTCGATGGCCACGCCCATGCCGGCCAGCTTGAGGCGAGCGATTTCTTTATCGATCACAGCCGGCACCGGATAGACCTTCTTCTCCAGCGTCTTGTAGTTCTTCACGAGGTATTCTGCGCCCAGTGCTTGGTTGGCAAAACTCATATCCATGACGCTGGAGGGGTGTCCCTCTGCGGTGGCAAGGTTCACCAGTCGACCTTCGCCGAGCAAGCTGACCCGGTGACCGCTTTTCTTGAGCGTAAACTGTTCGACGCCGGTACGCACCACCCGTCGTTTGCTCGCCATCTTCTCCAGAGCCGGGATATCCAACTCCACGTTGAAGTGACCGCTATTGCACACAATGGCGCCATCTTTCATGGCGGCGAAATGTTCGCCGCGGATCACGTGAATGTTACCGGTTACGGTCACGAAGAAATCGCCGACCGGGGCGGCCAGTTCCATCGGCATGACACGGAACCCATCCATGAGGGCTTCGAGACCTTTCAACGGATCCACTTCGGTCACGATGACATCCGCTCCCATGCCCTTGGCACGCATCGCGATACCGCGTCCGCACCAGCCATAGCCTACGACGACGACGACGGAGCCGCAGACCAAGCGGTTTGTGGCGCGCACAATGCCGTCCATGGTGGATTGCCCAGTGCCGTACCGGTTATCGAACATATGTTTCGTGTCCGCATCGTTGACGGAGATGACCGGGAATTTGAGGACTTTCTTCTCCGCCATGCTGCGCAATCGAATGACGCCGGTGGTGGTTTCCTCTGTGCCGCCGATCACGTTTTTCAGCAGCTCTTTGCGTTTAGAATGGAGGTGCGAGACCACGTCCGCGCCGTCATCCATGGTGACATGCGGCCGATGGGCGATGGCCGATTCGATATGCCGATAGTAGGTGGGGTTGTCTTCACCCTTGATGGCAAAGGTTGGAATACCCTCGTGTTGAACCAAGGCAGCGGCCACATCGTCCTGTGTGCTGAGCGGATTCGACGCGCACAGACGCACATCTGCTCCGCCGGCCTTGAGGGTAATCGCGAGATTGGCGGTTTCCGTCGTCACGTGTAGGCAGGCTGTGACTCGCACACCTTTCAATGGCTGCTCTCGTTTGAACCGCTTGCGAATGAGCCGCAACACGGGCATGGTGGCTTCGGCCCATTCGATCTTTAATTTACCTTGGTCTGCGAGCTTGATATCTCTGACATCGTAATCCACAAAAATCCTCCTTCTTGGTGAATACGAATCGCCATCATGAAAAGGGGGGCGGGTAGAGCACCCGTCCCCCTTGCCGATGCGCTTGGGAGCGATCCGGTTATAGCCCAGCGTCTTTACGCAGCGCTTTGGCCTTGTCGGTTTTTTCCCACGTAAACTCTGGTTCGCTCCGTCCAAAATGCCCGTACGCGGCAGTTTTTCGGAAGATCGGTCGTCGGAGCTTGAGATGATCGATAATACCCCGTGGGGTCAGGGGGAAATGCTTGCGCACGAGCTTGTCGAGAATATCGACTGAAACCTTTTCGGTGTTCTTGGTATCGACCAGGACGGATACCGGATCGGCCACTCCGATGGC
>CAZAKX010000183.1:0-5505 GCA_964485915.1 uncultured Nitrospira sp. | reverse complement strand
GTTAAATCTTATTGAAGAAGGAGACCAGAATCATGGCACTGCTGATCACCGACGAATGTATCAACTGTGGCGCCTGCTTACCGGAATGTCCGAACGAGGCCATCTTCGAAACTCGCAGCGGCGCGGAAGAGAAGGGACTCCATGTGGGCGACGGCCAGGGAGTGGGGGATAATATTTACGTGATCGCGCATGATCGGTGTACCGAGTGTGTCGGCCATTTTGATGAACCGCAATGTGCCGCAGTCTGTCCGGTCGACAATTGTTGTATTTCTGATCCGGCGTATCCAGAGGGGACCGATGTCCTGCTGGAAAGGGCGAAAACCCTCAATCCCGACAAGACTATCGATCCGGCAAAGGTTTGGAGCGGCGTGCGGAACTGATTCTTTTCACTTCGAGGTTCCGTGCCACGTGAGGATGCTGACCACGCGCCGGTACAGTTTGATTTGCCTTGGTCTAACCGAAACGATGAGTCATGGCTGATAAAGGGCCGCGATTCCTGACCAATGCAACGGTTATCAAGGTGTTAGCCAAAGTCTTTGCGTTTCAAGCCATCGAGATCAACCTCTTGCGTTCCCATGCCGGAATATCCGACGCTGAGTGGAAAACCCTGAAGACGAAAGCCTTTAAGACAACCTACGCTAAACAACGAGCGTTTTATGAAGATCGCTTGACGGGTGCGTTCGCGTTGGAGCGCATTTCCCAGTCTGAACGCGAGACAAGACTTCTCGAGCTCTGGTTGAAACTAAGTGAGGAGTCCCCCAAAGAGGAACCGTAAACCCCAACCGTATCGACCTCGTCGGGCACGCCTTGTGCCGGCGAGGAATCGGTCATGAAGCGACGCGGCCAGCCCGAACGTGAAGTGATAGTTCGAGCCATTTGCACATGATCACCGCGTCCACATCGCGCCGTTGCCACTGCCTCCGCCGATCTCTCCAGTCACACTTTGGTGGCTCGTTGCTGTTAGTGTGAAACCTTTTTCATAGTCGACTCCGAAGCCGTTCATAGCCCTTCTTCAATTCGTCGATCGCTAGACCTAGTGCAGCACCGACAGATTCCGCCGTCTTACCCACTTCCTCCCGCGCCGCGTCCAGCTTGGGCTTGATCTCGTCCCACTGACTTTCCAAACGGGTCCATTCATCTTTCGCATCTGCCTTCGCCAAGTGAAGCTGGACTTGAAGCTCATCACGCTGTTGTTTGAGATGTTCCAGCGCTTTTGTGATCTGCTCTGTTAGCTCTGCCATGAGGTCTACTCCTTTGTTAAACGTGGACGTGAAGCCTTGTGACTTCTATTCGCCACAATGTGATTGAGCGCTCTAAGAAATTCAATGTCTTGTGATCGAACCATGGCGCTTATTCTATCTCGTTGAAATACATAGAACTAGCCCCACTCATCCATAAACCATCCCTCTGTCAAGGTTACGCGCATCGCCCTTGTAAAGTCACGGTTGCAGAAGGCGGCAAACTCGGCGATACTATCGGCAGGTGAGCATAGCCATTTCCACGTAAGCCGATGTGTGGGCGGGTGAACTGGTGGAAGCATTCAGGCCTCTCACAAGCGATTCCGAATGACCAGCGCTGGAAGGAGAAACGACAGTGAGTCAACGCATGAGAACCGGATTCTGGCTGATGGCGGGGGCACTCGTAGTGCTGACAGCCTGGCTGGGAACCGAGGCCTGGGCGTATGAGTCGGGACCCGTGAAGGAAGGGGCCACCGTACGAGGCACCGTGACCGTCGGTGGAACCGTACCGGCGCCCAAAGAATTCGAGTTACGTCGTTTTCCAGACTACGAGTTTTGCGGCACACTGTCCGATGATCGTGGGTATCGGCGCCTGAGAGAAGTCACCTTCAGGCCGGACGGCGGCCTCAAAGATGTCGTCGTGGTGGTGGAAGGGGTGAAACAGGGCAAGCCCTTCACCCCCACCGATGCCGAAGTGGAAGCAACGCTCTGTCAGTTTCTTCCCTTCGTCACCATCGTCCACGACACGCGCCGAGTCACAGTGTTTAACCGGGACCCAGTACCCCACGATATCCAAGGTATGGCCTCGGAGCAAACCGGAAGCGGTATGGTCTTCTATCGGCCATCCTTAGAGGCCAGTGGGACCACCGATCTTGTGCAGCTCGCTAAAGATCAACACGTGTTTACCATGCACTGCAGCCAGCACCCCTACATGCAGAACTGGGGCTATGCCGTCGACAATCCGTATTATGCTGTGACAGATGCAACAGGCGCCTTCTCCATTGAGGATCTCCCGCCAGGGACATATCGCCTCAAGGCCTGGCATCCCATTCTCGGTACACAGGAGCGAGAAATCACGATATCCTCCAATGAAACGGCCTCATTGGACCTCTCGTTTAAAGCCAACTTCTGATTGGTGGTGTACGAAACTAGCTCCGCCCCACCCACTTCATGAACTCACCTCTAACGCTTTCCTGACGAGCGCCGGCCCCTAACCAGCAGATTGACATCACAATCTAAGACATGGACATGGATTCAGCGGCCCTGCATGACGGGTACGGATTAGATACGAAGGTATCCGACCCGATCTTCTGCCATGGATCCAGGGGAGCGTGATTCAAATTCTCGAAACACACTGATTCAGCGATAGCAGTGTTACGGCATGAGCCAAGAAATGGGTGATCCTCTCTTGAATCTTTCACCACCACCGTCTTCTGTGGCATCTGAGTGGATGCCGCTGCGCTTGCATTTGCAATAGATGCCCATATTGAAACGGCCTCCGCTATTGAAGCGAAGCGTTCCCTCCCCCAGGTTTTGCGATATGCATTGGGTCCGGCAATCGCGGGATTTATTCCACCACGTCACCACAAGTAACATGATCGTTGCCCCCGCGAGAAGCAGCAGGAACCAGCGGAGAACTATTCGCTCACCGTCGCTGGGTTCTCGTGAAGGTTGCATGGCCTTTATAGAGAACCACTAAGAGAGGTCTGGCTCTTTAATGGGTAATCAGTTGCTACCCATTCGGAAAGCTCGCTGCTGTGGCTCTTGCTACCGTCTTCGGCGCTTCATCGTTTCTTGCAGGATCGACGTGGCAGTTGTTTCAGTGGCGGCCTCCCCCACCCCCTCAAATCGTTTCTCACTGGCATGCACAGAACAAGACATATGCATAGCAGGTGTTAAACTTAAGACATGGCACCGTCTCAAGCAGCCGTAAGATTGACCTGGTGGATAGCGCGTAGCCTTCTTGTTCCGGCCTTGCTCCTCAACCCTGCCAATGCAGCTGAACCAGGAGGGGTCTCGATCCAGACGTTATTGTCGCCACAAGCCACGTCCTATCAACAACACTTGGTGACGCTCGAGGGTGTGACGAGTGCGCTCCAGATAATCCCACCGATCGTTGGTAGTTACTCATCCCGCAGCAAACCGTGCCTCCTCTATGGGCGTGCGTCTTTCGTACTGGAGGATGAGACGGGCTCGCTGCCAGTTGTCGTCATGGGGAGCTGCAATCCAGGTGCGGCTGAGGCGTTGCCCAGGGATGGGGATCGGGTGCGAGTCACCGGGGTCGTGCAGGTGCTGAAGAGTGAGGTTCCGCGTGACGTCAGAGTCCAGGCCACCGCGATTCAGATCCTCGAACCTCACTGATTTAGCGACACCCCTGACACGGACAAGCCATAAAGGCATCCGATCCTTTAACCCTTCTCAATTCATGACGCTTTCGCTGTGAGTGGAACGAGCCGCTTAGTGAGGCACCTGTAGATCAGCACTACCAGTAGGTGACCGATCGGGGTCAGTACGAGTACATAGCGATCAGGTGGCGAAGGACGCTGCTTCGTCAGCAATCGTTTGAGAAGTAAGCCACGAACGAGGTGACGCATCGTTGAGCCACTGACGCCCAACACGCGGGCACAGTGCCGAACTGAACTGCCGGGATTTCGCTGAAGATAGAGCAGGGCCCGGGCTTGAGCAGGGGTGACCCGAAGGTCGGACAATTCCTCGCGATGCGCCTTCAACCAACTCAGGCTGACTCGCCCTGTTCCGGAAGTCGTCGACCGTGATGCTCGGAGAAGCCGAACAAGAGCCATACCTCTATGCTGCCCTACAGCCTCACCGCTGCCTAGTGATTCTGCAATTCCGGTAGGCGGAGTGCCAGCCCTCCGAAGGCTCGTTGCAGCAGCGAATCCACACTTGCAGCAGAAGCGTTCATGAATATTGTGGGCCAGGGCCAGGAAGAGGGTTGAATTGGCAAGGCCAGAAGAGGTATCTCACCCCTTCACTTTACCCGAACAAGACCCTCTAACCCGTGAACCTTCGCCTCGCTAACACGACGCCTGGGTTACTAGTATCGTTCTCGTAAACTCCCCAGTTGCAGAGAGTGGGTGGACTTAGCGATACTCTCTAGAGGATAACCACCATTGAACGGGTTCCTTCCGAGAGGGTTGGCAAGCAGACTCAAGTGTGGCGGGAGGTCATGAGGTCGCCGTCTTGGGTGAGATCTCGCCGCGATTGAAGCGGACCAATGCTTCGGGCATCCTGCAACCGATGCCCAACGATCTTGATGGCAGGAGGAGCACCGGTGAAACGACACATCCGAACTGGAATCCAGCTGACCGCTGGGGTACTTGCCGTGCTGATACCCTGGCTGGGAACCGAGGCCTTGGCCTATAAGTCGGCACCCGTGAAGGAGGGTGCCACCGTACAAGGGACAGTAACCGTCACCGATACCACCCCGGCTCCTCAAGAATTCGAGTTGCGTCGCTTCCCAGACCACGAGTATTGCAGCAGGCTCTCTGATGGCTATGGCTATCGGCTCCTGAGGGAAGTGACAGCCCGACCGGACGGGGGTCTTAAAGATGTCGTAGTGGTCGTGGAGGGAGTAGAACGCGGTAAGCCCTTCACCGTCACCACTGCCAAAGTGGAAGCGAAGCTCTGTCAGTTTTTGCCGTTTGTCACCGTGGTCGGCCACACACGTCGAGTCAGGGCGTTCAATCACGACCCGGTCCCCCATGACATCCAAGGACTCGCGCCCGATCAGCCAGGCAACGAGAGAGTCTTCTCTCGGCCGGCTTTACGGGCAAGGGGGACCACCGATCATGTGCGGCTAGCTAAGGGGCACCACATATTTACCATGCAGTGCAGCATGCACCCCTACATGCAGAACTGGGGCTATGCGGTCGATAATCCGTATTATGCGGTGACAGATGCGACTGGCTCCTTCTCCATCGAGGAGCTCCCGCCTGGGACGTATCGCCTCAAGGCCTGGCATCCCATTCTTGGGACGCAAGAGCAGGAGCTTACAGTGGCTCCCAACGAGACGATCTCACTGGAGCTCTCGTTTGAATCCACCCACTGACAGATGACGGCTCATCACCGGAGTGCAGCCTGAAGCGCATTTTACGTTGCGACTACGCTAAAGATGCAGTGTGACAGGCAGCACGTCGTGAATCGGTATGATGTGGAGATATGAGGCTAGAGAAATCGGACACTCTTGACCGCGGCCGTCACCACGAACGTTCGAGTATTGTTGGTTTTGTCGTCGGCGGGAAAGAGA
>CAZAKX010000182.1:0-5513 GCA_964485915.1 uncultured Nitrospira sp. | reverse complement strand
GAATTGGGGGAATACATCGCCTCGATCCCTCCTCAGCAACGGATCAGCGAAGATTGGTACCGCGGTACCGCCGACGCCGTGTATCAGAACATGTTCTTGATCGACGGTGAGAATCCGCAGTATTTGCTGATCCTGGCCGGCGACCATGTGTACAAAATGAACTATGCGGAGATGTTCCATTGGCTCATCGCCAAAAGCGCGGATGTGGTGGTCGGTGCCATCGACATTCCAGTGCAAGACGCCACTCGCTTCGGCGTCATTGCGGTCGACGAAGACTATCGGATCACCCGCTTCGATGAGAAACCGGCGCATCCCATTCCGCTTCCCAATGATCCAACCCATGCCTTTGCGTCGATGGGGATCTACCTCTTCCGCACCCAGGCGCTACGCGAACATCTGATCGCTGACGCTCAAGAAGGCACGGCGCATGACTTTGGGAAAAATATCATCCCCCGAATGATCGAACAGAAGCGCGTTTACGCCTTCAAGTTTCAGGATGCCAACAAAAAAGCTGTTCAATATTGGCGGGATATTGGAACGCTCGACGCCTATTGGGAAGCGAATATGGACCTGGTTACCGTCGATCCTCAATTCAATCTGTACGACGCAGATTGGCCGATCCGAACCTATCAGGGACAGTTTCCACCGGCCAAGTTTGTCTTCGCTCAGGATTATCAAGGTGGGCGAATGGGTGTCGCCCTTGATTCGGTCGTCTGCGGAGGGTGCATCGTCTCAGGCGGGCGGGTGCAGAATTCGGTCCTCTCTCCCAATGTCCGCGTGCAAGATCATGCCGATATCCGCGAATCCATCATCATGGAGAACGTGACGATCGGCGAGCACAGCCGCATCAGGCGCGCCATCATTGATAAAGATGTGACGATCCCTCCCAACACTGAAATCGGCTACAACCGAGACGCCGATGCCCAGCGCTTTACCGTCACCGACTCCGGTCTCGTTGTGATCTCAAAGGGAATGAAGCTGCATGCCGCCGTCGATCCATCCGGTTGACCTGGTCACCGCCCTCCGCCACAAACATCTCACGCCAGCGATCGTCTTTCTTACCTCACGCCGTGCCTGTGATGAAGCCATGGAGGCGTTCGACCATGCTGAACTCGTCCTTCCTCCTGTTCGGCAAGACGCGATCGCCACAGCACTCGAACGAGTCATCGCGCAGTACCCGAGCATTGCCGAACATCCTCTCATTCCCATCGTCCAGCGGATCGGTGTCGCCGCCCACCATGCCGGACACCTTCCCTCCTGGAAGATCGCAATTGAAGAGCTGATGCGACAGGGCCATCTTGACGCCGTCTTCGCAACCACCACCCTGGCGGCAGGCGTCGATTTTCCAGCGCGCACCGTCGTGATTACCCAGTCCAGCATCCGTAAATCGCGCGACTTCACCGACCTGACGATCGGCGAAGTCCAACAGATCGCGGGGCGAGCCGGACGCCGAGGAAAAGATCACGTGGGTTTTGCCGTGATTACGCCCTCTCCCTACATCGACCTGAACGTGCTGACCAAAGGGCTGACGGGACAACCGGAAGCCATCGACAGCCAATTCACCATCAGCTATCCCATGGTGCTGAACCTCCTCAAGGCCCATCCACATGAGCATATTCAAGGAATCCTGGCCAAGAGTTTTGCGCAATTCCAACTCAACCAACGTGCCGAGCTTCTGGAACGGAAATTAGATCTGCTGCACACACAGTTAGAACCGTTCGGCCCTCGGGTGTGCACGGATTGGATCACACAATGGCAGACCTTCGATCACGTGCGGAGGCACCGCCCGGCTCGACATCAGACACATCGCTCAGAGTCACCGGAAATCGCCGCGCGATTGCCGTTTCTCACACCGGGACGAGTCGTGGGGCTTCACAAGGGTCGCGGGATTGTCCTCAGACAGTATCGGAGTAAAGGTCAAAAGAACTCCATGCTGACCATGTTGCGTCCGGATGGCGCCGTCACAGAATGCCCCGTCACCAGCGTGCGAGAAGTCTACGATCGAACCTACGACTGTGGAGAGATGGCAACGTACCCCTGGTGCTCGGCAGAGACCTTTGATCGGCTCAGCGAACAATTGGAAGACCTTCCCCCTCGCTTGCCTATTCTCCCGATCTTAGCATCGCCTCCGGCGGACACATTGCCGGATGCCGTCGTGCAATCTTTGGGCGATTTTCCTTGCCCGACCTGCTCATCCCGCACGGCTTGTCAAAAAGATTTTCCCACCGCCTCCCGACTTCGCCAGGAGCAACAGCGTCACACCAAGTCCATTCAAGCCCTGCGGGCCAGTTTATGGCATCGTTTTCAAGAACGGGTGAACGTGCTGCAGACCTTCGGATATCTCACATCGACCGCACAGCTGACGGCGGATGGGGAATGGGCGAGACTGATCCGCATCGATCACTCGCTCTTGATCACGGAGCTGATACGCGCCGAAGCGTTCACCGGAGCAGACCCGTCTCTCCTCGCCGGTATCATGGCCAGCTTGGCCCACGACGATGATCGCCCCGGGGCATTTCCACGCATTAGTGCCGGATTGAGTTCGCTGTTGAGGCAGGTTCGCAAACTCGCCGAGAGTCTTGCGCCACATGAAGATCCCCCCCTCCTTCGCGCGGATGTCGCGGCCTTGGCGGAGCGGTGGGTGGCGGAGCCTACCCTCACATGGATCGGACTCTGCCGACTCACGACGATGGCGGAGGGGGATATCTATCGGCTGCTTGCCAGGACGATCGAGTTCCTCTCACAGTTGCAGACACTGAAAGGCACCCATCCCGGCTTGGCTGACTCTGCAGCCGAGGCACTCACACTGATCCGACGCGGAGTCTTGGAGGAATTGCCCTGAACTGGAACGCTAACAAGTGCGCAAGTCAGAATGCTGACAGGAATCGCCTCCTGTCAGCCTGTCAGCGTTTCATCTTGTGAGCGCAAGCAAAATGACCACCGACGAACTTGAACAACTGCTCGCCCAACAACCCGTCGCTCTTTTGCATCGTCTAGCCCGCGGCCGTGTGCATCGACAGTTTCGCGCCGGGAAGCGACGCTTGATCGAGTTGCTGCTTCAACATTCGAGTCACAATCGCGCCGGTCTGGAATCCGATCTGCAGGCTCTGCTGGAAGCGCGGCGATCTCCATCAGCGTCCAGCGCACAGCGTAGCCAGCATCCTCCACCCATCACTCGGAAGAAGACCACTCCGCAGACAGCGGTTCCAGCGTTGTCCGAACCGGCTATTTCGCTCACAGGTTGGCTGGAAGGCATCGGCGTTCCCGAACCACAACCGTTCGTGCCGGACCCGTGGCAGACCGACGCATTATCTGCTCTAAGCGAAACCGATGTCGTCATCAGCGTACCCACCGGAAGCGGGAAAACCTACGTCGCCGTCGAGGCCGCTCGCCGCGCTATGGAAGACAATCGCACCGTGATCTACACCTCCCCACTCAAGGCCCTATCCAACACAAAGTATACGGAATTTTCTCGGCTGTTTGGACCGGACAAAGTCGGCATTTTGACCGGGGATCGTCAAGAACACAGCCAAGCCCCGCTGTTGATTATGACCACGGAAATCCTGCGCAATCTGCTCTACGATGCGGCCAGCGGCGAAATCGATGTCAGGCTGGACACGCTGGGGCTCGTGATTCTCGATGAATCGCAATACATCGCCGATCCCGAGCGTGGAGTTGTGTGGGAAGAAACCATCATCTTTTGCCCGTCTCAGGCCAAACTGCTCTTGCTCTCTGCCTCGATCGGGAATCCGCAAGACATTGCCGATTGGTTGACGTCGATCCGACCTACGGCCTGCCGGCTGGTGCGGCACAGCAAGCGTACCGTCCCGCTCAGGGCCGGCTATCTGCATCCCAACGGGAGACTGACGCCGCTATTCAGGACCTTGGGAATCCCCTATGGACACCCTACCCATCTCCATCCTGAGGCTAAGCGCCTCTTCTTGGAATATGAAGAAGAAACCCTGCCCTCAGGACGTTCAAGGCGCTAGTCCCTGTGCTCTCAAGGGGATTAAAATGAACCGGTCACACCGAGGAGAACACCATGGCGGATGGTTTGGAACTCGGTGAGCGGGACGGTTTCAGAACCGCCTCCGACCGGATGATTCTGCCACTCACCAGCGTAGGTGCGGTTCCACATAATGCGATAGCCAGCTGTTAGGGCTAGATTTCCTGTCAACGAGAGTTTCACACCAGCCCCGGCATTGGCACTGACGCCGACTCCCCACATCGAAAAACTCGGGTCCTGTTGCAGATCGGAGCGAAGATGGTGCACGTCTTCATTATAGAGGACACTGACAGGGCTCACTGAGACGTTAAGGTCAAGACCCACACGACGAGTGACGCGATATTCCGTATCCACTCCGATATGGATTGGGGTAATCCAATGTGTCGTGTTGGTGATCGCCACCACACCAGGCAAGTTGAGATTCGGCGTACAGGACAAGCCGGGAATTCCAGAAGGATTACAGATCACTTGTCGAACACCGGTCGCCTCATACCGGGTCCTCCAATATTGAAACCCTCCAAACACATCTACATAGCCTCGTGATCCTGCAAACTCCGCTGCACGAACCCCAATATTGAAACTACCGTATTGAGTGCCTGACCCTGTGATATCGCTGTGCGTCCGCGAGAAGATTTGCTGTCCAGGCACCGCCGTAAAGTCATCATCAACGAGGAGACCTCGATCAAACGACACGGAGAAGCCACCCTCAGCCTTGAGAAACCCACGACGGCCGAAATTGAGCCGCCCGCCCAGTTCGATAATATGGGTGTCGTTGTCTTTGTACACTAGTTTGGATGTCGGATCTCCCAGCCGGGGATCGAGCCCGGATGCATCATGGCTCCATCTGGTTTCACCGGTCGTGTACAACCACGACCTGAGTGACAGCTCCACACGAGGACGGGATTGAGGTTCAGAACCTTGCGCCCAACTCGGCGCAGGTAGGGCAACCAGAACCAGTAACACAATGCCACAGACGCGCAGGTGCCGTAAGCACGTCATCGTCGCACCCCTCCACGCTGTATCATCACGGTATCAAAACATCGTTCAGCCTGGTCCGGCATGGCACGCTGACACGCGGCTCGAATCCCGTCATCGTGAAGACTCCGCTGAAGAATTGCCGAAAACCACACCAGCCACGTACCGATCATTGCAAGCAACAAGGCACTCGCCCCGATATAGCTCCAAACCCTGCCGGGAGAAATAGGCACACTGGTCACTATCGTGGGAGCACCCTCGTCCTCTCTGACGAGATGAACAGACGGCATGATCGATCCCCTACCGCACTATGCTAGAAAGAACCTGATGTCGCAACCCAAGAAATCATACCGGAGACGATACGTGCTGGACAGGTATTTCAATTCTCCTTCACGCCAACCGAGCCTATGCCTCGACCGTGCAAAAGATGTGGAACTTCAACCATTCACCTTGGTAAGATGCGCCGGGCGATCGTAGCGCCCAATGTGCCGAGGTAGCTCAGTTGGCAGAGCACAGCCCTGAAAAGGCTGGT
>CAZAKX010000181.1:0-5515 GCA_964485915.1 uncultured Nitrospira sp. | reverse complement strand
ATGTTCACGTGCGGCTTCTTCCGCTCGTATTTCGCCTTCGCCATAACCCACTCCTTTTCTAGAACCGCCGCCGGCACTCCCCGCCACACATTCCATAGGGCGGTAGCACGAGGCAGCTTAAAAACGTAACGGTATCTATCCGCTCGCCGGGAGCCATTTATATGACTCGCGGTACGAGCAAGCATGGCATGGAGCCCACGACGCGGATCGAACGCGTGACCTCGTCCTTACCAAGGACGTGCTCTACCAACTGAGCTACGTGGGCATTCGGCACGTCATGCGCCATCGGTAAAGTTAAGCCCCCTCCTCAAACCATCTTCATGCACTTCAGGTTGCAATTGATCGCCCTCGCACCATTTCTATATTTGGAGCGGGCGATGGGATTTGAACCCACGACAGCCAGCTTGGAAGGCTGGAACTCTACCACTGAGCTACGCCCGCCCATTCTCCCGGTCGCCGTTCATATCGCGCCAAGCCAAACATTCTCAATACGCCCATCTGACTTGCCCACTCATAAAGCTCAACCAACAGGAGCCAAGCGCTGTATGGTGGGCAGGCAAGGATTCGAACCTTGGAAGACATAAGCCAGCAGATTTACAGTCTGCCCCCTTTGGCCACTTGGGTACCTGCCCGCGACGATTCATTGGTCTGCGTGAATTAAAATCTATTGCTCAACCGAGGATACGTTCTTCGACTTGCCACCCAAAAGACAAGTAGACCTACCCGTGCACAACTTTATTCCTCAATCATTCAAGATTGATTCCACTGGTGTGCTCGGACAGGCTAGATTACGAAATGTTGGATTCTATTGATGAACTTTCTCCGTGTCAAGAGGAGAATTCGGCTCTGGTCATTTTTATTCTGCCTTCCCCTCAGTGGTGGAACAGAGTGATGTCCAGGCTACCCCGAATACAGTCCGCAGCCGCTTAATGAAATCATCTTGAAAACCAAGTACTTGCTCCATCAAAACCACAGCCTCCTCCAACGCCAGTTGCGACTGTTGCGCTAAGTATCTTTTCCGTGCGAGACGCCGTTCATCCGGATCCTCCGGAACGTAGTACCCGCGAAACTCTCCTTTTTCAAAAGCTGTTTTGAACCGTCGTATCCAGTGCGTGGCTTGCCGCGGTTCTTGAAACATCGATTGCTTGGTCTTGTGCTGCACTTCAAGCTGATTCCAAACCGCCCAACCGATAAAGACCGCCCATGTTTCGTTCAATGCTTCCCACGACTCTGTCTGCGTTAAATAGCGCGATTCCGCCTCATTTTGTCGCTGAATGATCGGCGTGATCTGCACTTCTCCATATCGACAGGTCTGCTGCCCCTTGGCGAAACGCAGCAATTCATCAGACCGATGACCGACCTCATCGGATTGCGCATCAATGACTGTGAGGTAATCGAGATAGGCATGAAACAGCTCATGATAGAACACTTCCAGCTCTTTGTGCGTCATCTTGCTCAGCGGCTTCAGTATCCTTCCCGCAGCGTTGAATGATAATGAACGGTCGAGCACCATTCGATGGCCGGCGGGGTGGTACTCCGCGGCGTAGGTCCGCAGGTCGTCGAATTCAATATGAATAAAGTCCGGCGGAAGAGCCTTCAAAAACTTTGCGGGCAACTGCAAGCGTTGTGCGTCCGCGATGACACGCGCCCACATCTGCTCCGCACCACGCTCTTCATTTTGGGTTGTACCAGCAGCCTCTGCGGGCTGGCCCCACATTGACCAACAGCACCACGCCAGAAATAGTTGAATCGTGAGACGACTCATGAGTGCGGAAGGACTAAGGATACGCCGTGATCCGACATCACGATCAATCAATAGTACGGATCCGGCGTCATCCCCCACCCGTCTCGTCCACCTTCCTCGACGAGAGCAAGCGTGTCGAGCAGGTCGGAAGACACGTGATCCAGAAATCTTGAAGGCTTTGAGAGCAACATCCCGCTGGTCTTGTCGTACACGTTGATGGGATACGTCAAAAACAAATGCCGCTTGGCTCGAGTCACGGCCACGTAAAAGAGCCGCCGTTCTTCCTCCAATTCATCCTCGGTGAGGAAGGAATAGGCTGATGGGAACCGTCCGTCGACGACCCAGATCACAAACACGCACTGCCACTCTAATCCCTTCGCGGAGTGAATCGTCGAAAGCACCATTCGCTCATCATCCCGATCACCCGCCTCTACAGCCACAGCACTGCCATCCGGCGGTTCCAGCGCTAAATCGGCCAGAAACTCATCGATGCCATGATACCCCTCGGCAATCGTGTGGAGGTGATCGAGATCTCTCGTCCGCTTCGGGTAGTCGTCGTATTGGTCCTTCAGAATTGGAAGGTAATACTCATAGATATGATTGACCTGTTCGGCAGGCTGCCGGTCATCCGATCCAGCCAAACTTTCCAGCGTATTAGCCAAATTCTTGAGCCCTGGCCCAGAGCGCCCGCTCACCCCGCGCAAGACATCATATGGTTGGTCTGTTTTCATAATCGCGGCGAGCAAGTCCTGCGCCTTCTTCGGCCCTACTCCTTCTACCAACATCAGTACGCGATGCCAACTGACCGTATCGAGCGGGTTTGAGACAACACGCACGTGCGCCAACAAATCTTTGACATGGGCGGTCTCGATAAACTTCACCCCACCGCGCTTAATAAAGGGGAGCCCCTTCCGAGAGAGCTCGATTTCCAGATCGAACGAATGAAAACTCGAGCGAAACAAGACAGCCACCTCATTGAGCGGGACCCCTTCCTCGCGAAGCTCTAGAATCTTCTGCCCAATGAATCGTGACTGTGCATTTTCCCCGGCAGCCTCCACAAGCGACGGGAGCGGCCCATCGATCTTTCGCGTGAAGAGCCGCTTCGTATACTTCTCCGCCGCTTCTTCGATAATGCAGTTCGCGAGATTCAGAATCGGCTGCGTGCTGCGGTAGTTCTCTTCCAGTTTATAGACCGTTGTGCCGGGGAACAGCAGGGGGAATTCCATGATGTTCTTGAAGGTCGCGCCGCGGAATGCATAGATGGACTGCGAATCGTCGCCCACCACCATCACATTCTGATAGGTCGTCGCCAGCTGTCGGATGACCTCGGCCTGCAACCGGTTCGTATCTTGATACTCATCCACAAGGATATAGCGATACTGACGAGAAATGTTCGCGCGAGCCGTCTCATCCAGCAAGAGCAATTGCCGCAGCATCACCAACAGATCGTCGTAATCCAAGAGTTGTTTTTGACGCTTCGCGGTTTGATAGGCTTTCTGGAGTCGCCCGAGATCCTCCGAATGATCCGCAAAATGGCTGAACTCCTCCAGAATGATCTCATCAAGGCTGCGCAGCGTGTTCTCGCTCTTGCTGATCATTTCCATGATCGTCCCCTTGCGGGGAAAGCGTTTGTCTTTTTCGTTGAGCCCCAACTGTGATCTCATCAGAGCGATCAAATCTTCCGCGTCGCCGCGATCCAGAATCGTGAAACCAGGCTCGATGCCGATCGATCGGCCATGCCGCCGTAACAGCATATTGGCCACTGAGTGAAACGTCCCGCCGCAGACCCGCCGACTGCTCACCCCGATCAGATCACCAGCCCGCTCCAACATTTCCTGCGCGGACTTGCGGGTAAAAGTGAGCAGAAGAATATTCGAAGGATCCACACCAGAGTCGATCAGATAGGCCACGCGATAGACCAACGTACGCGTCTTGCCACTTCCCGCACCTGCAATGACCAGCGACGGCCCATCACCCGCCGTCACCGCGGCCAATTGTTGAGGATTCAACGCCGCCGCGTAGTCGATCGACAACTTACGGAGCACCGCCTCCTCAGTAGGTCGCTTCAGTACGTAGGTTTTAACTTCTCGTTCCATGGAGCGATGCGCAGGAGGTATTCGGCAGTTTAGTCATCCAGGAAGGCTCGTCTATATCACACTCGACTCCTCATTCCTATCCACCTGAGACCATCATCCACAGCTTGAAGATCAGCCATATGATGAAGGCGATTGTAAGCAGCAGGAGGGCGACCGTGCCACCGATGATCCCGCCCACGTAGAACCAATCGGTGTGGGTTTCCCGATCTAGCTTCATCGCCGCGTCGCGAAGCAGCGCAGCGTTTCTCGAATGACTCCGAAACCAGACCGAGAACAGATCTCCGAAAATCGGAACTGCGCCGACCGTTCCATTGATCAGGAGATTGAGGCTCATACGTGCCAGCACGATCCTGGGAACTTGCAACCGCGTCCCCAATCCAAGAATGACCGTGCCGATGAGATTGGCCAGCGCGTCACCGATCCCTGGAATGAGTCCCAACAGCGGATCCAACCCGATGTACCAGGACGTCCCGGGAATCCTGATCGTCGTATCCATCACCTTGGCAAGAATGTCCGCGATCGCGAGCAGGTGTTCCCGCCCTTCATCACGCGGCAAGACCTCAATCGGCGACTGTGGCTGATGACGCGAGGCTTTCGAAGATGCGTGGGATGTGTCCATCAAATGGTCGCTATTCTAATAGGTTCTCCACCGAAAAACACAACGGAGCCTTACGTTCGCTTGACCCCTAAATAGCTAATATGTACACTTTATCCATATTGGCCATTACGTTCGTGGAGAAGCATCATGCCGAAGCTCACATTCAGAAACAGTCAAGGGAAGCTGATCGATATCTCCACCGTAGCGGCCACGAAAGTCAAGAACGAGTTCGGTTCAATCTTGGAGAAAACGATGCACAGCGGCGCGGTCGCCATTACTCGTCACGACACACCCAAAGCTGTGCTCCTCTCGTTCGCCGAATTCGAATCGCTCGTGAAAGAACGCAGTCGCTCCCTCGACGATCTGAACTCGGAGTTCGACGGACTACTGGCCCGCATGCAGACGCCACAAGCACGAAAGGGCGTCGAGGCCGCCTTCAATGCCTCTCCTGTTGAATTGGGACACGCTGCGGTCAAGACAGCCCAAAAGCATAGCGCACCTCAAAAACGATCGCGACGCATTCCTGGCACCGGGCGGACGTGAGCGTCTCCAGACGGCCACGCATTCATGTGCTGGCGGGCGTCAATGGAGCAGGGAAAAGCAGCATCGGCGGTGCGACCGTGCGTCAGCACGGAGGCACATATTTCAATCCGGACGAAGCGGCCCGCGTGTTTAAAGAGAAGGCCCCTGCCCTCACACAGACTGACGCCAACGGCGTAGCCTGGCGCCAGGGCCTCAGGCTGCTGATGCAGGCGATCAAACAGCGTCTGGATTTTACCTTTGAGACCACCCTGGGCGGAAATACCATCACCGGCCTCCTTACGAAAGCCGCCGAGCAAAATATCGAGCTCCACGTCTGGTACGTGGGACTGTCCAGTCCGGGATTGCACATCGCCCGTGTGCAGGCCCGAGTCAGGCGAGGTGGGCACGACATCCCTGCAGAGGACATTCATCGGCGCTACGAACATAGCCGTCTCAACCTCATCGCGCTGCTTCCCCACCTCACCACCCTGCACATGTATGACAACAGCGCGGACGCAGACCCCGCAGCCGGACGAACACCAAAGCTGAAACCGG
>CAZAKX010000180.1:0-5594 GCA_964485915.1 uncultured Nitrospira sp. | reverse complement strand
AGACGCTGGTCAGCCGCCCATTCCGCAACGAGATTGCCGCACTTGGCGGATACGATACCAGCGAAACCGGAAAGGTCCGAGCATGGCACGCCTGACAGCAACAGCCCACCCACAGAAGTGGCCCTATGAGAATTCATTCTGAATCGTGATGGAAATCATGAAAGCCATCTCGGTATCGAGTAAAGCTTTTTACTATGGCCTCCTCAGCGTCGTTCTGCTTCTGACAGGAACAAGCCCGGTCAACGCCGTCGAGTATGGTGAATTGGTTCAGAAAGACGGGAAATGGGAATTCAAAGAGACGGAAGACCCGGTGCTCAAGCTCATGCATGACAAGCACGTGATCACCGACGAAGACTATTTCAAAACCACGGATCGCACCGGAAAAAATTGGATCGAACCTGCTGACGCAGTCCTGAATCGACGGCGAGAACTGGATTGGATTCACTACGAACGGTCCCTGCTCCGCCTACCAGACTGGCTGGATCTCGGATTCGAAAACCGGACTCGATTCGAATCGTACGACCACCCCTGGCGAGCCAGCCAAGTGATCGGCAACGGACGGACGGACGCCCAGATCGCCCTGCGGTCACGCGTGCGTATCGGCTTGGGTGGGGACGGCCCCTTACGGCTCCTATTTGAAGGGCAGGATTCGCGTTCATTTTTGGATAAGGACCCTGGAGATTTTCGTGATGCGACCACCGTCAATGAGTTCGATGTCTTACAGTTAGTCGGTGCCTTAACCGTACACAACGTCTTTGGAACGGGGCTTCGCACCGATCTTCACTTCGGCCGCATGACCATGGACTTTGGAAGCCGACGGTTGATCGCCCGAAATGCCTTCCGAAACACCGTGAATTCCTTCGACGGGTTCCATTGGCAACTCGCGCAAGGAAACACCTGGAGAATCAGGGCATTCGCGACACAACCAGTCGTGCGGGACGACGTGAGACTGGATCAGCAATACCACAACCTCTTGTTTTGGGGCACCTACCTGGAGAGTCGATACTTCCCCTGGTTTCAGGTGGATGCTTTCTATTTCGGCCTGAACGATCAACGAGTCCCCGACGGGACCGCGCATCGGACCTATTCGACGACCGGAGGCCGCTTGTATAAGGACCCCAAGCCTGGGGAACCGGATTATGAAATCGAGACCGCGTGGCAAACCGGTCGTCGCGGCGTCACCGACCACTTCGCCTATCTTCAACATGTGGAACTCGGCTATACCTTCGACCGTCCTTGGACCCCTCGACTCCTGTTTCAGTTCGACTATGCCAGCGGCGATCGCCAGCCAGACGACAACCAGTATGAAGGGTTTGATACCTTGTTCGGCGCTCGACGGTGGGAATATGGACCGACCGGGACCTGGGGGCCATTTGCCAGAACGAACCTGATCTCCCCGGGTTGGCGCCTCTTCCTCAACCCGACCGCAAGTTGGACGCTGATGGTCAAGCATCGCGCCTGGTTCCTCGCACAGGATAGAGATTTCTTCGGTAGTTCCGGCTTGCGGGATAGCACCGGAACCGCCGGCACGTCGTTAGGGCATGACGTCGAGCTGCAAGCACAATGGGCTGTCACCTCCAACCTAGATTTTGATGTCGGCTACGTCCATTGGTTCAAGGGCTCGTATTTCAATAGCCCCACCATTCTCACCCAAATGCCCGCCGGCGGAAACAAAGATAGCGATTATTTTTATGCGGCGATTCGAGTGCGAATCTAGAAAGGACGGACGATGACACAGCGATCTGTGATGTGGTGCATGTTGATCCTCACCATGACAGGTGTCACACCGGCTTTTGCTGAACAGGCCTTGGTTGCAGTGGCCTCCAACTTTGTGCCGCCATTCCGTGAGATCGCGGTTGAATTCGAGACCGCCACCGGTCACACACTCCGTGTCGCCGCCGGATCATCAGGAAATTTCTTTTCACAAATCAAGAACGGCGCCCCATTCGACCTGTTCTTGTCGGCCGATGTGGAACGTCCCAAACTCCTGGAAGCTGAAGGGCTGGGAGTCAAAGACAGCCGTTTCACCTACGCCATTGGCCGCCTCGTCCTCTGGAGTCCCAATCCCGATCTTGCGAAGGGAGAACAGACGCTCCGCTCCGAACACTTCAAACATCTCGCCATCGCAAATCCCAAAACAGCTCCCTATGGAGTTGCTGCAATACAAACAATGCAGAAGCTTGGAGTCTGGGAAAAGGTGCAGCCTCGAGTTGTCATGGGAGAGAATCTCAGCCAGACCATGGGATTCATCGAGTCCGGCAATGCCCAGCTGGGCTTCGTGGCCTTGTCTCAAGTCTTCGACCCAAAGCTTAAAGGGAAAGGCGCCCGCTGGGATGTCCCTAACCATCTGCATGAACCCATCAAACAGGATGCCATCTTACTGACAAAGGGAAACGATAACGCAGCGGCTAAAGCGCTCATGGAGTTCCTTGCTAGTCCGAAAGCGCAGGCAATCATCGAACGCTATGGCTATGAGCTGAAGTAGCAACAGAGGATGTGAATGACGGACCTCGATCTGAACGCCCTGTGGGTCACCTTGAAACTGGCTGCCACGACGGTGGTCGTGCTCCTTCTCATCGGCACGCCCCTCGCCTGGTGGCTGGCCCATACCCGCTCACGCATCAGACCGATTATTGAAGCACTCGTTGCGCTGCCGATCGTGCTCCCACCCACCGTGCTTGGGTTTTACCTGCTCATTGCACTTGGTCCTTATGGACCATTCGGACGACTGGCACACCTCAATCTCGCGTTTACATTCACCGGACTCGTGATCGCGTCGGTGTTGTATTCCATGCCGTTCGTGATCCAGCCTCTTCAGGGTGCGTTTGAAGCCGTCGGGAAAGCCCCTCTCGAAGCAGCCTGGTCGCTTCGCGCCTCGAAGCTCGATGCCTTCCTGACAGTGGCCTCTCCGATCGCTCTGCGGGGATATATCAGTGCCATCGTGCTCGGGTTTGCCCATACCATCGGCGAGTTCGGCGTCGTGCTCATGGTCGGGGGATCAATCCCCGGACAGACACGAGTCCTCTCCACGACAATCTTTGAGCATGTGGAAGCCATGGAGTATGGCCAAGCCCATGCGATCGCTGCCGCCTTGTTGACCTTTTCCTTTCTCGTCTTGCTGGCTGTGTACATCGTGAACCGCCGATTTCCCATCCACGTCTCATGAGTCACTTGCGAGTAAGATTCGACCTACCGTTGTCGACATTCCGTCTGAACGTGGATCTCGATGTGCCCCTCTCTGGCATCACCGCCATCTTTGGCTCCTCGGGATCGGGCAAGACCACGTTCTTGAGATGCATTGCCGGACTTGAACGTGCCCCACATGGCTTCATGCAATTAGGCGAAGACGTGTGGCAGGACGAGAGCATCGGGCGCTGTCTGCCGCTCTACAAACGTCCGATCGGGTATGTCTTCCAAGAGCCGCGCTTATTCCCCCATTACGATGTGCGCGCGAATCTTCTGTACAGCTATAAACGGATTCCTGTCGACGCACGCCGAGTTGCCCCGGAACAGGTGATTGAGATCCTGGGAATCGGCCATCTCCTAGATCGCCGTATTCATAAGCTCTCCGGCGGTGAGCAGCAGCGGGTGGCGATCGGCCGAGCATTGTTGACGAGTCCCAAACTCCTATTGTTGGATGAACCGCTCGCCTCGCTCGATCTTCAGCGGAAGCAAGAACTGCTCCCCTTCATCCGTCAACTTCATGAGCACTTGCGCATCCCCGTGCTCTACGTCAGTCATGGGCTGACGGAGATTCTTCAACTGGCCGACCGCGTCATCCTCCTGAAAGAAGGCCAGGTCGTCGGCACCGGCACACTCAATGAGGTGTTCACCACGTTGAACTTCCGAACACAGTTGGGATCGCATCGAATCGGTGCCATACTGGATGCTCGCGTGACACATCATGACCCACAGTACGGGCTGACTCAGTTGGACTTCAAAAGCCACTCCCTGTTTGTGCCTCTCCAGCCTGCGGCTGTCGGGCAAACTGTGCGTGTCCATATTTTTTCCAACGATGTCAGTCTGGTCCTCGGGCAAACAGCTGTTCCGACCAGCATCTTGAACATTCTGGAAGCCACCGTGGTAGAAGTCCATGAAATCAATCAGTCTTCCGTAGACGTCGTCTTGGATATCGGCACCCCGCTCATGGCTAGTATCACGAGAAAATCGCTGATGTCGTTAGGATTGAACCCTGGCCAGCGCGTGTTTGCCCATATCAAAACAGTCGCGTTGAACGAAGAGTTCGTGGAATAGCGCCCCTCTCCCCAGTTTCTGTGGATGAGTCTGTGGTTACATATCCCGACTATTGCCGAACACACGCTATGCGCTCATATCGAGCTTCTTGCCTGTTTTTTGGTCAGCACTACGATCGAGCCTACCCTGTCACATCCTGTTAGGACTCGTTTTTCTAAATGGTTTCAACATGCTGCCTAACCTCGAACATGAAACCCTCCACACATCTGGATCCGCTTGACGAGAGTCGCGCGATGTGTTACCAATGGCTACATTATGAAACCACACGACGTCAGACGCCTTCGAGAAGAATTAGGCCTCACACAGCAACAGCTCGCTGATGCCCTGCATACCACGCGCGTATCCGTGGCGCGCTATGAGGCCGGCATGCGAAAGATTCCCGGTGTCGTATCGGTTGTGCTCGATCAATTGCGACAGCAGTCAGTGATTCCGATGGCCGGTCTCGTGGCGGCCGGCTTCCCCATCGATCCGGTTCCGCAATCCGAGCTTGTCGACGTCCCACCGAGCATGTTGCGTGGGGGAGAGACCTTCGCCCTCAAGGTCAAGGGAGAATCCATGAAAGATGAAGGGATCTTGCCGGGCGATCTCGTGGTGGTGCGCAAACAGGAAACGGCCAAGAATGGGCAAACCGTCGTCGTATTGGTCAATCGTGAAGCAACGATCAAGACATATTTCAAGAAAGGTACGCATATCGAACTCCGTCCGGCCAACGAGACGATGCAACCGATTATCGTCCACCCGTCGGATGAGTTTCATATTGAAGGGCTCGTCATCGGCGTCATTCGACATTGCGCCGTCTAAGCTATCGAAAGGAGGAAGACATGATCCCACCTGAACAAACGGTTATTACAAACGATCGACTAATGGATTTGGAAAGAACCGTGGCATTGCTGGACAATCGACTGCGGACCATCCAGTGGGGACTCCAACGAGACCACACCGGCTCATTGAAGAAGCGTTTGTGGAGCTTTATGAGATCCAAACCGGAAGGCGAACTTATGTCCGCAGTCTGCAATCAACGTGTTCGTCCGAACATGAAGGTAGCGACTCATGAGAGTCCAAGAGCATAATCCACCATTGGTGACGACTAGCCGCTGTTCCGATTGTGGAATGATCGTCGAACAGCGGATGGAATTGATCGACGGCTTTACCCATTCTACGGTCTATCTCTGTCCCGCCTGTTGGCATGCCTATCGACAGCGGCAAGTCTTCGCGGGGGGATGCTGCGGATGACAGTAAAGCAGAAAGAGAGCTTTCTCTCCTCTTCCAATCTTCATGTCAGTGCGCTACAGTTCCGCTATGCCCCCGTAGCTCAGTTGGATAGAGCAGCGGTTTCCTAA
>CAZAKX010000179.1:0-5602 GCA_964485915.1 uncultured Nitrospira sp. | reverse complement strand
TCGTTTCCGTGCCTTCTTCGAGATACACCAACATGTCGTGGTAGACCTCCGGCGATCCGAGCCCATAGATGCAGGACACCGACGACACAATCAGCACATCATTGCGCTGCAACAGTGCCGTCGTGGCGGAATGGCGCATCTGATCGATGGCGTCATTAATCGACGCATCTTTGGCAATATAGGTATCGCTCTGCGGAATGTACGCTTCCGGCTGATAATAGTCGTAATAGCTGACGAAATACTCGACGGCGTTCTGCGGGAAGAATTGTTTGAATTCCTGATAGAGCTGCCCGGCCAACGTCTTATTGTGAACCAAGACCAGGGTCGGCTTTTGAACGCGCTCGACGAGGTTCGCCATCGTAAAGGTCTTACCGGAGCCCGTGACCCCGAGCAAAACTTGATGCTTCTTGCCGGCTAGGACTCCCGTCGAGAGCTTGTCGATAGCGGTAGGCTGATCCCCGCAGGGTTTGAACGGAGCTTCAAGCTTAAACGGCGGCACGGCAACCTCCAGCCGCCCATCTTAGCAGATCTCACAAATCCAATGCTCTTGGGACCATGACATTGTCTGTCACGTCGGCCACATTGCCGATCGACCGTTGATCGTCGACCCCTATTTATGGAAAGAGGTTTAATAGGCCGTGTAGAGGTTGAACATAAGGCCGCTGATAAAGAGTGAACAAAGGGGTTACTCAAGTCGTCAAAGACCTTAGGCAATTCTGTGTCAGTCACATGCACATGTCATTGTAGTTTGATTCCAAATCATTGCGTCCAACCCTACTTGTCGCTTGCTGTAGCACCCCGGTAGACATCTGCCATACTCTCGAATCGTCGCACCTTCGACATAAACTTTGGGCCTACATTGGTCACCAGGATAAAAAGGCGAAACGGTTGGCCATCTCGGTTTTCTTACTATATCCTCTCAATGTCTCACCGCCCTGCAAAGGGGGATATGGAGCACATGAGATCGTTACGTTTAGGATGCTGTCTTGCAATGATAGGAACTCTTTTAGTCGCCTGCTCTGAGAAGACAATACGGATCAACTCCGCAACTCAACGTGCTCTGGCAGTGCAGCAAGAAATTGTGGCCATTCATTATATTCCCGTGCCATTTACTGCTGAACCCCCAGAAGTGCGGCATACTGCGCTCGGCGCAGAGCAGTTTGGCCTTATAGGTGCTGCGATTGCTGCAAGAGCCCAAACAGCCGAAGCCAAAGAAGTGGGGAGTCAGCTAGTGAAGGATTATGGTCTTGAAGATCCAATCCTCAAGATTAAGAAGGCATTTCTCGAAGCAGCATCTCGTCATGGAAATCTCCACAATATCAACTCCGTTCAAGAGGCCTTGACCGACGATGACCGAGTAAGCATTTCGAAACAGTTCCAGGATGGTCTGGTATTTGATTTCAAGACTACGACATGGTCAATCACTCCGCTCTTGTTGAATCTGCACCATTATCGGGTTCAATACACTGGAAGAGCCAGATTGCTAAGCTTGCCCGACGGCAAGATTGAGTGGCAAGGCCTCTGTGAAACAGAGGGCAAAATGGAAGAGGGTGCACCTACACTCCTTCAACTGGTCGCCAATTCTGGAGCCCTGCTAAAAGCACAATTGGCAAGTGCCGCTGACTCCTGTTCAGAACAACTGGAACGACAGTTCATGGGAAACACGCCTTAGCCGAAGCAGACCTACTCTGATCTTGTATTAGGCATCCCTGAAACAGGCAACTACAGAGCCGATATTGACATCAAGATAGAACCTCCATTCCGGTCCGCACATTGAATCAATTCCATGTCCGATCTACAATTATCGTATGATTGATTGGTCTGCTTGCCCAGCCGTGGAGCGTGACCCCGAGCGTGTGAGTGGCGCGTGGGTGTTTCGCGGTACTCGTGTTCCTGTGACGGCCCTCTTCCAGAATCTCGAGGATGGTGCGCACGTCTTAGACTTTACCAACTGGTTTCCTGGCGTGACGCTCGCGCAAGTCCGCGCCGTGCTTGAGTACACCACCCGCTCTCTCGAAGCGACGTAAGTACGTGTTCTTTTCGACCAGGGTACTCCAGTCCCACCACACAAATACCTTCCTGCCCATCAAGTTACGACGACCTTTGAGCTTGGTTGGAACAATCTGAACAACGGTGAACTGCTGCAAAAATCCGAAGAGAGCGGATTTTCCGTGCTGGTCACGACCGACCAGAATCTCGGCTTACGAGCCTGGATACAAGATTGGATGATGAACCACCGAGCCTCGTGGCGCAGATGGGGATGCAGGATGTCTCGCCATTACGCTACTGGCTGACCCTGACGCCACTGTGGCACAACGAAAAAAGGGCTGCCGGAAGTTCCGGCAGCCCTTCGTCTCACACCCGGCAGATTCGCGGTTAGCCGCGATCGCCTCCAAATCCTCCTCGCCCTCCCCCGCCGGAACGGGGCTCCTGAGGACGAGCTTCATTCACCGTTAAGGTACGGCCACCGAACTGCGTGCCGTTCAAGGTTGTGATCGCTGCTTGCGCTTCAGCGTCTGCCGACATTTCAACAAAACCGAATCCTCGAGACTGCCCGGTAAACTTGTCCGTGATGATCCGCGCCGAGGCCACAGTCCCATGGGCCGCAAACAAGTCGCTCAGTTGTTGCTCGGTTGTTGAATAAGGTAATCCGCCGACATAGATCTTCGCACCCATCAGACTCCTCCTTCTTTGACACAAAGATGTTGTCTTGGACTCGAGAAAGGAACGAGGAAGGGATGGGCCGAAGACGTCAACACCACGGCGACTTAGCTCTGTCTTCCGATTAGATTCCCGGGCTGGGCCAAAACAACATTCGTCCAGGCCTTGTCACTCTCAGCGCCGGTTTTGCCAGGCCTTTCGCAAACCGGCAGCGTCATGCTACTCCAGCCCGCTCCAAAAGGCAAGCTTGAGACGGATCTGGCCTGGGCTAGTAGGCCGGTGGCGAAGAAAAAGGCCGGTGGGAAAAGAGAGGGACCGCATGGAAGCTATCGAAAAACATTGCGGATTTCCCAGCCAAAACCAATCCGATCTGTCCCAAGCCAAGCGTTTGGTCCTCCACGGACAGTATCAGTGTTCCATCGACATATACTTCGATAAAATCTTTACTGATGATGGTGTTCCGTTGCACTCTCAGGGAATGCCAATCAACCTGCTTCAGGGTGACTGCCGCTTGAGCGAGGGGCGTACCGCGTCCATCGGAAATACGAAGGAGCTGTACTTTGCTTAGAACCGAATCGACGACCGCAGCATAGAAATTCTTGGCGTCACGGGCGCCGAATACCAGCCCCCCAGCCCCTGTACCGTCCGGCGCATGAAAGCGAACGCTGAGATCCGGATATTCATACTCCAACTCCTTAGCCATCAACACCTGATAGCACCCCTGCGCGCAGCTGGACGAGCCGGCAACGACGTTGGGCACAGAAGGCGCGTTCGTACGTGCCAGTACAGCCCACGTGGCCGGTGACCCATCAACGGAAACGCCTTGCTCGAAGCCGTGGGGTAGGCCATGGATCTGATCCTGGTCGAAGGTCCACTTCTGAAAAAGCCCACCGGTTGCTTGTTGCTTGAGATGGGCAGCTTTTTCTTCTTGCGTTTCGGTCTGAACGCCGTAACTCGAACTAGTCCCCGCCATCCAACCAAGACTCGCCAAGAGCAGAACGGAAGGCCTGGGTTGGAGTTGTCGCATGATCGGCCACACCATCCACCTACTTTGCATCTCTTGGTTTCTTGATTTGGAGAATCTCGCGTTGCAATCGGTCGCGTTCCTCGAGAAGTTTTTTCCTCCGCTCCCACCGATCCCACGTCCACCACCGCAGCTTCTCCCTGAACGTCACCGTCTGTGGTTTGGCACTGCCGCCCGGAGCCTCCTGGAATAAATAGCCTTTGTGGCTGTCGCGTTGTTCGAAAAAACGCCGGTATAAATGATCATACAGGCCTTTGCCTGGCTCACTGCTTGCCATATGTACTCCACACGACCGAAATAATTCCTGTTGCCTAACACAGTACGCAACAGAGTGCAGGGACAAAAAGAATCATGGGCCTGGCTCTCAGGCTCACTGAATAGTACCTGGGCGTCATGCGGCTCCGCAACCTGTTTGCCGGCTGTGCTATGATCCGCCGAGAGAAGCAGGTGCCCGCGACGATCAAGATATCGTTATGGACTCCGACCGGACCATCATGAATGGATGGGTTTCGCGAATAGTCGTCTGTCTCGTGCTGTTGCTGGTAACGGACCCGCACTTCATCCTGGCCCAATCGCCTGAACCGCCGCTTCAATCTGCTATCGAATCTCTTTCCTTAGACCGGATGCTTGCCGATATCCGAACGCTCAGCGGGCCGACCTTCCATGGACGGCAAAGCGGCACGAAAGACGATCTCGACTCCGCACGGTGGGTGGCCCACGAGTTTCTTTCGGCTGGGTTACGTCTACCGCGCATTCGCAACGGCGCTCTGATCGTTCCGTTGCTGACAGGAAAGGATGGTGCCACATCAGGGGCCATGGCAACGCTCGTGCCTACCGCCACTATGCCCTCGGACTCAGTCCTCAGAATCGGTCAGACAAACGGACTAACGGCCAAACAACCCGGTACCGATTACCTTCCCATCTTCGACTCTCCATCCGCCGACATCCAAGGCCAGATCGTCTTTGTCGGATACGGCATCGTCGACCCAACTCGAGGCATCGACGACTACGCCGGTGTGGACGTGAACAACTGCATCGTCCTGTTTCTTCGCGGCAAACCCGAGCACTACCCACTCCAATTCAGCCATGCCGACAAAGTGCGAATCGCACGAGAACGCGGCGCACTGGGCTATCTCACGGCAACTGGTCCGATTCTCCAGCCCTACGAAGTCCGCCGTGGCGTCACAGGAAGCCCCAGTGCCTTCTATGGGCAAGTACCCCTCGAGCTGGCCATTCCCGGAGCCTGGATCAGCACCGCGCTCGCCCAGGAAATTCTCACCAGGTCGAAGGGGGAACTACCGGATCGCTTACATGCTCTTCAAGAACGACTGAACCAATCGCCTTCATCGCAAGCCGTACAGAGCAATCAATTTGCATCGCTCCAGTGGAAGGCGGTCAGCGAGGAAGGGCTCTTACTCAATGTGATCGGAATGATACCTGGCACCGGACCAGAGACGGTGATCGTCGGAGCCCATCGGGATCACTTCGGTCACCCGGGAGGGATCTTATTCCCAGGCGCAGATGACAATGCCTCCGGAACAGCCGTCATCTTGGAGGTGGCACGAGCCCTCACAAAGGTGGAGCGGCGTCCCTCACGAACGATTCTCTTTATCTCATTCAGCGGCGAGGAGCGCGACCTCCTTGGATCACGACTGTATACGTCGCGGCCCATCGTTCCACTGGACACAACGAAGGCCATGATCAACATTGATCATGCCGGTGTTGGGAACGGACGGCTCACTGTCGGTGTCACAGGCTTCGAAAAGGATATCCTTCTTGACGCAGGAAAGACCGCCGGGGTTCACGACAAACTGGATCTCTATGGATTCTTCCCCGGAGGCGACCATGTGCCATTCAAGGAGGCAGGCGTGCCCACAGTCACCGTCGTGAGCGGAGGCGTGCATCCGCACTTTCATC
>CAZAKX010000178.1:0-5616 GCA_964485915.1 uncultured Nitrospira sp. | reverse complement strand
AGCGTCCCGGTTCCTGTTGATCACGCCAGCCGATCGGCAGCTCGGACACCGAGCTGATCGTCTCCCAGACAACGGATCCTTCTCGCACTATGGGCCCGACCACTCGATATCCCTTCGCGCTCAAGGTATCGAGCAACCGTGGGAGGTCGGCCGCCGGTAGGACAGCACAGGTTTCGGAGGCAGTCGCCATGATACGAATTCCCTCGTCGCGCTCCAACACGGTGGCCTGTCGTCTCACTCACCATGCTAAGGGTTCGTCCTGGCTCTTGCAAGACACGGCTCGTCATCTCTGAGCGGCAACTTTCATGAGTGGGTATGGAAGACAACTCAGAATGCTTTGCGTCTAGTTATCCGAACATGACTAGCGGCTCGGACTTTCTACGCCTTGCATTCGAGACCGACGATTTCTCGCTCAGCCTCCAGCCAATCATCAAGCGCATAACCCTGTCGATAGCCACGCTCGGCGTAGAGTTCATAGGCGCGATCGGTGATGCGAGCGTGTCTGTCATCAGGAGGCGAAATGGGTTGGCTATGGACCGGTTCCTTCTGGAGCACATCAGCCTCCGGGCTTTGCATAGGTTCAGAACGTTTCGCCCTGCGGGGCTCTTTCGCGACGAGTGGTTGCCTCATCCTATGTCTCCTTTCTTGATCGCTACACGCACGCGGTCGAACTCGACACCGCATAGAGGCCGGGACCTTTCATCGTGAGTTGGACTTGTCCCGTTCGGCTCATGCGGTCGAGTTCACAAAAAACCTGGTTCCAGGTTAGGTTGGGGCATTCGAGTACTACTTCTTCCAACTGGCTACCTGGAGAACGAATGATGACTTTCATATGTCCTCTCCCTTCTTGTTCATGAGCTCTCCGCTTATCCTTGGAACGGAAATGCTTCTTGGGCATCTTGGATGCCACTCAAGGCCACCAAATGAAACGACAACTCCAAGCTCCTGAAAATGGTGCCCTTATGAGCATACAACGCCATGGCCTGCAATCGTTACGCACAGACTCCTCAGCATAGGCTGGGGTATTTCGCGGCAATGCTGTAGGAAATCCTGTACGCTCTCAACAGGGTCTACGTGCCGTTCACGTCAACGCAATCTTATTGGAGAGAGGCACCACACCAGCGAGGTGAATCCTCGTGCTCACCAGGTCACGTCACGTCGAACCCTGGTAGGGATCATCGAAGATGGTGCCACACTCCAGACAGCGAACCTTGCCGGTCCGCTTGCCGCCCCTGGTCAGAACATCATCAATGAGCCGTTGGTGTGTGCAGCACACGTTCGAGGTGGTCTTGCTTGAGTTTCGACCTGTTTCCTGAATCATGTGGGTTTCCATAGACACCTCCGCTTCTTCCGGCGTAGAAGGTTCGTCTCCCGACATTGGTTGAGGGTTTTCCATCGAGATCCTCCGGCCAGGTATCTCATGAGACGAGGTGCAGAGGACCCTAACACCATTACCCCGTTTGGCACACCTAGGGATTCCCTAGTCAGAGCCGATGTTTACAGAACATTTACAAAGGCGCCGGTGCTGCAGGAGAAGCCGCGACCGGGACGGCGCGATGGGCCTGCACCCTGTAGGTTCTGTCGCCATCCAGCGTCACACGAACCTGCCCAGCTCGACTCAAATAATCGATCGCGAGGAAAACTTGGTTCCACGTGAGCTCCGGACAGAGGGTCACCACCTCTTCCATGGAGCAGTCGGTGCCGAGCTGTTCCAACACACGGTGCACGCGCACAATGATCGCCGCGAGTACCATAGGACACCTCCCTGCGTGAAGTTGACATCCCACGTGGCGCATCATAGGTGAATGTATTGCAGAGGAATACTAGGCAAATCCTAGATTGGCGATGCAATATTACTGGAGTGCGTGTAACGAACCAGGCAATGAGCCATGGAGCTGTTCAGAGACTCACCAAGCCTTCACTCACGGCATACCTGGTGAGCTCGGCAGTCGAATGGAGATTCAGCTCCTCCATGAGCCGGGTCCGATGGAATTCCACGGTCTTGACGGAGATGTGCAACATGGAGGCGATCGCCCTGGTGCCCTTCCCCTCTGCGATGAGCTGCAGCACTTCCCGCTGGCGCGGCGTGAGGGCGGTCACCGGCCGTTTACAGACAGGGCTCACTGATGGATGGAGTGCCGCGCCCATCGTATCCTTCATCACCGACGGCGCCATGTAGTGCTGTCCCTTCTGCACCGCTTGGATGGCTTGCTTCAGCTCCGAGGTCGCAGATTGTTTGACGAGATAGCCGGCAGCCCCGGCCTTAAAAGCCTCGGTCACATAGGTGGGGGTGGCATGCATGGACAAGAAGATCAGCTTGCTGTCCGGCACCAGTTTCGTGAGTTGTCTGGCTGCGTCCAGACCATTGAGCAGCGGCATGGAAATATCCAAGAGAATAATGTCCGGCCGCAGCTTTTGCGCCTCCTCGACCAAGGCTCGGCCGTCTCCGACGGTGCCGACCACGTCACCTTCCTCTTCAACCAGTCTTCGAAGACCGGCCAGCATGAGCGAATGGTCATCCGCCATAAGGATGCGAGGACGAGTCACGGGATCTTCTCCTGAAATGGAATCCAGGCACAGACCTTGGTCCCGCCCGCCGGCCTGGAATGGATATTGAGACATCCGTTCAGCAACCGCAGCCGCTCCTGCATGCTGGTCAACCCCAGTCCCTTCTGGTGACTGCTCTTGTCGCGCTCATCGAATCCCTTGCCGTTGTCGATTACGGAGAGGCCGATACCTTTCGACGAGCCGCTCAGCTTGACCGATACCTCTGTCGCCTTCGCATGCTTCGCAACGTTCTGAAGACTCTCCTGGAACACGCGAAACAGGCATGTCGACCAATCAAGGGGTAGTGATCGGGGATAATTGTTGACCTTCAAGACGATATGGAGCCCCGTCCGCTCGATCGCCTTGGCGATATGATCCTCGATAGCCGCCTGTAGCCCCAAGTGCCTTAGTAGAGGCGAGTGCAGCCGGTAAGCCAAGTCATGAAGGTCGTGGCAGAGCTGCTGCAGTTCTTCTCGAACCGGCTCCAAGGCTTTGCCGATCAACTCCGGCAACAGCCGGGGTTGCTGTTGAAGTGACACCACATCGAGCACCAGTGCGGCCATCCGTTGGCTGAAGTCGTCGTGTAGATCGCGCGCGATCCGTTGGCGTTCGTGGTCCTGCGCCGTGAGGAGCTTTGACGTCAGGTCTTGTAATTGTGCCTGGGAATCCTGCAACTCACGCTGCTTCTGATAGAGTGCCTCCTCCGCCTGCTTGCGGCGGCTGATGTCAACCTGAAATCCGATCATTTCCTGCGGAACACCGGCTTCATTGCGAATGACCCGCACTTCGTCATGCAGCCAGCAATAGGTGCCATCCTTGCAAAGAAATCGGTACTCATGCACGTGATGATCTGACTCAAAGATGGTGGATAGACCCGCCATGATGCGCGAGCGATCGTCCGAATGAATATGGTTGACCCAGAAATCAGGATTGTCGGTGAAGTCCTCCGGTCTGTAGCCGAGCTGCTCGACGACATTTTCGCTGACGAACGTGGCGCCATAGTTACCGGTCACCTTGCATGAGTAGATCACCACGGGCGTGGATTTCAGTAACGTGCGCTGGCGCGCTTCGACCGTGCGCAAAGCATCTTCCGCCCGCTTCAGCTCCGTAATGTCTGTCACAATGCCGCACAGTGCGTACGGGGTACCGTCAAGTCGCCGAAGCGGAAATTTCCAAACGATGTTGGTATGGAGGCCGTCATCGTGGAGTGCGACTTCTTCGAACTGGAGCGACCGACCGGCTCTCAATGCTTGGAGATCATTGGCATGATAAGCGGTGGCATACTCGGACGGGAAGATATCGTAATCCGTCTTGCCGATGACGTCATCGCGCGTGAGATGAAACGTCCGCTCGAATTGCTTATTGACATCCACATAGCGGCCCTGCAGATCCTTCATAAAGACCAAGTTCGGGCTGTGATCTAGCGTACCTTGAAGCCGCTCTTCGCTTTCGCGTAACGACTCGATCGCCTTGTCATATTCGGCAGTCCGCTTCTGAACCAGGCGCTCCAGTTCAGCTTGGGCTTGCCGCAATTGATCCTGTGCCCTTGTCAGCGGTGTAATACGCCGGCCTTCTGGAATAATTTGTGTGACCTTGCCCGTTTGATCCGTAATAGGTGTCACCGAGAAGTCGATCTCCTCAATCGTTCCGTCCTGGGCTCGATGTTGGGCTCGTAATCGTACAAATTCCCCGGTCGCCGCCTCTGCGATGGCCGCCTTCAGCTTCTCTTGGAGTTCGCGCGAGAGATCCCACCAGGGCGTCTCCCAGAAGGGCTTCCCCACCACATCTGATCGCTGCAATCCGCGAAACGCCAGCGCGGTCTGGTTCACATCAATCAAGGTGCCATCCGGTGTGAGGAGTCCGATGAATTCATAGGTCTGGTCGTAAATCGCGCGGAAGCGTTGCTCACTCTCACGCCACGCATCCTCCGCCTTCTTGCGTTCGGTGATGTCGTTACCGATCGTCAGCAGGCAAGGTTTCCCTCCCAACGTAATCAGGTCCGTTGAAATGATAAAGTGGCGGAGTTTTCCATCTTTCATCCGCATGGAGACTTCGAGATTCCGAACCGCCCCTTCGGATCTCAGCCGATCGATGAGTCGGACCCGTGCTTGAGGATCAGGCCAAATCCCCAGCATCAACGTCGTGTGCCCCACCACTTCGTCACGTCGAAATCCAAAGATCTCCAAGCAGGCATCGTTGATTTCGAGACAGCGCCCCGTTTCCAGCTCGGTAATTCCGATTGGATGGGGACTCGAACAGAAGGCCTTGGCGAACAGCTCTGCTTCAGCCGACGAGACCGCGCGACGCCGTGGAGTTATGCCGGAGCTTCGCGCACCCTGAGGTGACCTTCTCTCGGGTAAAGATTTCTTCTTGATCGTTTTCGGCGGCATGGCAGAGGGCGCAATTCTAGGCCTCTATGGGGAAGGCAAGCAAGAGCAGCGAGTCACCGAGTGACTGGATGAGTGAGACTCCAGTAAGATTTGCGCGCATGACTGGGAAACAACCTAGTGTCGGAGGATCCACGACAAGTGCTGTCGCCCTATGCCCCACTCCTTTGCGCGGAAATGAGGACCTTGTCCTCACCAGACCGTTGAGTCTCCGTATCATTTTCGACGAAGACAGCCTCCAACCCCTTTACCTTCCAACGGTTCTCGGTCTTCGCTGATTGCGGCACACCTGTTGCTCATTCCTCTCGAACTGGAATCCGAGCGGAGGGTTGGACGCCAGACCCTTCCGTGGCGGTGTGATCGTTTCATCATCGTTCACCTGAGGAGGCGAACTCTCGTGGGACAAGGCATCAAGTGCCGTCGCTGCGGCGGAATGATGACCGAGACCTATTCTGATCTGCTCAGTCCAAGTGAAAAGGGGGAGGACGAGTTTGTTTGGCGCTGTGTCAACTGCGGGGACTATATCGATCGGCAAGTCCTCGCGAATCGCGTCCATGAGCCCTACAGTGAACCGGGTTATCGGCCTGGATACGCGCTGACGACTGGTGGGAGGCGGAGCGGGAGATTCTGAGCCGCGCTCGGCCGTGACTGATGACAGCCGTTGGAACCAGGCGGTGCAACC
>CAZAKX010000177.1:2924-5720 GCA_964485915.1 uncultured Nitrospira sp. | reverse complement strand
CCAATCATAAAGCGCGGCGGTTGTTGATGGCCCTGTGAAAACCCTCAACAACGCCGCAATGCAGGCTCTTGGAAGCGACTGAGAGCCGTGATGACCACCCTACTCAACGATGAGGCCGGCCCGCAAACTACCAGCCTGAAAATGATTCGGTAGGAGCATGATGCAGTTGGGGTTATACCCCTGCGTCTTCAGAGTATCGATACTCCCTAGAATCTTATCCTGTTTCAAATCAATCACGGTGATGGACCCATCACTCAGGCCATCCAAATTCAGCAGACTATTCTGAACAAACAGGTACCGCTCGTCTGGGGACAGCACTGCATGATGTGCCCCGGCTGCAGCCGCGATGGTCTTGAGAAACTTCGGTTGCTTTGGATCACTATTGTCATACAGATTCACGAATCCCGGCTTGGCCGTCGTGACGAAGAGGTGGTCCCCCTTTGCGTTATAGAGCATTTCCAGCGGCATCCCCTGTTGCCGTGGTTCGAAATCGTCGATCTGGTAGAAGGAAAAGGCTTTGTGCGTCGGATCCCACACTCCCGCCCACAGCGTTCCCTCCAACATGTTGGTGATGTGCACGACAGGGGGATCGGTGTTGGGGCTGAACATGATTTCGACGGGAGCCGATTTCGCTGATGCCAGCTTCGATCCGATCCGGTGAGTCGAAAGCACTCTGCCCGTACTGGCTTCCAACACGGTGATGGAGTCGCCCTGGTCGGACATATCGGGTTTGACTGTACTGGTGACGAGCACCCGATCGATACCGTTGTGAATCGCAATCCCGTGCGGATAGGCAATAAACGCTTCGGCGGGAACTGGGGCGCTGATCGTTTTGATCGGCCGGTCCTTGATCGCGTCGCCCATGATGACGGTGCTGGATCCCATACAGGTGAGATACCAGACCCGGTTATCTTCGGATACGACCAGATCCTCTCCGACCTGACAATCCGGGACCTCGATCGTGCGGAGCCGATAGGGAAACGTTGTGAGGTCCATGACGTACAGCAGGCTTTTCCCTAACGCGGTCACGTAGGCCTTGGTGCGATCCCGGTTGAAAAAAATGTGGTGGGCCACGAGATCGGATGGGAGCGGAATTTCCATCAAAATCTTGCCGAAGTCGACAGAGGCCGGATCGATCTCCATGATGGCGATGCCTTCCCGCCTGACCGGCTGATTGGCCTTACTTTCATAGTTGATCAGGGCAAGAATTTCCGCCGCCGCCAAGGTCGTACCGGCAAGCAGCAACCCCAAGGTCAACGATAGGACTCGTACTGGTTTCATTACAGCCTCCTTCAATAGGTCTCGTGAAATACATACTGTGAGTCAGACTTCTTTTTCAATCAGATCCATCGCCTCTTCCCGTTTGAGTAGCTCGTGAGACGCAGGGGTGTGCCCACACTGTTCGCGCGTGACTCCCATACCGCACGACTCCGAGACAATCCGAGGCATCAGCATTGTCAGGATCACTCCCGCAAAGACCGATGAAAACCAGATCGCTAACATTTCGATGTCATGCATGATCGCGTATCCTTTTCTTTTGTTCGACGTAGGTTGAACTGAGTTACTAACTAGGCTCCTCGACTCCTGTTCTATTCTGGCGTTCTCGGTTACACCCGAATACCGACGACTTCCAGATACTCCGCAAAAACAGTCGTGCAGTGCGCTCCAGCTCGATTGTGGGCTGTCCAGAGCAGTTCCAGATCCTGCCGCAATTGCACTTGTCCCTCGGCATCAAGCGACGCAAAGGCGCGGTTGACCGGCCCGTAATACTGCCGAAAGAACTCCACAACCTCCGACGGAGGAAAGGGATAGCTGAAGAGGTACTGCCGCCTCGTCAGGCTGAGCTGCGAGAGTCCGTGGCCAAGCCGCTCGCGAACCGTCGGCTCGTCGCCCCACAGCACCGGTGACGGCATACCGGACGGTGCAATGAACTTCGAAACCGTCTTGAACATTTGTCCAATGAATCCCTGCGGCGTCCAATTGGCCATGGCGATGGTACCGCCCGGCACACATACCCGCAGTAATTCCTTCGCGACATGGTCGGGCCGTGGAGCAAACATTGCACCGATGAGACTGGCGACCACGTCGAAACTCGCGTCGTCGAAGGGAAGCGCTTCGGCATCGGCCTCCTGAAACTGGACCTTCAGCCCTTCTGCTTTTGCGCGAGCCCGTGCCCGCTCTACCAAGTTCCCGGCGATATCCACACCGGTGACCTCCATCCCATCTTTCGCCGTCATCAGCGCGAGCTGGCCGGAGCCACAGGCGACATCAAGTAATTGGCTACCCGGCGCGATGTCGAGTCGCTCGTAAAACTCTCGCGCACCACTTTCCAAGTACCGTGAAAACCGATCGTAGTCCCCAGCCGTCCAGATCGCTTTGAGCCGAGCCTTGAGACCGTCCCTTGCTCCAACCGTTGCGTTCGTCATGCTGCCCTCCTCCCATCCATGCATTGCTCTGAATCAATGGCGCTGCTTGCTGCACCACGCTGTCTCTGCTTGCACTGTACAAGACAGACTCTGTGGCGTCTTAGCCGCGCGTCTAGCTCTCTTATCAGCAGAGTGCTACACTGCACGTCGTTTATCCGGGCGTCCAGCCGGTTTAGCCCAAACCCCTCGTCGTGGAAGTTCACCAGATGGATGTGCTGTCTGAAGTCCTGAAGGCCGTGAAATTGGATGGCGCGGTTTTCTTCAACGGTGAATTCTCGTCTCCGTGGTGTACACGTGAGCCTGACTCAAGCACCATGGCGTCCTATTTGCCATCCGGTCCCAAACATGTCTTCATCTTCCACCTGGTCAC
>CAZAKX010000177.1:0-2824 GCA_964485915.1 uncultured Nitrospira sp. | reverse complement strand
ACCAGACGTGCTCAACGTAAAACTTGATAGATTGTCGGGATGGAGACTGGACAGGACATGACGGTAACCGAGCTCCGGCTCAGCTACCGCTATATCAAGGAACATCCTTGGGTCGTGACCGCTGTGAATGGTTTTCTTTCCGCTTACTTCATGGAGCAGCCGAGCTTTCGCGTACAACGGCACTTCGATGAATTGGAATCCGGGATGCACGTGTGGATTTGTGAAGTGCCGAATACGATGAAGATGACAACATTGCTGAGAAGGCTGCAAGCGGATATCCCACCCTGCCGACACAATCAAACTACAACTGAACCGACCGGTCGTCCCCAATACCTCATCGATTCACTCGAGCAAAATTAAACAGCTACGCGTGTCGGCTCGCAACATTTTTCAAAGCAAGTGCTCGTCCCCTAATGGTGGAGTATAATGCCTTATCATGAAGCGTGTGCTTGTGCTCGGGGCTGGCAAGATCGGTTCGTTGATTGCCTGCCTACTCAATCAAACCGGCCGCTACGAGGTTCATCTAGGTGATATGACCCTCGATGCGTCCAAGCATTTGGTCGAGGACCTCGGGTTGGAGCGAGTGACTCCCTGCTTGCTTGATGTGCGCCACCCGGATGCCGTCAGCACCTATCTGTCCGCCCATCAGTTTGATGCGATTCTTTCGAGTCTCCCCTATTTTTGCAATCCCACGGTCGCCGGCCTAGCGTTGACCCATCACCTGCATTATTTCGATCTGACGGAAGACGTCGAGGTCACGAGCCAGATCAAAGTGTTGAGTACAGGGGCCACCCATGCCTTTATGCCCCAATGTGGTTTGGCCCCAGGATTCATCAGCATCGTCGCCCACGAGCTCATGACCCATTTCGAAACGTTGGATACGGTCAAGATGCGCGTCGGTGCGCTGCCGGTGCATCCCAGCAATGCGCTCAAGTATTCGTTGACCTGGTCAACCGATGGATTGATCAACGAATACGGCAATGTCTGTTACGGTATCGAAGAGGGCGAGAAGGTCCCTCTCCAGCCGCTCGAAGGATATGAGACCCTGGAGC
Source organism: uncultured Nitrospira sp. (assembly GCA_964485915.1). Classification (GTDB taxonomy): domain Bacteria; phylum Nitrospirota; class Nitrospiria; order Nitrospirales; family Nitrospiraceae; genus Nitrospira_D. Next base: position 1,772 of record CAZAKX010000177.1, on the reverse strand, counting down.
TGGATGGACTCCTGTATGAAGCCTTCAATACGTCAGGAGGGTTGGGCACGTTGGCCGATAGTTATGCCGGAACAGTCAGAACCATGAACTACAAGACACTCCGCTATCCCGGCCACTGCGAAAAAATTCACTTGTTAATGAAAGACCTCAAGCTGAATGAGGACCGCGAGACACTCAAGCGCGTGCTCGAGCGGGCGATTCCTCAAACCTTGCAGGACGTCGTTCTGATCTATGCGTCGGTCACCGGGACGAAAGGCGGTGGATTATTCGAGGAGAATTACGCGAAAAAGATTTACCCTCAATGCATCAAGGGTAAACTATGGTCGGCTATTCAAGTGACGACTGCTTCCAGCGCCTGCTGTGTCATGGATCTTGTCTTGAAGAACCCCGCGCAGTACCATGGATTTGTGACACAGGAATCGATTCCATTGCAGACCTTTTTGGAGAATGACTTAGGAGCCTCGTTCAGATGAGCACCATTCATACAGCGGTATTACGTGACCTGGGTATCCAAGCCGTGAATTCCGGAGGAAGTACTGGTAGCACTTGGTGGTCCGGACGAAATGATGGATCCCTCATCTCTTCGATAAACCCTTCCACTGGGGAGCAAATCGCGGGGGTCTATCCATGTTCATCAGATGATTATCAGCGGATTGTTAAAGAATCAGTAGAGGCGTTTCGAACCTGGCGCATGGTCCCGGCCCCAAAGCGAGGTGAGGTCATCCGGCTCATTGGCCAGGCCCTTCGTGAGAAGAAAGATCAGTTGGGAACGTTGGTGTCCCTGGAGGTCGGCAAGATCAAGGCGGAGGGTGACGGAGAAGTGCAGGAAATGATCGATATGGCTGATTTTGCCGTCGGCCAGTCACGGATGCTCTACGGTGTGACGATGCAATCAGAACGGCCGGCTCACCGTATGAGTGAACAGTGGCATCCGTTGGGCCCGGTAGGTGTCATCACGGCATTCAATTTTCCCGTTGCCGTGTGGGCCTGGAACGCCTTCGTGGCCGCCATTGCCGGTGATACCGTCATTTGGAAACCGTCGCCCAAGGCGCCGCTCTGCGCCATTGCGGTGCAGCAGATTTGCAATCGAGTGATGCAGCAACAGGGGTTTCCGGGAATTTTTTCACTCTTTATCACCGATCAAGCGGCGCTCGCAGAGCAGATGGTGCAGGACGAGCGATTGCCTCTCATTTCCTTCACAGGATCGGTTCCGGTGGGCCGTCGGGTCGCCGCCGCGGTAGGACAGCGATTGGGGAGAACGCTCCTCGAACTCAGCGGCAATAATGCCGTCATCGTCGATGAGACCGCTGATCTGGACATGGCGGTCCGAGCAATCGTATTTGGGTCTGTCGGGACCGCAGGCCAGCGCTGCACGACGACCAGACGACTTCTGATTCATGAGTCGCGATATGAGGAATTGGTCGGCAGACTCGTGAAGGCCTATGCCCAAGTCCATATCGGAAATCCGCTTGACCAGGACGTCCTCATGGGGCCGCTCATCGACCAGGTGGCCGTGGAAAGCTATCGCGCTGCGCTCGACGAGATCAAGAAAGAAGGTGGTGAAATTGTGTATGGGGGGCGAGTGCTGAATCGTCCAGGGTATTTTGTCGAACCAACGATCGTGCGGGCCCAGAACCGATGGCCTATCGTGCAGCGTGAAACGTTTGCCCCGATCCTGTATGTCATGCCGTTCCACACCATGGACGAAGCCATCACCATGCAGAACGATGTCCCACAAGGCCTCTCTTCCGCCATCTTTTCAAACGATGTAC
>CAZAKX010000176.1:0-5748 GCA_964485915.1 uncultured Nitrospira sp. | reverse complement strand
GGAAGGGATTCGGGTTTATCCGGCTGGATAGCGGAGAAGACGTCTTTGTCCATTAATCGGCGTTGCAGGGGGATGTCTTCAAGACCCTCAAGGAAGGGGAAAACGTGGAGGTTGACATTGTCCAAGGAGCCAAAGGGCCCCAATCGGCTAACGTTCTCAAGTCAGCGATCGCTGCATCTTAACGTAGACTCGTCTTACCGTGCTCGGCTGGAGAGCCGGTCCTCCGAACAGGAGGGGCGGTTTCTACTGCCGAGCTGTTCTCCCGTCTGATTCTGCCATTTCCTAGACAAAACTCAGTGAGACTGTTAGCGTTTGGCTGTTCCGTTTGTGGAGGAAATGGTTGTGCCACCGGATCGCAGTCGCGTTCTTCAGCAAGCTCAACTCCTGGCTTCCCGTGGACAGTTTGAAGCGGCGATTGCCGAATGGAAGAAACTGGCCACGGAAATGCCCGGCGACGGGAGCATTCATAATTCCATCGGAGATCTACACTTAAAACGGAACGTTCCAGGGGAAGCTGCCACGGCATTTCTCCAAGCCGCATCGGCATTTCGAGCGGAGGGTGCTACCCTTAAAGCGATCGCCGCCTTCAAGAAAGTCCTCAAGTGTGATCCCACGCGCTATGAAGTCTATCGCCACCTCGGCGACCTCAACGTTGAGCGAGGGCTCATCAGTAGCGCGGTTCAAGACTATCTCACGCTCGGAAAGTACTATCTGAAGGAGCGTCGAGGCAAAGACGCACTCGAAATCTACAAGAAGATCGTCATTCAGGACCCGTCGAATCTCAATGCACAACAGCGTGTCGCAGAACTCTGTGTCCAGGAAAACCAGCAGGATGAAGCGACCAAAGTCTATCTGCAGCTGGGCCGCGAACGATCGGCGCAAGGTCGATACGATGAAGCGAAGGACGCATATCTTGCCGTCCTGAGGATCGATCCGGCGAATAGTGAAGCGGATCAGTTTGTCGAAAGCATCAAGAAAGGTGGGACTGGAGCGGTCAATGTCGTCAAACCCGGTTCTTCCGTACCGACGCAGAAACCGTCTGAGCCGCTCGACCTCCTGACCGAAGCGATCCGGCGCATTGACGAGAAGCAATATGCCGGAGCGGAAGCGATTTTGAACCAGATGCTTACGCGAGAACCTGGTAATCCGCAAGTCTGTCAGCTCCTCGCTCGGTTGCACTTACAACGAGGGGATGTGCAAGTCGCACTGGGCGAATATCGCTTCTTAGCGGGAGCCGCGTTACGGGCCCATGATCTCGGGTTGGCCGAATCACTGATTCAGGAGTTTCTCTCTGCTGAGCCGAACTCGGTTCCCTTACTGGAACTGAATGGTGAACTCTATGAAGAAAAAGGAGATCATTCCGGCGCAGCGCTTCAATACGCGAAGGCGGTCGAACTATTATTGGAGCACCCTGAACCGGGAATGGAAAGCCTCCACGAAGAACTCTTTGAAAAAGTGAGGTCACTGTCTACCGATGAGGCGTTCGTGAATCGGTTGGCGGTGAGGATAAGGGGAGATGTCTCGGCAGAGCCGAGAGAATCCGTACAGATTGCGTCTGAACCTGAGGCACGGGTCGGTGCGCCTTCTTTAGGCCTGAGTCGTGAGTCGGCTGGGATCGATCGGGAGGAGGATTCGGCAAACGGTCTGGAGGCACAGACTCAAGAGGCTCAAGGATTTTCCCTTGTTGGGGCGGAACCTGACGACGTGAATCCGTTCGACAAAGATCACGGGTTGCCGGTCATGAGTGACGCCCACGAGCAGGATGCTCAGAAAAAAGAAGGGATACAGCTCACACCTGCATCGACCACGCAGGTGTCGGCGGTTGCTAAAGCAGCGCCCCCGTCGCCAACGCCCTCGCGTCAGGAGGAGAGTCAGCCGGTTCGTGCGCCATCGACTGTGAAGCCAACCCCCGAGACGAAGGACAGGAGACAGGAATCCAAAGCGACCCCGGCACCAGTGCCCCATCCGACGAAGTCGGTCGTTGATCCGTCCTCGAGCCGCATGACTGATCAAAAGAAACCATCCGTTGCTCCCACGGTGGCGACAAAGGAACCCGTTGGGCCGCCGCCCGACTATGAAGCACACTACGCGCTAGGTGTGGCGTATAAGAATATGGGACTGTATGGAGAGGCGAAGGAAGAGTTCCAGGTGTCGATGAACAGTGATTCGTTCTATCTTGATTCAGCGCTTATGACAGCGGTCTGTCTCAAGGAAGAGCACCAGATCGCTCTCGCCATTCGCGGGCTGGAGACGGTCTTGGCTGATCCGCGATGTGAGGGCGCAAAGGGGCAAGCCATACGGTATGAGTTGGGCTTACTGTACGAAGCTGAAAAACAGTGGGAGAAGGCCGCCTATGCCTTCCAGTCGATTCCTTCGTTCCATGACGTCCCCCAGCGTCTGGCAGCCTTGAAGGGAAAGCAAGGAGGAGGGGACGCTGGTTTTCGGTATGCCGCGTAGGGTGCCGCGCTGGTCCTCTCTCATCCTTCAGTTCACCCGATTTGTAACCAATCGGCCTTCCAGTGCGGCTGCAATATTGTCGAGACAGATCAGTCCCATCCGAACACGCGTCTCGAGCGTGGCCGATCCGAGGTGAGGAAGCAAGACGACATTCGCCAGTGAACACAGCGCAGGGGGGATCGCCGGTTCGTGTTCGTAGACATCCAGTCCTGCGCCGGCGATGGTTCTTCTCTCAATCGCCGACAGCAAGGCGGCCTCATCGATGACCGGCCCCCGCGATGTGTTGATGAGAAAGGCTGTCGGCTTCATCCGAGCGAGTTCACGTTGGCCGATCAGGTGATGAGTGGTGTTGGTGAGCGGAACATGGAGCGAGAGGAAGTCGGAGTGTGTGAGCACGGTATCGAGTGACTGCCGAGTCCAGGAAAGACCAGGAGGACTTGAAACAGCATGATGGGCCGCATAGAGTACCGACATTCGAAAACCGGCGGCTCGTTGCGCCACTGCCTGGCCGATGCGTCCCATCCCGATAATGCCCAAAGTTTTCCCCGTGATGTCGGCGCCCAGCATCTGCGTCGGCGTCCATCCCGTCCATTTGCCGGTTCGAACCCAGGCATCTCCTTCGGCAACACGTCGCGCGACCGCCAACAACAGCGCCCACGTCAGATCGGCAGTGGCATCGGTCAACACGTCTGGTGTATTGGTCACGATGATGCCACGTTCAGCTGCGGCAGACAGGTCGATGTTGTTGTGGCCGACGGCATAGTTGGCGATGATTTTCAGCGTTGTCGTGTGGGACAGCAGTGAGGCGTCGATGAGGTCGGCCAGCGTACAGATCACGGCATCGGCCTGAGAAAAACCGCGCCGCAGTTCCTCGGCTGTCGCGGGTCGATCGACTGGTTCAGCCAGTATCTGATAGTGTCGAGGGATGGCAGCCATCACTGGCTGAGGCAGCAGACGCGTGATGAATAAAATCGGCCGATCCATGGTGATCTGCATTGTAAGAGAAATTGCAGGCCAGGAACAACGACGGTGGGAACCCACAGACTGTCCTGCTTAGGAATGAGTTACAGCATATGACATCTTCTTCTCCATCATTGATCCAACCGACAAAGAGCCGCGTCGTTGCCCAGGATCTTCGCGCTCTCTTGGGAGTAGAGAAGGTCTTGGACGATGGCCCCGCGCTTACAGCCTATGCGGTAGACGCCAGTATCTACCGTGTTTCTCCACAGGCCGTTGTGCTGGTCGAGTCAGAAGATGATATCGCTGCGACAGTTAGCTACGCTGTGTCACGCGGCATTCCACTGACGCCTCGAGCCGCTGGGACGAATCTGACCGGTTCTGCCATCGGGTCCGGCATCATTCTCGATGTGTCACGGATGAATCGAATCCTTGAAGTGAACCGGGAAGAGCGCTGGGCTCGTGTTCAGCCAGGTATCGTGTTGGCGGAATTGAACAAACAGCTCAGTTCGCAAGGGCTCCTGTTTGGCCCTGACCCATCCAGTGGGGATATGTGCAAGCTGGGTGGCATGATCGCCAATAATTCCTCCGGCCCGCATACGTTGCGATATGGATCCGTAAAGGACAACATCCAAAGCCTTCGGCTGTGTCTGACCTCATCCTCCTGGATCGAGGCTCGATCGTATGCGTTGAATGATCCGACGCTTGAACGGTTATTGACGTCCGTCCCTGCATTGCGCGACGTGCTTGTATTCACTCAGGCTCATGCCGACCTCATTGCTGCTAAGCAACCGACCGTCAGTAAGAACAGCTGTGGATACAATCTCTTTGGGGTGGCCGATGGATTGGCCCGAGGCCATTTCGATCTCCCCAAGCTGTTTGTGGGCAGCGAGGGAACGCTGGGGATCGTGAGTGAAGCCAAGATCATGTTGGCGGCGAAGCCTGTGGCGACGTTGACGGCGCTGATTCATTTCCAGAGTCTCGAAGAGGTCGGTCAAGCCGTCCCTCAGCTGCTGACGCTCCAGCCAAGCGCCTTGGAAGTCATGGATGCCAACACGCTTAATTTGATTGGTCGTGGAAAGCATGGCATTCCGGATGATGCGGCGGCCACATTGCTGGTTGAGTTAGATGCCGATTCGCTTGAGATCGATCTCCGTGAAAAGGCCGACGTGATGGCAGCCATCTGTCGATCGTATAAACTGGCGTCTGAACCTACGGTTGCATTTGATGCGGCACAGCGGGAGCAACTCTGGAAAGCCCGAAAAGCCCTCTACCCGACTCTCTATCGATTTGGAGCCAAAAAAAAGCCGATCAACTTCGTTGATGATGTCGTCGTACCGGCTGAACGAATCAGCGAACTAATCCGATACGTCGAGGAGTTTTTTGGAGGACAACAGGTGCCCGTGGCGATCTTCGGCCATATTGGTAATGGGAATGCGCATATCGTTCCGCTGTTGGACGTCAACGACACCGGCGATTTCCAGAAGATGGTGCAGGCCTACCAAGAGATCCATGCGACTGTGCTGAATCGGTTCGGCGGCTCGATTTGTGGAGAACATGGCGATGGTCGCGTCCGGGCTGGGTTCGTCAAGACCATGTTCGGAGAAGAGCTGTATGACCTCTTTGTGCAGGTCAAGAAGGCGTTTGATCCGGGGAATATCCTCAATCCTGGGATCAAGTTGAGCGAGGCTCCCTTCACCGACCATATCGACTACACGCGACTCTCCAAATCCTGCGCGACTTGTGCGAAATGTAACTCTGTGTGCCCCGTGTACGATGTCTTTCAATCGGAGGACATGAGCGCGCGCGGCTGGTTCGAGATTGTCACAGCCAACGACTATAGTTATCTCAATTCCAAACGAGTCGTTGAATCCTGCCTGAACTGCAAGTCGTGCCGCACCATCTGTCCGGCCGGTGTGGACGTGTCCGATCTGATTCTGCAGAAGCGGGCAGAGCATCCGAATCGATTTGCCGGTTGGATCTTCAGGCGGCAGGCACAGGGAACCGCCTTTGACGCCTTCTTGCACGTGCTGGCGGACACTCAGAGACTCTGGGATCGGCCAGCCTTCAGAAGACTGTTGGAACGGATCACCGCGCCGATCATGAAGATGTTGGCTCCGACGGCCCGCTTGCCCCATGATCTCGTGTTGCCGAAACTAGCCCAACGGCATCTGCGCGAACGGCATGGGCAGTTGATTCCAAATGGGACAGACTCATCACCCTCCAAGACCGTGGCCTATTTCCACGGATGCGCCGCCAACTATTTTGATGATGGGGTGGGGGACGCAGTGATTGAGGTGTTAAAAAGACATGGGGTGGAGCCGGCCTTGCCTC
>CAZAKX010000175.1:0-5764 GCA_964485915.1 uncultured Nitrospira sp. | reverse complement strand
ATATCGCCGATCCGCTGTGCCGGCACACCGATTTCCTTCGCCAAGCGATACTGACTGATCTCCATTGGTTTGAGGAATTCCTCTAGCAAGAGCTCACCAGGCGTGACAGGCTTGAGTTTGCGCATCGTTGTCCTCATTCAATGATAATCCACGACCTCGACATCTTCAGCCCCTGTGTCCGTCCAACGGAAGCAAAGGCGGAACTGATCGTTAATACGAATGCTGTGCTGGCCTGCGCGGTCCCCTTTCAAGGCTTCCAGTCGATTTCCAGGCGGAACCCTCAGATCGTTGAGCTGACCCGCAATCTCCAACTGCCGCAGCTTGCGTCGTGCCACGGCCGCGATATTCGCGAATCGCCTGACATGCGATCCTTTGGCAAGCGCCTCCGTATCGGCACACTTAAACGTCTTGATCACGGGTACCAATAGTAACGCGCCGCGTGATTATTGGTCAAGACCAGCTGCGTAGTCCAGCATGGCAGTCCCAGCATCTATTTCGGATGGGTCTACTGCAAAGCCTCACGCTTATCCACCACGCTGGCCAATACCAGCTGTCCACATAGATTGTGACGCCGGACTGGGTTCGCTCAACGTAATTGACCGGCAGGAATATCCGCTGGTTGCTCCTCGATAAACCTCGCGATGCGTCGCAGTTGCCAGGCGAGACTGGTCCGGTTGAACGCCCAGAACGGTAAGATCGGCAAGCCGGCTTCACGCAAGGCGAGAGCCGCATACTGATGGCAGGTGTAAAACAGGTGGTAGGAGCGCAAAGCCGGATAGAAGCTAGATTGACCGACCGAGGCGATTGGTGTCTCAACCGAGATGGTCCCGCGCAGGTGTTGGCGCAGTCGCTGATAACCCTCGTCGGTCACGCGAAACAGGAACAGCTCAGCAGGCGGTTGCGGTGTGCGCTCCGCCCAGACGCGATCATGGTGCCCAACTTCCACGACGCCTTCGGTCGGCCAGAACAGTGCTCGCACAACACCACTTACTCCCGTCTTTCCCTCCAGATACCAGGCACGCTCGGCATACCCCCACTCTTCATAGAAGGGCTGAGAACCGAGTGCTGAGTCCTCAGTCTCATTGTTCCGTGGAAAGGCGATCATGGCATGCCAGGTGTCGATCGACACCACGATGGTCTGAGTGGCAGAGTCCGGAGGTGGCGGCCACAGGCCTTCGACCGGCGAAGCGCAACCCGAGAGCAGCGCAAATAGGAATACCACACCTCTGAAACAAATCGTCCGCGCAATGGTATTCCTCCCCAGTTGAGTTCGGCTCCAGATTGGAACTCGACGAGCGGGACGTGAGCCACGGTTGTCGTTCATGTCGGTTCGGTGGGAATCTGAATGACATTTTGTTTAAGGCGGTAAGATTGCCGATGAAGACGGACTTTTAGTCACCTCCTTCATGCCAAACGGCTGGGGTGTATGGGGTGGGTGTCGGGGGTGACAGCCGACCGTTGCGAGTAAGGCGATGGCCATGAGCCACAGTAGGAGTTGACGATTCATCTCTGCCTCCACGCCAATGCTGCCATGTGCTTTCCTCCGCCCATCCCCACTCCGTTCACAATCAGTCCAATAACGACCTCTATCGCGGTTGATCAGCCCCAGGGCTGATGATCATCGGAACATTCATCTTGTCGGGCACAATGATCGTTTTGGCATTGGGGCTATCATAGAGCTTGTATTTCAAATAGTCCGGTGTCAGCGTCTTGGTAATGGTTTCCTGGGCCTGTGACTGTCCCATCGCGCGGATCTTCATGCTGTCGGCCTCGCCCTCCGCACGAATCTTCAAGGAATCTCCCTCGCCCTTGGCCTGAATCCGGGCAATGTCGGCATTGCGCTGAGCAATGACCACCTCGAAGTCCTTCTGCTCTTTCTCCTGTTCCTTGGCTTGCTTTTGTTCGATAGCCCTCAACACCATCTGGGAAAATTCCATTTCCGAGAGCGCCACGTTGTAGACGTCTAGGTGACGCCCCTTCAACGCTTCGACCACCACGGCTTCGATCTTATTCCCGATTTCGCTGCTGCGCTCCGGAAGCGTGACCATGGAATAGTTCGCGACCACACCGCGCACCGCCGACAAGAGCTGTGGGTGCACCAACTGCTTGTACCAGTCTGGTCCCACTTCCTGGGCCAGAAAATAGACTTCATCCGGGATTGGGCGCATGGTAATCGCGGCATACACGGTGACCGGCAGATCGTCCGCGGTCAGCGCATCCACCTTTTCTCTAAAGCTCTTCCATCTCGTGTCATACACGAAGACGTCATTCCAGGGCGCCCGCCAGTAGATTCCTTCCTTCAGAGGCTCCTTGATCAGTCCGCTGGTGAGAGGGTACCACCGCAGCCCTCGGTTTCCCGGCTGCACCGTAGTACTGCAGCCCTCGAGGACCATCAGTATCGGGATCAGCATAAGCAGGAGCCGAACGATTGAAGACTGTTTCATAGATCCCTCCTCATTCTTGTTGTGTGCGTTTCGCGCCAATCTCACAATTCACCGAACAGCCGCCGGCGCTCGCTTGTTCCGATCAACAGCCTGATGGGCTTGAGCCACGCGTTCTAATTCCTGTGCCGTCTGCTCATAGTAGTGCGCCAATGACTTGGCACCGGAAACCAAGTCGGCCTCCGGTCCAAAGAGCGCTTCATAACGCACAGCAGCCGTCGCTTGCGCATTGGCCTTCTCGCGAATCGCATCGGCCTGATTCTTATAATAGCCGGCGATGGCAGTTTGATCATGTGAGGGATCGTAGGAGCTCAGATCGATCGATTCAGGTGACAGGCAGCTGGACATCCCCAACATGATGGCAACGAGGAGTAGGCTTTGGCCCATTGAGGCACGCCCCTGATCACCATGACTCGTTCTCTTTTCCCATCGACGGTAGGACAAATCGATCATTCGTATCAGACCTCTCATGACAGAATGCATGACCTGAGTGCTTGCCAAGATTCTACTACACGGAATATTCCTAACAAGTGAGCATGCGAGGAGACTCTTAGCAACACGAAGAACGTCTGTTCTCTTAATAGACGACAGGCGGCCGTTTCTCATCGACGATCAGCATGAGCCGGCGATGTTTCAATGGCCGTTCAGGGTCCCGCGTATAATGCCCGAGGTCCTCCGAAAGTTCGGTGAGCCTCAGGGGGATCGAGACTCGCTGTTTGATGTGAGGCACGTCGGTTTCAATCGACAGATCGACCAATTCCTCAGTCGTCCCCGTCACCTCGGCGTTCAGGTCCTTCTGGTCGAGAAAGTGCACAGTCACTCGTTCCTCCGGATCAATCCATGGGATGATCTGTTTTCGCTTCTCGTGGTTTGTCATCGCCCCAACCATCGGATGTACTTCAGGACATTCTGCTTATCCTTGTCAGACAAGGTCCAGCTCCATGCTCCCATCGCAGTTCCCCGCTCTCCCCCGTGAATGGTCTTGGTCAGCTCGAAATCCGACTTCTGCTGCACGGCGGGACTGGTGAGATCCGCCGGTGGAGGGGTCACGTCATAGGCATTTCCTTTCCCCTGGTCTCCATGACAGAATCGGCAATATTGCTCGTAGAGGCGCTTCCCTTCCTGGAGATCATAGTACTCACGTAGCGCCTTTCCGTTACCGCCCTGTCCCTCAGAAGCAGCTGGTGCAACGGACCCTCCTGCCAGAACCAGCAGAACCAACAAGGTCAGAGCTTGTGATGACATCCCATTCCCCCCATTCCTGTTTTCACCGTGACGCAATCCTCGTGCCATGTATACGTCACCACACTGAGCCCTCCGCCCAGTCTGAAGCTGTTGAAAGTACAGGACCTTGTGCGATCCACGGCAGGGCCATACCTCATCATCGGGAAAAATTCCACGTGCGTTGGCCGATCGCTGTTGCGGAATGCTACAGCTGAGGAATGACAGATGAACTCGGAAGTGTGGCACGTAACGAATGCGTGTTCACGCCAGCTGGCGTTTCAGTGTCACTCGTTGCTGAATCCGACCAACTGCGTAGCTCAAGAGAAGTCCGACGACGAACCAGTGCAGTCCTCCAAAGAGCGCCGTCAGAATGAAGGCTCTCAGGTTGACCCCTTGATACCCGTAGTACCACAAGTCGGTCCAGGAGTCGGTCAGGCCGGCGAGGAGGCCGATTTGGCCTTCGATCTCGAACGCCAAGGGTACGGTCGGCGCATCAAGGACAAAGAAAAGAAAATAGGCGAAGACCGATTGGCCTTCCGTATTGATATGACAGTAGAGAAACACGAGGAACGAAGCAAACGAATGGATCACGAGCAACGTTGTCCCCAGCACTAGGCCGTCTTTCATGCTGCGATTCATGATTCAAGTCACCGTGAAATGCGTGGTCTTTCGATACCGTTTGCAATTCGTATGCTGACAATTGGCATGCCCTCAGCAGATACGCGGGAGTTGCTCGCCCGAGAGTAAATCAAGGACACGATGCGTGCCAACGACGGTCCGCAGGGCAACCATCGAAGCATCGCGATCTGTGACCATCCCGATGTGAGCAGCCAGGCTCGACGCCTTGTGCCGTCGCATGACGGCGAGAGTGGCTTCAGCCTGCTGAGCCGGCACGATCGCCACGAAACGTCCTTCGTTCGCCACATAAAGTGGATCAAGTCCCAATAGCTCGCAGGCTCCACGCACCGGTTCACTCACCGGAATGGCTGGCTCTTCCACCGTCATCCCGACCTTGGCCGCTTCGGCCAGTTCGTTCAGCACACTGGCCAGCCCGCCGCGTGTGAGATCGCGCAGGCAATGGATGTCGATACCGCTGTCGATCAGGTCGGCGACGATATGATGCAATGGCGCCGAATCGCTTTCGACGTTGCCGTCGAACGTTAGTCCTTCTCGCACACTGAGGACCGCCACACCATGGGATCCAAGATCGCCGCTCACGAGAATCGCATCACCCGGCTGGATCAACGTCGGCAAGACACGAACACCGGCTGGCACCAGGCCCACCCCGGACGTATTGATGAAAATCTCGTCGCCCTTGCCGCGATCCACGACCTTGGTATCACCGGTCACAATCGGCACACCTGCCACCCTCGCGGCCTCTGCCATCGAGTGCACGACTCGCTGCAGCACATCCATACTGAGTCCCTCTTCCAAGATGAATCCCGCGCTGAGATAGAGAGGCTTGGCGCCGCACATGGCTAGATCGTTGATCGTGCCGTTCACCGCCAAACTTCCGATATCACCCCCAGGGAAAAACAGCGGACGCACCACATACGAATCGGTAGTGAAAGCAAGCGTTCCTTTCTCCACCGGCCAGGTAGCACCATCATGCAAGGAGTCTAGTAGAGGATTGTCAAATGCCCGCACGAAGACACCTTGAATCAACTCCTGCATCAGCCGACCGCCCCCACCATGCGCAAGCTGCACAGTGTTCTTGGTTGAGACAGGCAAGGGACACGCCGGTTCAAAGGGTTTGTTATGGCTCATAGTTGTCTCTCTCGCGAAGCCCGCTTCACATTTCACTTCTCGCGTTTCACTTCTCACTTTTCACATTTTACGTGGCTTCGATATCTATAGTATGCGGCACAAGCTCCTTCGCTCGACACCATCGGCGCGCCCAACGGCTGCTCCGGGGTGCAACGAGTCCCGAAGGCCGGACAGTCCATCGGCTTGAGCAAGCCTTGGAGGACCAGCCCACTCCGGCATTCTGGATCCTCGTTCCCTTGCGCGACCTGCGCAAGTTCACGCCGAAACTTCAGCTCAGCGTCGTAGACACTGTAAGCAGATTTGAGACGTAGACCGCTTGCTGGAATTTCGCC
>CAZAKX010000174.1:0-5858 GCA_964485915.1 uncultured Nitrospira sp. | reverse complement strand
TCAGCAGGATCCGCATCCAACTCCATATTCCAATAGAGATAATCGCGCCAACTTTCCGGTGTATTGCGAATGCCGATCGTGATGGTAATGACAGGGCTCCAGCGAGGCTTCACAGGCCGCTTCTTCAGTTTCATGCCGGCCTCTTCAGGAGTCCGCCCACTCTTGCGATTATTGCAGCGCCAACAGGCGGTCACAATATTCTCCCAGGTCTTCTTTCCGCCTTTTGCGATAGGCACGACATGATCGAAGGTCAGCTCTTCGGTCCGAAACTTGCGGTTGCAGTATTGGCAACAGTATCCGTCTCGCGTAAAAATGTTGATGCGAGAAAACTTGACGGCGCGATGACTGTCCTTCAACTTGACCAGTTTCAGCAGCCGCATCACGGCGGGCAGCTTGATGGACAGCGAAATCCCGTGGATTTCCCGGTCGTACACTTCCAGGACTTCCACTTTTCCTTGCCAGAGGAGCGCGATCGCTTTTTGCCAATGTACGACCCGCAGGGGTTCATAGGTCGCGTTAAGCAGAAGGGTCATTTCCATGCAAGAACCTCATCCCCAATCGGGCTTCCACAGCGGTCAAGGAGTGTGTTCATAGGCAGGGCTACGCGCTCATAATTCTATGCCATAAGGTGGCTCTGAAATCAAGCAACGACCGCTCTCATGCGGCATGCCACCGACGGAGGACATGGTACTGTATGACACACGACTTTGTGAGAGTTGCCTTCACGCATGAGATTCCACCCGGCACCGGGCGAACCGTCGAGGTCGATGGGATGTGGATTGCGTTGTTCAATGTGGCAGGGAGATTTTATGCGATCGATAACTCTTGTCCTCACGCGGGTGGTCCACTCGGAGAAGGGAAACTGTGCGAAGGAGTGATCGAGTGTCCTTGGCACGGATGGAGGTTCAGTGTCATTTCGGGAGAACGAGTCGGCAACTCTAACTTCCAGGTCGTGTGTTGCGAGGTCCGCGTCCAAGGTGATGAAGTCCAGATCGCCATTCCGCCGTCTCTGAGGGAGCCCGCTTAACTTGTTGATGAACCCGATGGTGAAGGAGTCGTTGGTGGATCGGGGTCAGGTGCTTTAGGGGTCACTCCATCCGCCGGCAACGAGGCGGCGTTGACCTTCTTGAGTTGAAGGTGCGCATGCCAAATGAACTCGCGCTCGAACCACTGGCCCCGAACCCCTTGGTCACGAAGTTGGATACGAATTTCAAAGACATCTCCTTCGACGTGTTTCACTCGCCATTCACCTAGACGGACCCCCTGCCCACGGTCTTTCATCGCGCGGGCATGGCCATCCATCGCCTGCGCGATTGTTGGATATCCGATCGCGGGGTAGTTCTGCACCAAGGCTAAGGCTTCAGCTTCCTGTGGTGCTCGTGCCGGGGTCGCAGATGGTAACGTTGTCCACACATAGTAGAGCGCGCCTAATAGGACAACACACACAACGGCATAGTGGGTGATGCGACTGCCGAAGGGTCTTGGAACTGTATCGTGCTCAGCCATGCAGAACGTAATGGTCTCGCCAGGGAAGTCAGGCCTTAGATTCGAGTCACCTCTGCGGCATCTTAGGAAGGCGCGGATGTCATGTCAATGCGGCTGTCCGGACTGATCGAGAGCAGTGGCGCTTGTCTGGCGAAAAGCCGGTGTGTTACAAGTAGCAACATGGCTTGGCGGTAGTCGGTCACAGATGAGTGACATGCATGAAGTTTTTTTTGTACGGCGATCTTCTCAACCCCGCACAACTGACACGACGAGCTCCGGAACACAGGTTTCTACACCTCGCGACGTTGGCCGACCATACGGTGAAGTTTTGTCGGTGGTCGTCACAATGGCGCTGTGGGCTCGCGAGTGTCGTCCATTCGGTAGGTGAAAAAACCTGGGGCGGTGTATTCGAATTGACGGACGAAGACATACAGATTATGGATCAGTTTGAACAGGATGTACCGCAGGGAGCTTACCGCCATCTGCAAGTCACCGTCACGTCCGAGGCCGGAGAAAAAGAACTCGTGACCACCTATGCGGCCAATCCGATCGGCAAGTTTAAACCCAAAGACCACTACGTCGATTGGGTACTGAAAGGGCTCAAGCAGTGGAAGCTTCCGGAGGAAGTGATTCAGCAATGGGAGTCGTATAGACCACGATAGACATATCGTGGTCAGATAATACATACCGATTGTTATTGAGGAGATCATGCCAAAACCTAAATATCATATTCTCGTCTGTACGAATTCCCGCCCTCCCGGCCATCCCAAGCCGTCATGTGGCTCAGCCGGTGCAGCACAGCTGCTCATGGCCTTCAACATGGGGTTGATGCAACGTACGGTCCCCCCTGGAGAAGTTCTAGTCAGCGCTACAGGCTGCCTTGGGCCGTGTGAGCAAGGACCCACCGTGGTGGTCTATCCCGACAATACGTGGTATTCCAAGGTCACGGAAGCCGACGTTGCCACGATCCTTGATGAACATGTAGCAAAGGGGACGCCAGCTACGACGTTAAATCCTGATGCGGTGTGGAAATAACAGACACCGGGTCGCGTGTACCGTTCAGACTTGACCAAAGTGTGACAGTCGACTGCTACAGGAGCATCTCACCAACACGTGACAACACCAACTCATCATGAACACAAAAGCCATGCACCCGAATCAATCGGGTGCATGGTCCTCACCTGTAGCGATACCCGCACGCCAGAAACCGATATCAGCGGTCAGCTGATTCAGACGCTTCTCAAGGAGCAGGGCCACCATGTCGTCAGTTATCACGTGGTGAAAGACGAGCCTGGACAGATCCTATTTCGAATCACTTTAGGCACCACCAATGACGCGATCCGGGCGGTCATCGTCAATGGTGGAACGGGCATTTCCAGGCGGGATTCCACGTTTGAAGCAGTCGATGGACTCTTGGAGAAGCGCCTCAGCGGATTCGGAGAAATCTTTCGGCTGTTGACGTATCAGGAGATTGGGTCCTCAGCAATGATGAGTCGAGCGACGGCGGGTATTATGAAGGGCCGTATACTCTTCTCTATTCCTGGCTCCGAAAATGCGGTCCGCCTCGCCATGCAAAAGCTCATTCTCCCCGAGCTCGGCCACCTCGTGAATGAACTCAGCAAGTAACGGTACTGGGTAAGTGGTTAGGGGTGAGGGGTTCGCCGAAGCTTATCGAGGTCTTCTATGCTTGACGTGATACACACGTCGAGTGTGACATTTATTTTTCCATATTGCAGAGTCCTCGTACACCACGAAAGGATTCACCAGGCTTAAAGGTCTTCTACCGTGCTTCGTAATCTTCGCAAGTCTTGGGACATTCTTGATTGGGCCACATTCGGTGCTGGCTGAGGAGCAATCGCCGAAGGAAGGAAACCAGCCAGAAGCCGCCAGCGAGTGGGGATGTGAAGAAGAACGTTGAGGAAGCAAAGAAGGATGATAAGGATGAGCCTGATAAGCCCGACAAGAAACCGGAATGTGTTACAGGTATGAAGGCACTTCCGAGACCTTTTTCGGAATCCTGCCTACGGCCTACACTGAGTGAGTGAGCGTGAGGTCGCTTCGACCGACGAGAAGCGGGTTCGCTTCTGGAACCGCATTCCCCTTACTCCTCTTACCCTTTACCCCTCACCGTTTTTAGTCTTGTGTGATCTTCGGTTCCTGGTACATCACCTCCGTTGAAATCTTCGACTGA
This sequence comes from uncultured Nitrospira sp., assembly GCA_964485915.1. Taxonomy (GTDB): domain Bacteria; phylum Nitrospirota; class Nitrospiria; order Nitrospirales; family Nitrospiraceae; genus Nitrospira_D. The sequence goes on along the minus strand of CAZAKX010000174.1, from coordinate 2,182 downwards.
GCATAGCGCTTATAGAACGACAAGAGGTCACGGACGGATACGACCCCCGTGATCTCGCCATTCTTGGTGACGCCGAGGTGGCGCACTCCCAGGTCAGCCATCATATCCTGCGCATCATCGACAGACTGATTCCCCTCGATCGTGCAAATCGGAGTCGTCATGATCTTCTCAACCGTAAGTTTGCCGAGGGGCTTCCCTGTTGCCACGGCCCGCCGTACAATATCGGTGTCCGTCACGACTCCGATGAATTGCTTGCCCTTCTTCACGAGTAACGACCCCACACGTGCCTGACGCATCGCCTTGGCTGCGCTGGCAATCGAAGACTTGTGCCCGATCGATTTGGGACGTTTCGTCGTGATCTGCGTCACAGTGGACATAGCTTCCTCCTTTAAGGTTTGGATGGACTTCCATGAAGAACGCCGGCCACGCTCAGCTTGATTAGACTCAGAGTAACACAAAATGGCAAGGAGGCTCAAAACAAGCCGTGGGGGGAGTCCGGTCAGTTTACAGACGCCGAACGACACCTACCTAACAGGCAAGGACGAGCTTGCCGAAAAACTTTCGACTGACCATCACTTCCTGAGCTGCGCGGGCCTCCTGAAGGGGAAATGTGCGATCGATAACGACCATGAGCCGCCCCTGGCCCATGAGTTCCGCAGCTTTCACGAGTTCCCCGCGCGTGCCCATGTATGATCCCTTGAGTGTCAATTGGCGAGAGTAGAGATCGCGCAGATTCACCTTCACATCTGCGCCGGTAGTCGCACCACAGGTGATCAAGCGCCCCCCTCGTGCAAGAGAGTCTAGACAGGTATCCCATACCTCCGGACCGATATGTTCGATGACCACATCGACGCCTCGACCTTCCGTCAGCATACGAACTCGTTCCGACACCTTTTCCCGAGCGTGGTTGATCACCGCATCAGCTCCCAAGATCACGCCTTTAGGAATCTTGTCGTCGCTGCCGACCGTGGTCAGCACGCGGGCCCCGGCCAATTTGGCCAGTTGAACGGCCATCATCCCGACCCCGCTCCCCGCCCCCATCACAAGCACGGTCTCGCCATGCTGAAGTCCGGCTAACGCAAACAACATGTGCGATGCCGTGACCGAGACGAGCGGAAATGCCGCTGCCTGCTCGAATGATAAATTAGCAGGCATCGGAAGCACATTCCGAAACGGCACCGTGACATACTCGGCATAGCCGCCAGGCGTTCTGGTCCCGAGGAGATGGTAGGTCTGACACAGATTGTCACGACCGGATAAGCAGTACTCGCACTGCCAGCAACTGATTCCCGGCGATACAAAGACCCCTGCGCCGATGGAGACACCTTCGACTTGGGTGCCGACTTGTTCAATAATGCCGGAGACGTCGGATCCTCCTATGTGAGGCAATGGAATGGCATAGGTAGGCATTCCTTGTCTGACCCAAATGTCGAGATGGTTGAGCGCGCAGGCTTTGACTCGAACCAACACTTCCTTCGGGCCGATCTGGGGCATCGGCAGCTCTTCGTACGAAAGCTTGTCAGGCCCTCCATGCTCGTGAAATACGACAGCCTTCATCTCTTCACTCTCCCCTTACCCATAGGGTTTGAACTTGTGGGTGGCAGCGAGGTGGATGCCTGACCGCCCGCAGCAGGGTCCCTACACCGGGCGGGGTGCGAGGACGGTCAGGCTCCTCGCTGACAGGACCCGCAGGTTCAAAACCTCAATACCCCTTCCACGACCATGACACATTGCCCGCCGACCGTGACGCCTTGAATGACATCGTCTTCCGACTTGACCTGCACAAGAATTCGAGATGGGCGGTCGATCTCATATCCCTGCTCGATCAGGATCTCCGTCGTAGGCCCCACCTCAACTACACCGTTGTGGACCAGGTACGCCCCGAGCGCTCCGCCGGCACTCCCCGTTGCAGGATCCTCCAAGATGCCGATCTTCGGAGCGAACATCCGTGCGTGGACGGACGCAAACGACTCAACCGTCACCGTCGTAAAGACCATAATGCCATTGGCACCGAACCGCTCGCAGACCTTGATGATGGCCGATGCATCAGGGGTGATCGACCGTGCGGCCGTCAATGTCCGAACCGGCACGATCAAAACCGGCAGTCCAGTTGAGACGACTTGGAGCGGCCATTTTGCGTCGGCAATCACGTGTTTCGGTATGCCCAGCGCCGCAGCGATCA
>CAZAKX010000173.1:2188-6029 GCA_964485915.1 uncultured Nitrospira sp. | reverse complement strand
CACGCTTTATTTCTCGCAGTTTTCCAAAAACAGCATGAACCCAGGTACCTCGGAGTCTCGCTCGCAGGCCTATCGCATCAGTGGTCTGGACAGAGCGTTCCATTTTCTTATGGTCTCCTCGTGGTGCACTGGTAACAGCGCAGAGAATCCTGTCGACGGGAAAAGCACAATGTTCTAGGGCGATAACCGTCAGGCACCACCCACGACTTCCACAAACTTCCTCACCTCATGTTCAAGAGTCGCTCAAGGCATCCGGAAAGAGCAGCCCAGATCCACGCCTTTGCCCTACAGCACGACCAATACCCACACCCTAGGAACAATGGTAATCATGTTTCTTAACGATATCCCTAGATCCTGAAACTATTCTGGAGTGACTCCCAACGGACAGCGAGAGGAGTCAGCGCTATAGTTTTATCCGCGGCGAGGTCTGCCACTCATACGTAGCAGACAGGGACCCAGTCATCAAACTTGTCCCCTTGCACCGAAGCAAGCCAAGGGTGTTCCTTCTCGGACAAATGGCTATGGTCTTCATGGACAAATAGTTGGTATTTCTCCGGCAGTGAGCTAGAGCTAAACTTCTCCACCTTCGAAAAATGACGTTCATATCTGTCAAAATAATCCGTCCCTGGCGCACGCACATGGAAGAATTCGTGCGGGTTCGGCTCCGGATATTCGATGGTTTTTGCCGAATAGATGGGAACGGGAAGAATGGCCATACCGTTCGGTTTCAAGATTCTGCGGATTTCAGAGATTGCTCTGTGGTCATCCGGGATATGCTCCAATACATGCGAAGCGAACACAAAATCATAAGTCTTGTCATCGAACGGAAGGCGCTGGAGATCAACCCTGTGATTGACGCCTTTCATCTTGAAGTCCGCAGTTTCATACTGACCGAACCGCTGAGAGAAAAACTCGCGAAAGAATGGTTCAGGAGCGAAGTGCAGCATCCTCCACTGGACTGTCGGTCTGTCGCGTAGGACTTCATGCAAGACGACACACTGAATACGGTGCCGTTCTGAGGCAGTGCACTTCGGACATTTCGCGTGCTTCCTTGGCCCGTCAGATGTAACGATATCTACAAAGGGGCCGCTGTAACCACAGATCGGGCATTCGAATTTCTCCTTTTGGAGATTGCGAAGCTTGAAGATCAAGAAGTTCACCCTTCTTTTGAGTCCATAATAATAGCGCATAATCGATTCCTTCTGACGAGTAAGGTGTCCTTTTCTAGCCTCTCCCTCAGTTTTCAGGTTCTCGACTCAGACTTCCTTAATAATTCTTCAGCCGTCCGCTTAGGATTCAAAAGGTAGTCGCCGGCCTTTAAGCACACCGCCGTAAACAATCTCGATAAGTTGAGCGGGTACCCAATCTTTTTCATTTTTTCTCGGTGAAATATCCAGAACTCTTTTTCCTTGAATGCAAACACCGAGACGGCCAGATATCGATAGTACTCTGCCAGATAGCGCTTGAGACAGGCCTCCAGTTCGCCTGGACTCAGAACAGCCGGCCCGAACTTCAGAAGCCTATCAATCTTATTCGGCATATAGGTGTTGTACCGATTATTGAAGGCTGTCTCCGATCCCTCCCGTACTCTGATATAGGTCAGCACTTGGTGGACAAAACCAAAATCCCAAGTACTCAAGATCTTCAAACACACCTCCGAATCGCAATGGGTGTTCGACTCGTCGTAAAACGATTCCGAGGCTCTTATAAGATCGGATCGAAACAAAATCGACGTAGGGGTTCCAAACACATACAAGTCGCCTAGGAGTGTCCGTCTGCAGATGTCCCGACCCGGGAACACGGTGCTCGTATAGGACAACCCAACCCACTTCACCGTGGTGTCAACCAATCCATAGGCACCGACGATCGCAACGGTCGGCTGGGCTTCGGCCAATTCGACCATTTTCATGATACATTCAGGAAAGATCCAATCATCTGCATACACGACTTTACAGTACTTGCTGTCCGCGGAAATTTGACGCATGGCGATATTTCCGTTGGCATCGCAACCGACAAATTCCCGGTTGTTGTGGACCCGGATCCGCTTATCCTTCTTCGCATAGGACTCGGCGATTTCAAGCGTCCGATCGGTACTGCGGTTATTGACGATGCAATATTCCCAATTCTGATAGGTTTGCGCCAACACGCTTTCTATGCACTCAGCGAGAAACTCCTCACCATTATAGACAGGCGTGAGCACACTCACGAGAGGTTGTGATTCCTGCTTCATACCTTCATCCTTGGGTGATTATCGAATCATCGAAACTGCAAAAAATGGGACTGAGATACACTGGACAGTTGAACGTAGCGGTATCGACGCACATCATGTACCTTAGTAATCACCACATTTATGACTCAGAAGTCAGAAGCTCAGACTGGGCGTTCTCAGGGTTCAACACGGTATTCCAGTCCAAGCGTGGTCTGACCACACCTCTGAGCTTTCCGGCGAAGTCGACGCGTGCCGAGTCCCCCTCAAAGTTATCCACGACGGTGAACGCCACGACTTGCTTTTCGTAAAATTGTTTGATCTGCGGGTCGACGGTCTCAAGATACGCACTCACGAACAAAGTGCCCTCTGCCAAATAATTTCCTGGAATCCACGCCGTACTCCTGTAGCGCCCAGGAGGCCTGACACGCCCACGCCAGTTACAATCATATTCGACTGAGTCAATGAGGCATACTCCCTCCTCATTCCACAACTCCATGGAAGGCATGAGTTTGTAACCAGGCTTGAGCACTTCGTACTCCATCTCGATCCCAACCGGCTTTCGGATATCAAAGACCTCTTCAGACCGCCCGTCGCTGGTACGAACTCGCATAGCCCGTAACCTAGCCACCTCTGCTCCAGGGGCTCTGAGCGGGTCCGTCCATTCACGGGCAGACATGGTGCCTAGTTCTGAGTGCAGATAAGCACTTACCACCTCGTGGGAATTACCATCTCGGCACAGTTTCCCTTCCTCCAACAAGATCGCTCGCTCGCACAGCCGCGTGACGGCCGGCATGTTGTGACTTACAAAGAAGATGGTGCGCCCTTCCTTGGCCACACCTTCCATTTTTCCCAAGCACTTCTTCTGGAAGGCCGCGTCTCCGACTGCCAACACCTCATCGACGATCAGTATTTCCGGATTCAAATGAGCGGCCACCGCAAACGCCAATCGCAAGGTCATGCCGCTCGAGTAACGTTTGACCGGGGTATCAAGAAACCGCTCCACTTCAGCAAACGCGACAATTTCATCCAACTGTCGGGTAATCTCGGCCCGTTTCATTCCTAGAATTGTCCCATTCAGGTAAATATTCTCACGACCGGTTAGTTCGTTGTGAAAACCAGTCCCCACCTCCAAGAGTGCCGCCACGCGCCCATCGATTTCTATCCGACCGCTGGTCGGCTCCGTGATACGGGACAGCAGTTTGAGTAAGGTGCTCTTCCCCGCGCCATTACGGCCCACGATTCCCACCGTTTCGCCCCGTTTCACATCGAACGACACATCCTGTAGAGCCCAGAAGAGGTTCGACTCCTTGTCAGGCTTGGTGGATTCACCAGATCCACTGGTGCTCCCCAGTGATTGATGCCCATTCCGGCTCCACAAGGATTGCAAGCCAGACATCAGATGATCACGCAAGGTATTGTGAGTCTTGCGTCGGGCACCGATTCTGTACTGCTTCGAGAGACTCTCGACACGAATCGCGATATCGCTCATAGTGTTTACTTCACACCGTTGCTGAACAGGTAAGATGGGATATAGGAAACCTGCCGCCCAAGAGAAGCGGCCGTGACGCGACCGTGAAGGACCAGGCTCTTGTTCAAATTATGTCCGCAAATTGCCGTTCCATTTTTCTGAAA
>CAZAKX010000173.1:0-2088 GCA_964485915.1 uncultured Nitrospira sp. | reverse complement strand
GGACCAGGCTCTTGTTCAAATTATGTCCGCAAATTGCCGTTCCATTTTTCTGAAATACACCAGACCCGCCGCGATCAGCGCGCATAGCACGACGATGCTCTCCATCATCATCACTGGGTCCGGAAACGTCCGTCCCAGCAGCAGCGCCCAGCGAAAGCCCTCAACGACTCCTACCATCGGGTTGAGGCCATACAACCACTTCCACTGATCCGGCACGAGACTGACTGGGTACACAATCGGTGTCAGATACATCCATATCTGCATAACAAATGGAATGGCGTGGCCGACGTCTCGATACTTCACATGCAGCGCTGACGTGAAAAAGCACAACCCCATAGCGGTGAACATTGCAAGAAGAATAAAGGCTGGTAGCGTGAACACCTTCCAGGTGAGTGGCATTCCGGCATAGACCAGCAAACCGAATAACAGCACCAAGGACAAGGCAAAATCGACTAACGGCGATACCACCGTGGCGAGGGGAAGCCATAACCGTGGAAAATAAATCTTGCCGACCATCCTACCGTTTGCGACTACACTTTCGCCTGCCCGGGACACGGCTTGAGAGAAATACATCCAAGGGAGAAGAGCGGTGAACGCAAACACCGGATACCACACGCCGTCAGATGGCACTTTTGCCATTTTCCCAAATACCGCGGTAAAGATCAGCATCGCGATCAACGGTTGCAGCAGCACCCAGGCGATGCCGATTGCCGTCTGCTTATAGCGGACCGTGATGTCTCGCCAGATCAGCACGTATCCCAACTCGCGGTACTCCCAGAGCTCAGACCAGTTCATATCGAAACGGCTACGCCGCTTCTCGATGATCAACTTCTGTCTGGGTGGATTGATGATCGATTCTACTTGAGCCATGTGCATCCTTGGCTTGCCCTCTATCACCTAGTCGAATCCGAGCGACTCTCCTAACGATTCCAAGAATACGGACAGCATAAATCCTACTTGATGGCGTGATACCTGGTACCCAAGTGCCGTTGTATCGGCGTCAATGTGCGTGAAGAGGTAAAAGAGTTCTCCCCTGATGTTCCTCGTCAACAAATACTCAAGCCTCGATCCTCCAGTGATACTCTGAAATTGAGAATCTGTATTGGGGAAAAATTGACTCAAGGAATACCCACCACTCCCGCTGACGCTGAGTCGCTCATAAATTCGATATCTGATGCTCGCCTGCGCACGATTATTGATCCGCGCTCCGCCCTGTAAAAAGAACGACGGTCCGGCTTCCCGTGCCAGCGTCAGAACGAGGACCGTGTCTCGCTCCGGTTTGGTTGTGACGCGAATGGAACCAGACGGTAACGTCCGCCCAACTGGTTCGACAAACGTGACGCCTCCGCGAACAGTGAACGTCCACTCAGGGAACACCTTCGTATAGTCGCCTTCGAGCGTGATAAGATTGGTACTAAATGTCCTGCCGCCTTCGGACCGCTCTTGGGTAAAGAAAGTCTGTCGATACAAGGCGGCGATGCTGTCGTTTCTCGTCAGCTGATAGCGAGGTCCTCCGAACCAGGTGTGAGTCATCGTGTTGAAGAAGGTGGCCCCGGTTACATCCCCGCCGTCGGTTCTCCTGGTCAACCTCCGAAGACCAAACGTGTACCCACCTTCCAAAGAAACATCTCGGGACAGAGGGTAGCTCCCAGTCAAGGCCGTGGTGTTCAGAACGCTGCTCCGGCGAAATGTTAGGAGACCACTCTCAAAGTCATCAACCGCCACCGATCTCCCAAAAGATTGTTCAGGGCTATATCGCAAGTTTTCGGTGACGCTCAACCTCGCTCCTCTGACATACTGATCAACCCATCGATCCAAGCCGACAGTGCCTCTGACAATCGCGCCAAAAAAGTCCAAGCCCGTATTGGTCACATACTTGTTATAGTTTCCCCCCACGCTAAGGTCGGCTTCAATGTCACGACTCTCGTGCCGCAGAGCTAGTCCACCGTTCACAGTCGTCACAAAATCATGGAGCTGCGGGACGTTCCCCTGTGCGTCCCTTAGGAGGTCCTTTGGTCTACGCCATACATTGCTATCGTATCGTTCCCTCACATCACCCCAGGGAACAATCTTCGTCTCCGCAAAAAC
>CAZAKX010000172.1:0-6034 GCA_964485915.1 uncultured Nitrospira sp. | reverse complement strand
GTGGACGGTGCTGTCGTTACGCGTGGTGAGCAATCAAGAACGCAAGGGGAGGTGGATTAATGTGATTGCTGCAAGAGCGAGGGACTGAGGCTATGTTTGACCGATGTCGTATCCGTCCCTATTTTCTATCAGCAACCTAACCGTCTTTGAGAAACCAATGTTCGACAGCTTCCTTCAATGTGTATTGGCTTCCGCCAGGTTGCAGAATCCTCCCTTCGAGATCGACCGTCGAGATATTGAAGCCATATTCCACATCGTCGAAATACAAAACTCCACCGTCTTCTTGGCACACGACGAACACAGTTTCGTCTCCATAGATCCCTGATCTTCTAATGGTCGCTTTCCAGAATGGGACTCGAAACTTCTCAAATGCCGTTCTCTGAGCCTCGGTGAGCTCAGCGTACTGAAGCCTGAACAATTCGGAAAATTCGGAATCTGCAATGGGTTTCCAGTCAGACATGGGAGATTACAGTTTAGAAGGACGCCTTGGGCTCATGGGCAGATTGAACCGTGAGTGGCTTAATAAGCATGCATCGATATTTCATTGACTGGAAGGTAGTTCAACCGACTTCTGCTCCAACGTCACGTAGACCTTGTCGTCGAAGGTGTAATAGCCGCCGTTGTCTTTGTCGGTGGAAATGCAGGCAGGTGAGAAAATGATGGCGCAGCCGAAGATATCGCCGATGACCCACCATGACCAGGTTCGTGTCAGGGCCATGGTTTTTGGCTCATAGCCCTCCTTGGTGATGACAGCCTGGTGGTCGTCCTTTCGACTGAGAGAGACGGTTCCTGGTGCTAAGAGATGAACCCGGTCATCGATGACCACCTGGGCATCGAGTGGCGTCGTGAAGATGGTGACGGACTGGTATCCCCCATGCCACCAGCTACCACAGCCGGAGAGTGAGACAAGTCCTACGAACAGGCCGATACTTCTGAGTCGTCGGTGGCTATTCCTAGACATCATAACGAATTCTCCTCGCAGATAGGTCTCCTGCGAGGCATTCTTCCACCGACCGGCTTGTTCTTCTAGCGGATTCGAAAATCTTGCAGGAAGGTCGGGGGAGGGAGGCTCGGGTTAGATCTTCATCGCCTCGTTCACTTCGCGCAGCGTCGCACTGGCGACCGTGGCGGCTCGCGTACTGCCGGCTTCGACGATTTCGTCGACGCGAGATGGCGCTTGCGTCAGCGTGGCGCGCTTGTCCCAGATCGGTGTGAGCTGTTCCACCATGCGGTCTGCGACAAGTTTCTTGCAGTCGATACAGCCGATGGCCGCGGTTCGGCAATCCGTATTGATCTGGTCCTTCACTGATTGAGGTGAATAGATGTTGTGGAATTCGTAGACGGGACAGATGTCCGGATTGCCGGGGTCTGTCCGTCTCACTCGCGCTGGGTCTGTTACCATGGTTTTGAGCTTCTGCCGGACGGCCGGCTCAGTATCCGAGAGATTGATTGTGTTGTGGTAACTCTTGCTCATTTTTCGGCCGTCAGTGCCCAACACCTTGGGAAACTTGGTCAGATGTTCCTTGGGCTCCGGAAACACCGAGGTCTTGTAGATGTCATTGAAGCGCCGGGCGAGTTCTCTTGTCAGTTCAAGATGCGGGAGCTGATCTTTTCCCACCGGCACGAAATCAGGTTTGTAGAGGAGGATGTCGGCTGCCTGTAGGACCGGATAGCCGAGAAAGCCGTAGGTGGTGAGATCTTTCTCTTTGATCTCTTCCTGTTTTTCCTTATAGGTCGGGTTGCGTTCCAACCACGAGACCGGTGTCATCATCGAGAGGAGGAGATGCAGGATGGCATGTTCCGGAATACGAGACTGGATGAAGATCGTGGACCGTTCCGGATCGATGCCGCCGGCGAGCCAATCGATCAGCATCTCGCGAACGAACATGCGAATGCGGCTGGTGTCCGCATAGTTGGTCGAGAGGGCATGCCAGTCGGCGACAAAGAAGTAGCAGTCGTATTGTTCTTGTAAGGCCTTCCAGTTTTCCAAGGCCCCCAGGTAATTCCCAAGGTGCATGAGCCCGCTCGGCTGCATGCCGCTGAGGACTCGCCTTCGTGATGTCGTCATTCCGAGACTCCTGGGCGAAGGCCAAGTGCGGTTGACAGGATGGTACCGGACAGGCCTTTGGCAAAGGTCCCGGTGATCGTATGAATCACGCCGAGTTCTTTGTCGAAGACGATCAGCCCCACGAGAATGAGCATTCCATACGGTTCTAATCGTGCCAACGCCATCGCTGGCTTCGTCGGGAGTATGGCCGTCAAGATGCGACCACCGTCGAGGGGCGGGATCGGAAGTAGGTTGAAGAGCGCGAGAAACACGTTGATCATCACGGAATACAACGCCATGACGGCGATGGGACGCAAAAACATGGCCCCAAGCAAGCTCGTCGACGCCTCGGCCTCCATCGATCCTCGGAGCGATAAGGTCGGCTCGATTGTCAGGAGTACGGCCAACAGCAGCGCACTTGCAACGGCCAGGAATAGGTTCATCCCGGGGCCGGCCGCAGCGACTAAGGCCATGTCACGACGAGGCTGATGCATATTTCGTGGGTCGATGGGGACCGGCTTCGCCCAACCGAAGAGAAAGCTTCCCGGCAGCAATAAACAAATCAAGGGGAGTATGACGGTGCCGAAGGGGTCGATATGCGCGAGTGGGTTGACGGTGAGTCGCCCTTGAAGTTTCGCGGTCGAGTCTCCGCATTTCTCCGCCGTCCAGCCGTGCGCATATTCATGGAGCACCATTGCGAACAAGAGGGGGAGCCCCATGTACGAGATGGTATGAAGAATTTGCGAAAGAGAACTCATGAGCAGTTGATCAGTTCAGTTGGACAAACTTACCCTGTTTCACCTGCAGAAGAAAGAGTGGACGGTGTAAGGTGCCGTCTGGTCCGAAGCGGGCCGGGCCGGCGAGTGTCGGCAAGTCACGCTGGGTTGTAAAAAACTCTTGAAGGGCCTCTCCTGAGGTCGCTCCGTGACGGATTCCCTCGATCACGACCCTGGCTGCGTCATATCCCTGCATGGTGAAGAGTGATGGAGTTGATTCGAAGCGGTTCCGATATCGTTGAACAAATTCCTGGACGGCGGGATTCGGACTGTCGAGGAAGAAGCCATCAACAAAGGTTGCGCCGTCGACCGTCCGATCGGCGGTTCGGACGAAGTCTTGCGAGTTCCAGCCGTTTGTCCCCAGGAGGGGGGCTCGGATGTCATGAAATGCCAGCTGGGCCGCAAGCAGGCCGATATCTTTGGAACGACTCGGAATAAAGATTGCGTCAAACCCGGGAGTGTACAGCATGCGCTTTTCAGTTCGGCTGGCCGGTTTGCCGGTTGGGTGAGGCGTCTCCACAGGAACGGCCAGGCCATACTTTTTGAGGTCCTCGGCCTTGAGTCGCTGGATTTGCGCGGCGAAATCCGTTTCCCCTTCCTTGAAGGCTTCGATGGCGATGATCTCGCCCCCGACATGATACACCTCCTGGGCGAAGAGGCGGGCAAGTTCCCGTCCATAGACGGTGTCGGGGTGGATGATACAGAATCGTCGGTGCCCTTGGTCTTGTGTCGCATAGGTCGCAATGCGTTCGGCTTGCGATGCATAGGTGAGCGATGTGCTGAACAGGTAATTCCCCAATCGGCGGACATTCGGGAGAGTTGCCGCCGGCGTAATCAACGGAATTCTGGTCTTCTGTGCCATCTCAGCCATGACCGGTAGATTTCTTGAGAGCATCGGGCCGATCACGGCCAGTGGTCGATCATCATGGAGCAGACTTGAGAGATCATCCAGAAAGCCGGGCCGATCCGCATCATGGTCCTTGACGATCAAGCCCACGGACGGGCTGCCGGGCTGCTCGCGAGCTTTTTCCACCGCAAGTTGAACGCCTTCCAAGACATCGGTGGCAAACGTCGACAGGTTTCCCGATAAGGGAAGAACGGCGGCGATGACATACTGATTGGTTCTCAAGCGTGACCGGATGAGTTGCAATGATTCGCTGGCTTTTTGAGCAGAGGGGTGGGTAGAAAATGCCCCGAGAAAATGCCGAGCCTCTCGTTCCGCCAGGTGGTCTTCACCCCGCCCGATGTAATAGTCGATCAGTCGAAGCGAGGCGAGGTCGCCGGGGTATGAGCGTGGGTAGTCGTTGCGCAGCCGGATCAATCCTTTTTTGTCTAACTTCTCTGCGACAAACTGCCGAATCTGTGCTCGTGTGTCTTTGACCTGCTCGTCAGTACTTCCGGTCATCCCCTCCAACAGTGTGTGAATAGCCCGCACATAGTCCTTCTTCTGAGCCAACGCGTCGGCCGTCAGTTGCTGGGCCTCGCGCTTGGTGACGGCGTCCAACGTCGTCGTGCGAACTTGGGTGAGCAAAGGCAGTGCCAGCTCGACATTTCCCATTGCCGCGTGGGTCCGGGCCAGCAAGAGTTTACTTCGGTCTACAAGCTCGGATTCAGGGAATTCTGTGTGGAGTTGGTTGAGGTAACGGAGCGCCTCGCCGTAGTCCTGCATGCCATAGAGGGCTGCCCCTAATAGCAAGTAAGTGTCATCGAGATGTTCAGGTCGTGGGTTCGTGGTCAAGAATCGTCGCAAGGTACTTGCCGCGGACTCGTGGTCGCCTTTCTCAATCAGTTGCTTGGCCTGGTTCAAAACCGGCGGATTCGGAATCAGGGGTTTGACGGTCTCCGCCGCCTCCGCCTGACCTGAACGGGTCAACATGGAGTCCGTGGCAAGGCACGCCGCAAGCGCTGTGATGACGATCACCAGCGGCCAGGCAGCAATATGAGAAGGATGGTGCGAGTAGGCGAGCATTCCGTTCGATCAGCGGTGAGCCATAAGGAGACTAGTATCGGAAAGGGTGTGACCTGTCAAGGAGAACTGCGACGTTCTCGTTGTGCCGAGGGAAAGAGTTGGCTATAGTTTGTCATCCAATGACGACGGATCACTCATCAGTTCTACTGTTGGATCCCCTGGTTGAGCGATATCTCAACCGGCTGCGGGTCGAGGGAGGGCTGGCGACCAATACACTGGAATCCTACCGGCGAGATTTGTTCCGAGTGCAACGCTACTTGGTGCGGCATCGACTCAACATGAGTGACTTCGTGCCGCCACACCTCATACGGTCGTTTCTGGCTGCGCTGAGACAGGAATCGCTGGCGGCATCATCGGTGGCTCGGATGCTTTCGGCGATGCGGGGATGGTATCGCTTCCTGGTCCGTGAAAAAATTCTCAAGACCAACCCCCTCCGCGATGTGGCCACCGTGCGTCGCTCTGTACAATTGCCCAAGACGTTGACTCTCCAAGAAGTGACGGCGTTGCTCGAGGCGCCAATTCGTGACCGGGCTGAGGATCGCCGTGACCGTGTGATGCTGGAATTGCTCTATGCGTCCGGGCTTCGAGTATCAGAGCTGGTTGGACTGACACTTGCGCAGATCGACCTCGAGCTTGGGTGCCTTCGTGTGATGGGGAAGGGCGGCAAAGAGCGAGTTGCGCCGATGGGACAGACGGCACGAGATTTGTTGGTCGAGTATCTTGAACAGGTGCGACCGACTCTCCTGAAGCGTCGCTCCTCTCGTCACGTGTTTGTCAGTCGGCGAGGGCATGAACTGACCAGGCAGGGATGTTGGAAGTTGCTCTCATTGCGCGCGCGACGGGTAGGGATCTTGAAACCCATCTCGCCGCACATGCTGAGACATTCGTTTGCCACGCATTTGCTCGAAGGCGGCGCGGATCTCCGTGTTGTTCAAGCGATGCTAGGGCATGCTGATATCGCCACGACCCAGATCTACACGCATGTGGACCGTCGCCGACTGAAACATGTTCATCGACAGTTCTTCCCTCGGCAACTGAGTCATCGGCGTTCAGCTGGCGAGAGGAAGGTGAGGAGACAACAATGACGCATCGCGTATCGCAGATGATGTGCTGAGAATGAGCACGATGTGCGGCCTGGTTGACAAGGCGAAATGGACTTGATACGCTCCGCGGCAGCTGTTGAGAAGTCGGGCGGATAGCTCAATTGGGAGAGCGCTGCCCTTACAAGGCAGAGGTCACAGG
>CAZAKX010000171.1:0-6095 GCA_964485915.1 uncultured Nitrospira sp. | reverse complement strand
GCCTACAATGAATTTTGTGCCCCGACGTTGGAGGAGTCCGTCGAGGCGTTGATCAAGCAAGGCGCGACTCATATTACCGTGACGACGACCATGTTCACGCCAGGCGGATCACACTCGGAAGTTGAGATTCCTGAAATTCTCGATCATTTGCGGCCACAGTATCCCGACATTGAGCTTTGTTACGCGTGGCCATTTGATTTAGATCACGTCGCCAACACGTTGGCTGCACAAATCCAGAAGTTCTCCCCGGCCGTATCCGACGCAAGCCAGTGAAAAACTCTGTCATGAACTGATCCGTCGGTGTAAAATGCCCCGCGATCTGGGTGACGGTACGGGAGAGAAGGCCTCATGACGATTCGTGAGCAACTGGCAAACATGTTCCATGACACTCAATCCTTTAAATGGGATCGTGACAAGGGATTCAAGCTCGCATCCGGCGAGATCAGCCCTTTCTACGTCGATTGCCGTGCTCTCATGGCGCATCCACAAGCTCGTCGCTTAGTGGCTGAACTTGCGTACGAGGCCGTTGCAGAAATTGACTTTGACTGTTTGGGTGGGCTGGAACTCGGAGCGATACCGATCGCTATTACCATTTCTGATTTCGGCTGCGCCGCATCGCCTCAACGCCTATGGAGGACCTTTGTCGTCCGTAAACAGGCGAAAGATCATGGATTAGGAAAGTTGATTGAGGGGAGCATCCGTCCAGGTGACCGGGCGCTGATCGTGGATGATGTCCTCACGAGCGGTGGGTCGTTGCTCAAAGTAGTGGGAGTCGCACGGGAAGCCGGCCTTCGTGTGGAGCATGCATTAGTGATCGTGGACCGTCAGGAACAAGACGGAAAAGCTCGGCTGGAAAAAGAGGGTGTTCGGCTTATGAGTCTCTTAACTATTCAAGATCTCAGGCAAACAATAAATCACACGTAGTACAACCCTCGCGCGGATGCCCATACCGTAGCTGCCTTTCATTTACACTCAAACTGAATTCCCCAGCGACGCTCCTCGACCAGTTCTTGGGCTCCGTCGAGCGGACTCACCACACGACTGCGTCCCTTGGCTTCTCCCTCGCGAACGATGGAGTAAGACTTGTCGCGACATTTCTCCTTCATGAGGTCAAGAGCATCCTTTCGAAACGAGGAGAGGATGGGCCCCTGTCCTTCTTTGAATGGATAGATGACGACTCCACCTGATTCGTGTTGTTGCACAATCTTTGCTCCATCGGCACAGCCTCCAACGGCTAGGCAGGCCACTACTACAGCGGTTTTCACCCAAGAGTTGATCATTATCTTGGACTCGCGCCAATCACTGTGGGCAAGGGAATATGACTGCCGGTGCCCCCGGCGAACAGACCCTTCCATGAAGCGCGATCCTCTGTGTCCTTGTCTTTCTGCCAGAGTGATTCCAGAATGCGAACTTCCGAAGAGGATCCTCCATCCATTGCCATCGCTTGACGCACCGCGGGAAGGACGTCCTTGAAACACTGACCGAGATCGTATAACCGCGCGACGCCAAGACTCTTCAAGAGAAGTATGTGTCCGGATTTCGTTTCCGCAACAATTGTCTGATAGGCATATTTCCCGGTCTCGCGCACACGGACCTTCCCCGTTCGGTCAAGAAGCATGAGGGCCTGTGCTGCCTCTCGATAAGGTGGTCGCCCTTCATCGAAGACCTCTGATTCCAGATCAAGAACTCGCGCCTTTCGTAACCCTGAATCTGACGGTTCCGCGACAAACAGCCCTTGCCACGATGGGTGGCGTCGGCTTCCCAGTGGACGCCCGTCCTTATAGAGGAGTCCAAGGTACGCAAAGTTCTCCCTGAATAACCCTGCATTAAATACTACATGGTGACCTGTCCGTTTCTGCCATTCGTCGATCTTGGGTGGCTCCGACAGCCCTTCCTGGGCATAATGATGAATGGAAAACTTTGTCCGTTCAGGATCCAAATCAACAACCAGCATTCTAGGCACGATAGGACATTGCACCTCAGCCCTCCACACCGAAACCCTGATACCATCGGAAAGCTGTAGCCATGAGATATCCTCAGCTAAGCTGGGATTGGGGAGTACGCATGCGCCCACCAATAGATATGTCGCTCCATATATGCTCCATCGTGACGAATGTCGCCTCGTGATCATACCTCCTGCAGATGCCCAACCATGAAACGATTCTAGGTATCGTCTGTTCATGTATCAAGACTACTTCAGGATCGATGACGGCAACGGCTCCGCTGCTTGGCCTTTCCTCTTCTGATTGGAAGGCTTGCGGTCGAGCACTTCGCGCACTCTGTCTGCTATCGCTTCTGGCGTGAATGGCTTTTGCATGTAGGCCCAAGACGGCTCCTGGACGCTGACACCAACATCATCCATATAGCCAGAAATCAAGAGAACACTGAGCTCTGGCTTAATCACCCGGAGATTTCGAGCCAGTTCCACACCGCTCATTCCTGGCATGACGATATCGGTGAGTACCAGTTGAAGTTTTTTCATGTAGGGGGTAGCCACCAGGCAAGCCTCTACGCCATTTCGCGCTTCGACAATCCGATACCCACGTTTACGAAGTTCATCACGAATCAGTACGCGAACATCCTCATCATCCTCTACGAGGAGAATCGTCTCATGTCCTCCTCGTGAGGGCATTGCTGGATTCTCATCCGCTGGAACCATGACCTCGTTTTCCACACGTGGCAAGTAGACATCAAACCGCGTTCCTTCCCCGATCTTACTGATCACGTCCAATCCACCACCGCTCTGGGTGACAATGCCGAACACGGTCGAAAGCCCAAGTCCAGTTCCCTTTCCTTCCTCTTTGGTCGTAAAGAAAGGTTCAAAAATATGCGATCGCACCTCTGGAGTCATTCCACATCCGCTGTCGGTTACGGAAAGCCTCACATAGGCGCCAGGCGCCATCGGATTAATGTGGTACAACGGTGCGTGATCGAGATCCACTCCTGTGGTTTCAATCGTGAGTTTGCCACCCTCTGGCATCGCATCTTTTGCGTTGACGACCAGATTCATCACAACCTGCTCAAGCCAGGCCGGGTCAGTCTTAACTTTGAGATCATCGACGCTCGGTCTCAACGTGAGTCGGATATCCTCTCCAATCAGCCTTCCCAGCATCGGTTCGAAATCGATAAGAACGGTATTCAGGCTCAACACCTTCGTCTCAGAGGGTTGTTTTCTACTGAACGTGAGCAACTGGCGAATGAGAACCCTCGCTCGATCACCGGCTTTGTGCATCTCCTCAACCCGACTTCTGAGGGGGTCCTTCTCATCCATTTCACTGAGCAGTACCTGACTTTGCCCCATAATGACTGTCAGCAGATTATTGAAATCGTGAGCGAGCCCTCCTGCCAGACGACCGACTGCCTCAAGCTTCTGTACCTGCCGAAACTGCGCTTCGCTTTCCAAGAGTGCCGACTCGGCCCGCACTCGCGCTGCTCGCTCCTGTTGCTCGCGCAGTACGCGCCGTACCGATGGAACGAGTCGATCCAGCTCATTTTGGGGTATACAATCCGTTGCGCCACGATATAGCTGTTCGATGCTTTGTTTCCCCCGAAGGGTTGCCGAAACAAAAATCACCGGCACATCAGGAGCCGCTGCTCGAACCAACTCAAGAACCGACGATCCATCCAACCAAGGAAGGCTGAATTCCGCCAGGATGAGATCGACTTGACCTTCAGTGAGAGACGAGGTAAAGGCTGCGCGGCTCTCGATCCGCCGTATCGCGCATGGGATGCCCCCATCCGTCAACATCGTCTTAATTCGGTCACTGACGTGCCGATCTGATTCTAAATGAAGGACTCGTAGCGGCGTGGTCATGAATGGGGATGACTGGGCCGAGAACCTTCAGGAGGCGGTTCGTTAATGACCCCCCAGAACGTACCCAGCTCTTTGACAGCCGACAAAAATTTGTGAAATTCAACGGGCTTGACCACATATGCGTTCGCTCCCAACGCATAGCTCTCAGCCAAATCCCGTTCCTCTCGTGACGAGGTCAGCATCACAACTGGAATCGGACGAAGGTTGATGTCCGCTTTGATGGTACGCAAGACTTCCAGTCCGTTCACCTTCGGCATTTTGAGATCAAGAAACACCACGGCGGGATTCCCTTTCAGACGTGACTTGAACTGCCCTCGACAATACAGATAGTCCAACACTTCAGCCCCATCACGACAGAGGACGACTTTGTCTGATATATGTTCCTCCTCCATCGCAGCAAGAGCAAGTTCAGCATCACGTGGATTATCTTCGGCGAGGAGAATTGGTTTCGCCGCATTCATGATTCGCTACTCCTTGTTGGCAACGCAATAAAGAAAGTCGCTCCCTTATCTGGGACGCCTTCAGCCCAGGTCCGACCCCCATGACGATGGACGATCCGACGTACATTCGCAAGACCGATTCCTGTTCCTTCAAACTCATCCACGCGGTGCAGTCGCTGGAACACTCCAAACAACTTGGACGCATACTCCATATCGAAACCAACCCCGTTGTCACGCACAAAAATGACGATCTCGGCAGAGCTGGCACGATCCACACCGATCTCTATAGCAGCCTGTGACCTGGTGCCGGTGAACTTAATGGCGTTCGTGATCAAATTCACAAACACTTGTCTTAGCATGGCCGGATCGCCCTGGACCTCAGGTAATGGGGCGATTGTCCATGATATCTCCCGCCCTTGCAAGTCCAGGCGCAAATCCGCAAGAATACTTTTGATCAACTGCTCTAGATTCACACTGGTGCGAAGCATTTCTTGTCGGCCCATGCGTGAAAAGACCAGCAGGTCATCAATCAGCTGACCCATCTGCTTGGCGGCATCGGAAATTGTTTGCAAATACCGCGCACCTTTCTCGTTCAGCGACTCTTCAACAGATTTGCGCAGGAGAGCCGCATACCCGTCTATATGCCGCAAGGGCGCTCGTAAATCATGAGAGACTGAGTAGCTGAACGCTTCCAGCTCCTTATTGGCAGCCTCCAAGAGTTCCCTACGTCGCTGCAGCTCTCCAGCGACACGCCGCCGCTCCGTAATGTCATGCCGAATCAGATAGTAGACCCATGCCAGTAAGACCAGCTGGAGAAAAGCCCCGATACCCAATAGCACGATGGTATTCCCGGTCCCGACGGCAGAATCCACCACACGACCATTCATCGCTTGTCGCTCGTCTGAATCCATTTCGGTAATGAGCTGGTGAATCACGCCCAACTCGCGGCGGCCAGCCCCTTCAAGAGCCATCTTCTTGACGGATCGAAACCCGCCTTTCTCAAACAGGGCGATGGCCTTGGATTCGGCGTTCAACTGTTTGTCCATCATCCGATCTAGAACGGCGACTCGTTGCTCCTGTTCAGCGAAACCGCGCGTTAATTCACGAAGATAGGTCGTGAATGTCGGCTTCTGGTTTACGACTTTCGTATAGGACTCAAGATAGGACGCTTCTCCCGTGACGAGATATCGTCGATGCGCATCCTCCGCCTCGATCATTGCACCATCGATGGTGCTGAGCAGCTGGAGGAGATCATGGCTGCGACCATCGAGTCGGCTGTTGGCCAGGAGAATACTGGTGTTATGATACGAAACGGCAGTGATAATCAGAATCCCGACAAACACGAGGCTGAAACCAGCTAGGACCCTTTGCTCAATGGTAAGTTTTTCAAACCACGAAGCACGAACGTGGCTAAGATCAATCGAGCCTGGAAGAATGTCGGTATGAGGTGTAGCCCCCTCGGTCTCCACAGTCGGAGGCTCCGCTTGATGGTTTGTGGTTGAGTCCATGGGTCAGGATGACAAGCCACCACGGCGCTCTAACTGTCGTGCGGGATCCGAACCAAGAAATACATGGCACAAGTTAATTGTAGCAGAACTCTAAAGAGGAGGAAGCAGAAAACTAGCTGCCAACATGTATCGTTGAGGGGAGGGCGGTTGCGGAAGGAGTCACAAAGTTGGAAAACATCAGCGTAGCTTCCACGACCCAATCTGTAAACGGTTGCGGGTAAATGCCGATCACCAAAGTGCCCGCTAAGCCGACATAGATAACGGTCTTCATCGGGGAGGAAATCCTAATCGGAGACGGATCAATCGGTTCATTGATGTACATTTGCTTCACCA
>CAZAKX010000170.1:2545-6107 GCA_964485915.1 uncultured Nitrospira sp. | reverse complement strand
CTAAACCCACCGTCGCAGCCGGCAGTTGGTGAAATCTGGGTCAATACACAGTTTGAAAAGACTTCGGGGAAGAGCAAACCAGGCACAGCTACAGCGGTGAGTGGACAGACCTGGCAATCGACGCGGAAGGTTGCGCTCCCCCAAATCAACATGAACAGCCCCCACAATATGTGGACCAACAAGAACCAAACGCTGATCTACCAGACGCAATGGTTCGACAGTAAGTTGACGGTGTTCAATCGAGCGACCGGCCAGTTGGTAAACAACATTTCCGTGGGAGAGTCCCCGGCCCACGTGATGACTCAGGTCGGCAGCGACAAAGTCCACGTGACATTGAACGGGGTAACGGATCACAAGTCCGTGGTGGAACTTTCGGCTAACGCGGGGGGAATTCTCCGGAAGATCGATATCGGCGAGGGGAATCCGCATGCCCATTGGATGAGCCACGATGGGGATCTCATGGTCACCCCAAATGTGTTCGACAATAACAGTTCCAAGTACAAGTTTTCGAATGATACAAAAGTCCTGGTGCCGACCGGGTCGTTGCCGATCGCAACGGGTATGACGCCGGACTCCAAGAAAGCCTATGTGGCTAATCTGCTTGATAGCACGATCACCCGTATCGATACACAGACGAATACAGTACTGGGGCCACCGATCAACTTGCTGGCCAACTATAATCCAGTCACTGGTGCGATCACCGGCCCTGTTGGTGCCCTGCCGATTCAAACACCGGTGAGTCCTGATGGAAAGAGCATGGTGACGGCCAACACCCTGACAGGCACGATTACCATCGTGGATCCTGTCACTGATACGGTCGTGAAAATGTTGCCCTGTGATCCCGGTTGCCATGGGGTTCAATACGGGGCGAAGCAGGAAGGTGGCTACTATGCCTATGTCTCCAGCAAGTTCTCCAACGCGCTCATTGTCGTGGGTTTTGGTCCTAACGGTAATGCCGCGGATGCGGAGATTGTTGGGCGCATTTTGCTGACGGCGACAGCTGGCACGGCAAAAGATGCCAATATCACCGGCAACGCTGGTATGGGGGGGCAAGGTATCCTTCCGATCCCGGTCGTCTATAACGGGTGGGTGCAGAACCTGCCGGACGCCTGGAAGAATCAGCTGGCTCCGTCTCATCTCAATCCGATCCCCTAATCGATTGCACAGTCCAGCTTGAGTAAAACTTAGGCTGGACTGTGCCCCCCACCTTCGCGGGACTACAGCGTTCATTGGCCCCGTTTACCTTTCCCTCGCTCCTCCGTCTAACCCATCAGACAAGGTTGGAAGGAGGGGGTTATGCAACCATTCCGTTCAAAAGTGTGCACGTTTGTTCTATCCGCGACGCTGTTGTCCTCCGGCTGTTCCTCGACCTTGGTACGCGACGATGTGCAGCGGACGGCTGGGGTCGAGGGACATTGTTCCGGCAGCGAGTGGGTGGATGACTCGTCCATCGCAGTATTGCCGGTCCCAGTCGTCGCCTTTGTCACCCCTCATGTCGATCTGCGCAATGTCTCTAGTGAGCCATATCTGAGTCGGTGCGGAGCCTCAACCAGGGTGGTCAATCGTGAGGTGTCGGTCAACCGACTTGCCTGCATGCCGGCCGGGCTCACACGCATCATTACCCTCGGCGTCTGGCAATGGTGTCCGGCGCATATCAGCTGGTCGGCAGACGTCCTGACCGAGAAACCGCGACCGGCGAGCGTCTCACTCGACGAGCAAAGAAGCCGGCAATCGTAACAATGATCATTCAACAAGCAACAAGGAATACACCATGAATACATTGCGATGCGTCTTCAGTTTGGTAGGCGTCATTGGACTCGCAGGACTCCTCGCTGCTTGCGGGAGCGAGGGAGTGCCCTCTGTGTCGGCAAGTGGATCCGGAAGCGGATCCGGCTCTGCGTCGGCGTCGGGCACCATCACCGGTTTTGGGAGCGTCTTCGTCAACGGCAAGAAGTTTGAGACGAGCGGATCTTCGTTCACCGTCGATGGCCAATCCGGTAGCCAGAGCGATCTCAAGGTCGGGATGACGGTGACGGTCAACGGCTCGTTCAACGGCACTCAGCAGTCGGCCGACACCGTTCTCCAGAAAGATGCGGTCGAGGGACTTGTACAGTCGGTGGGAGCAGATGGTCTCAGCATGATCGTGATGGGGCAAACAGTATTGGTCGACAACAGCACGCTGATCGATGACAACATCTCTGGGCGAAATGTTTTGAATCTTGTGACCGGGACAGACAACGTTGAAGTCAACGGCCATATCCGTCCGAACGGCGTCATACAAGCGACGTTCATTGAAAAGAAACTCATCAATGTGACACCGGAGGTGCGCGGATTCGTGACGAACCATGATTCTGGATTGGCGACGTTCCGGATCGGGAATCTCACCGTGAACTATAGCGGGGCCGACATCAGTGACATGCCGATCCCCAATGGGAACAATTGGGACGGTCGCTTTCTCGAGGTCAAGGGGGCAAATTTCAGCAGCGCAACGACGACGCTCATTGCGACGAAGGTCGAGCCGGAGAACCAAGGCATCGGCCGTGTGATCGATGAATTTGAGGTTGAAGGGTTTGTGACCCAGGCCGGTACATCCAATGGCAACGTCATGGGTTTCACCATTGGAACCACCCCGGTGAGGACGACGGCGAACACAGAATTCCGTGGTGGGACTGTTGATGAAATCGAGGTCGGCGCCAAGCTGTCCGCCGAAGGCCGCTTCGATGGCAGCACGCTCATCGCCAAGCATGTGAAGTTCCATGAGAGCGTTCGATTGGAAGGCGATATCGCAGCGATCGGAATGAATTCCATGACCATCAGAGGATTATCCGGCATTACAATTACCGTGAATCGTCGGACCGAATTCAAGGCGAGTGGAGGCGAAACGGTCGAGACTCTCAGCGATCTGGCGGTCAATGACCATGTGCGCGTGCGGGGACGAGTGACCGGTCCTGATACCGTGGTTGCGACGCGTATCCAACTACGTTCAGCCGATCGAGATGTGGATCTCCAGGGCCCGGTGCAATCGATCAATGGTGGTGTCATCGTGATCCTAGGTGTGTCGATCGATACCGGCACCATCAATCATTTCGAGAGCGTGAGCGGCACTTCCATGAGTCGCGCAGGTTTCTTGGCTGAAGTGCGCGTCAACTCACTGATGAAGGTGAAGGGCGAGTTGAGCGGAACGACAGTCGTATGGGACGAAGCAGAATTGGAAGATTAATTAGGCGCCTATGAGTTCACACGCTAGACTGTGGCTATTTGATGCAAAAAAAGGAGAGCAGTGATGAACCATCTCAGCTGGAAAGAAATCATTGTAGGGAGTCTGGCGGGACTCTCGATTATGGCCTCACCTGCTGTAGGGAAGATGAATGGTCTCGTTGAAGGATCGGAGAAACGGGTAGATAACCGAGGGCATGGATCGCTCAATAGCGGGCCGGGATCGCTGAATAGTGGTCATGGGTCCCTCCACAGTGGTCGGGATAACAGAGATCCTGGAACGAGACAGGGGCGGAACCATACGGTTGTGGCTCAAGCCGATGACGTACGCCAGGAAGATCGCCGG
>CAZAKX010000170.1:0-2445 GCA_964485915.1 uncultured Nitrospira sp. | reverse complement strand
CCAGCCGACCATCGGATGGTTGCACGTCGCAAGGGTCCGTTGCTAATCTGCAAATTATGTATTGGTTCGTAAGAGGTGATATGGCAGAAGAGTTCTGCAGCCGGAAAGGGATGGTGTGTGAAGATGCGGAAGTGGATGGTCGCAGTGGCGACAATGCTCGGGATCGTTGGATTCTTGATGGAAAGTGCGTTCGCAGCAGATCCAACCGACAAAAGACCACAGTCCACATCTGAACGACACTGGCAGATCGGGGTGACCCCCAGTTACAGCAGCGGTAATTTCGGCACCACTACCACCAGCGAATTTGTGTATGTGCCATTCTCGGTGCGTCGGTACTTTCGAGACGGCGATGTGTCGTTGGTCATTCCGTTTGTATCCGTGACCAGTAACGGTACCGCGACATTAGTCGGCGGCCAGCCGATTCAGACGTTGCCTGGACGGTGCCTCAAGAAAGGTGGGACGGAAATCGATACCGACAAGCCGGAGTGTCTAGCCTTGCTCAATGCCGGTCAGGGCGTTGCCGGACAGGCGGCACAAAAGGTGACCAATTCAGGTCTCGGCGATATCATCCTCAGGGGGCGCTACTATCTCGTGGAAGAACGTGACTATGTTCCATTGATTGCGATCACGGGGCGATTAAAGCTTCCCACCGCCAGTGAAGGAAAGGGCTTGGGAACCGGCTCCCTTGACCACGGGTATGGCATCGAGATGTCCAAGCTCATAGGGGAAAAGTGGTTGGCATTCCTCGATGGCGGATACAATTTCATCGGGGATCCAGATGGTCGAGAACTACAGAACCAGTATTGGTATGACGTCGGTGCTGGCTACTACTTTACCAAGAACCTCCTGGCGAGCGTCTATTTTGAAGAGTATCAGGCACTGGTACCCGGCCTCGTAAACATTCGAGATTTCTTTTTCGCGATGAATTACAAAGCGTCCGCTGCCTGGAGATTGAACGGTGGCGTGGCGGTCGGCGTCTCCAATGGCGCGCCGGACTATGTCGTCTCAATCGGCACCAGTTACCGGTTCTAGCCGGACCCTCCATCTTTTGAGGCTGTTTACGCCCCTCAGACCCCAGCGTCTAATGACATGTGTAGGCCAAAGCAGACGGTCCTGTGGCATCGGACCAGACTAACCGGAGTCGGAGCATGCCACCGGATCAGCAGGTAGGACCAGATGATGCGCAACTGGTCGCCCGTAGCCTCAGGCAGGATCACGAGGCATTTGGGCAGCTGATCGACCGGCATGCGTCCGCCATCGTCAACCTGGCCTACCGGATGGTGGGCAATCGTGCTGAGGCTGAGGATCTGGCGCAAGAGGCATTCCTGACAGCCTTCAAGGCATTGGCGACGTTCCGTGCGGACTCCAAGTTTTCGACCTGGCTGTACCGAATTGCCGCAAACAAGTGCAAGGATTGGCTGCGAGCCAAGCGCCCTGGGCAGGGGCCGTACGACTTGGATGCCGATGAGGTATTGGACAGTCATGTGGCTGAGCGCCGGACCCCTGAAGTCCTGTTGTCTCAACAACAGGTTGCACAGGAATTGGAACAGGCGATTCAGCGTT
Organism: uncultured Nitrospira sp.; assembly: GCA_964485915.1. GTDB lineage: Bacteria > Nitrospirota > Nitrospiria > Nitrospirales > Nitrospiraceae > Nitrospira_D. Next base: position 882 of record CAZAKX010000170.1, on the reverse strand, counting down.
TACCGCCTCTGTATCGCGAAGCGTTCGTACTCAAACATGTCGAAGGGCTCAACTACGAAGAGATGGAACAGATCTTGGGCGTAAGCGGCGACACATTGAAAATGCGGGTGTACAAGGGACGGCTGCAACTCAGCCGTGAACTGGCGTCACTCAATTCATGTGGTGAATCCGATGCATGAGCATGCCGAATTGATCCAACGGTTTCTGGACCAAGATTTGACTCCGGAAGAACGGGTGGTATTTCTCCAAGCAGTAGATGCCGATCCAAAAATGCGCCGGAGCTGGCTCAATTTGGAAATGATGGTGGCGGAAGCGGCTCGATTGCCGAGGATTTCACCCTCATCCAGATTCTTCAGCGAACTCAAGCACAAGCTGGAGCCGCGTCCCATTGGTCTGTGGGAGCGGTTATGGGCGATGGTGACGACACCGCGGACATTGGAGTGGAACCTGGCTGGTGCAGCTGCAGCGGCCTGCGTCGCAATCGTGGCAGTCGCGGGGTTGGTGACAGTGATGCCGGAGCGAGTCGTGGAGGTGCCGGTTGCGACTGTCCCGGCTCAAACGATTGCGGCCGGGACGATGCAGCAGCCGACGGTGTTCGTCCGACTGGTCCTGCTGCAACCAGGGGCGCGATCGGTCTCCGTCGCGGGAGACTTCAACGGATGGGATCCGGCACAGACCAAACTAGAGCGGTCGGACGGTGGTGTGTGGACGGCGACCATCCCGCTGAAACCCGGTCGGTATCAATACATGTTCGTCATCGACGGGAAAGAATGGATCGCCGATCCGCTGGCGCCTGAAGAAACCACCGATGGGTTTGGTTCGCAGAACGCGGTGCTTGATGTGGCCATCTAGTCTACAGAGCGGGTCTCTTGAAACGAGGCT
>CAZAKX010000169.1:0-6151 GCA_964485915.1 uncultured Nitrospira sp. | reverse complement strand
GAGTATAATAATCCTCCGGTTTGAGATCGGGGCCTAACAACGATTTTGGCGTGTAAAAGACGTTTGAATCGTAGGTGCCTGAAACGGACAGCGCGGGTATCAAACGCGTTTCCGCATTCGCAACCAGTTCCATTGTCCAGCACCCCGAGAAAAGGAATCCGAGGGTAACCACGCAGCGTCTGAAGTCACTGCACAAGCCGGGGTCACGGTACGACAATGACATCTCCGGCTTTCAGAATGATATTGGCTTCAAGATTCTTTCCTTGAATAATATCGAGGTAGGGCACAGGAATCATTACCTGCTTTGCTTCTCCCTGTCCATTCTTGACCACTCTGAGAACGTGCACGTTGTTTCGCGAGGCGAACGTTGTGAAGCCACCCGCATACGAAATACCTTGCAGAACACTGGCAAATGACTTCAGAACGAATTTACCTGGATGAGCGACCTCCCCAACCACAAATACATGATAACTGTTGATCTCTTTTACCTGCACTGAGACCGTTGGGGTAGACATATATTCGGCCAACTTGTCCGACACTTGCTTGGAAAGCTCTTGCGCCGTCAACCCGGCGGCCGCCACATCGCCGATCAGCGGCAAAGAAATTTTCCCATCAGGCCGAACGATCACGTCCTTAGATAACTCCTGATTCCTCCATACGGTCACGACCAACACGTCCTCTGGACCTATGAGGAACTCGGCCGGAGGGACGGACATGCCGCGATACTGAACATCTTGTTGGAAACAGCCGCCGACAAGGACAGCTACTCCTAAAAGCGCGACAGACAAGACTCTTCCTGCTAGCAGCCCACTAATGACCATTTCCTTGAACGACATCATCTCACTTCTCCCAGGCAACCGATGCCTGCCTTACAACAATCGAACCGATTGAAATCGAGTTTCAAGACCTTCAGCGACTGGGGAGCACGACCATGGTTTCGGATGGAACGACGATTTGATCGCCAGGCTTGAGCTCGATATTCTGAGAGGATCCATCTCGAACAACTATGTCATCGTAACTCGCCTTGAGTTTCGTTTGCCCTTCTCCGTCTTTAGTAAATCGGAAAACCACAATCTTATTCCTCGCAGCCATAGGAGTGAAGCCCCCGGCCACCGTAATACCCTGGAGCAGCGTGGTCTTGCTCTTTAGCGGATACTTTCCAGGTTTGTTCACTTCTCCTAAGACGTAGATTTGATAGGACTGCACCTCTTTAACCATGATGGAGATTGTGGGGTTCTCCATATAAGCCTTCAGTCCCGCAGCGATCTCTTCCGTGAGTTGAGTTGGCGTTTTCGCGACGGCAGAAATATCGCCCAACAGTGGAAGAGAAATCCGACCGTCAGGACGGACCTGCACCTGCTTTGAAAGATCGGCATTCTTCCACACCGTAATCTCGAGAATGTCTTCGGGACCAATAATATATTCAGGGGTCACGATCAAGAGGGATTTGTCTGCCGCCCCAGGAACTGGTTTCGATGCGGCAGACATCATGTGTTTCTTGGCGTCAACTTCCTGACTGATTCCATACTCAGGCAGACACGAAACAAGCGCCGCGGCCAAAACAATCCGATAAAGATGTGACATTCTCCTACCCCTGCCTTCGTTAAGTTGTTATTCCTTACCTAACAGTAGATGGGCTACCGCCATTGAGGTGTCACCCTCTTACCAAAATCGCCCGCATTCCTCTTTCACACTACCTAAACAGCCTCTGAGTATCTCTCGACATCAGAAAGCTGCACGACCGCCCGACTCTGATACATGAGAGACCGCAAAAGCACGATTACACGTTCTTTCCGCGGCAAGGATGATTCAAACACTGCCTTGAGTCCAGCCAAAGGACCATGGCTGATACGCACTACTTCTCCTGGACTAAAGACCGGCACTTGAATGACGTCCCGTTGTGCCAACCTCGCCTTGATGTCTTCCAGAAACCCCGACTCAACTTCGGCCGGCATTGGGCCAAAAGCAACGATTCGTCGAACGCCTCGACAATAACAAACGGTCCGAAACTGACGTTCATATTCGAACTTGGCGAAAAAGTATCCGGGGAAAAGACCAGCTTGGCGAATATGCCGTTTCCCTCTCACGATGGAACATTCCTTGACCTCGGGATAGTAAGTGCTGATACCTACCTGCTCCAGCATTGAAGCCGCAGACCGTTCAAGCCTTGGCTTCGCCATTACTGCGTACCATTTATCCATCACTTGCGCTCGTCGTTCTCCGCCAAGGAATTGCCCATTCAGTCGACCCGACCGACACCCAGCAACTGCATATTTCTCTGAGAAAAAGTAGGGCCGAGGCCTTTCAAAACATGAATTTTACGCCGACAAAGTACGGTCCAAGCCCGCCTGCATTCGTGAACGGAATCTCCCTTGCCCAGCGCACTTCGGCCAACGTAGGCGTATCTATCTCCGACATCGGAGTCGGAACGTAGACCTTGAGTACCTGTTCGACCGCAGGAGCCTGATCCATCAAGAGCAGCATCCCCCCATTACTTATGTTAATGGACAGGGCCTTCCCTTGGCGCGCGGACACCGACGGGGTTTGAGATACTACTGTGGCCTCATATGGAATTGGGCGCATCAGGGCTACTCGTTCATTGTGCTTTTGATAATTCAGTTCGGTCGACCAAACCCACTCACCCTTTGCCACGTGCGATCCTCCAGACCTCCTCACGATACAACTGGAATTGAGGTCAAACTGTTACAGGTTTTGTCCGGATCAACGACCCATGGTTGCCAGTATAAATAGGCGTTCGGTAGTGAACAATACCGATGATGTAGGCCACTTTCCCGAAAGGTGGGTGTTGACTCCCTCGAAAGGGTTAGGTAAAGTTTCCAGGCGATCCCTGAGGTGCGTCGTTTCATTGGGGTACATTATCAGAAATTGTTGGATTGTCTAGCATTGCTCTCATAATTAATCTCGACCGCCGCCCCGAAAATGAACAACCCAATTCCTTCCCCAGACCCCTCTGAGACGCTCGCTGATCAGCGAGCAGGACCAGGGATTGTCGTGCTGTCCGCCTCCATGCAATTGCTGCATATGAACCGGCAAGCTTCGGAGTTGGCCAAGCAGATCAATGTTGCGGAACATGGCGGAGGCAATGCACGGGCGGCTCACGGGGTACTTCCTGCGGCATTGACTGAACTGTGCGGGGAAATCGTGAAAGCTCTGCATGTTCGGACGGAAGCTAAAGATTGGGAGCAGTTCGAGATCAAGCGCGTGACAGGCAACCCAGACCAACCGGTGCTGCTGAGAGGATTTGGTCTTCCTGACCGTGGAGGCGTCCAGTTCGCCCGTCTTGTCGTGACATTAGAGGAACTCACTCGGCGACAGCAACTCAATACGGATCAGGCCAAAGAGAAGTTTCAGCTCACTAACCGCGAGCAGGCGGTAGTGGAACACTTGGCTAAGGGGTGGACAAACAAAGAGATTGCAAACGCACTCCAGATCACGGAGCAGACCGTGAAGGAGCACATCAAGCACATCATGAGGAAGACGAACGCCTCTACTCGCACCGGCATCCTGGTCCAAATCTTCAACTCATAAGTCGTTACCACAGTAACAGTCTCATAAATGCAATAGTGCGCTATCTGTAACACGGTCCCTACATTTAGACACGATTTATAAGTATCTGAATAGTAACGTTTTTAATCATTTTTTGAGATGGCTTACTGATTGCAATGCCTATCTTTTCTAGAATGAAACAGACGAATCTTATACTTGTTGGACTCTCCCTTCTCATCCTGGGATGCCAGACTGGGCAGCCCAAAGTGGTGACTGGGGATCACGGCAGTTTTATGGGGCTATGGAATACTTACGCGCACTGCCAGGCCTCTACTGAACTTGATCAGCTCAAACACGATGCAGTCATCTTAACCACCGCCGCCACGAAGTCCGCCGTACCGGCTGGTTTTGTGATGCCGTTACCAGGGAAAATTGAACGACTGGTCACCGTCCCTTCGGCCAGACTAGCTGTTGACGTCAAGGCAATGGCGGCATCCTGTTCATTGAAGGCAGGCCAGGCCGCGGTGGGTCTCCAGAAATTCGACATTGCCAGGCCGTTGTTGGAAAGTGTGGTAGGGTTTCATGAGTCAGACTATGCGTACTACTCTGTCCAAGCTAAGTCCATCCTTGCCTCTCTAGACAATCCGGTCGTCCAGGTTTCTTTGAAAGGTTCGTTAACCCTTCGTTAACCCTCCGTATTTCTAACAGTTTCTTTATTGTTGCCGCCAATTAACCTCTCAAACCACTCAAGATAGACTCGGGCGGACCGTTGCCACGAGACATCACACTTCATTCCCGTTCGGACTAACTCATCCCATAAGGAGGGGTGGTGGTAGGTGGCCAACGCTTCTCTGATGCTCGTCAACAGCGCGGCCCCCGTCGGTTGCGCCACGTGAAACCCGGTCGCTAAGCCTGACTGCTTGGTTTGTTCAGTCAGTGGAATCACGGTGTCCGCTAGTCCTCCCGTCTTCGTGACAACGGGAACCGTTCCATATCGCAAGCTGTAAAGCTGGCTCAGCCCGCAGGGTTCATACCGGGACGGCATGATAAGGATATCCGCTCCCCCTTCGATTCGATGGGCCAACCCTTCGTCGAATCCTATCCGGAGCCCCATACGGCTAGGATAACGCGCCTGTAGTGCTGTCAGACTGGCTTCATGCGCTTGTTCTCCCGTTCCTAAAATCACTAGCTGCAAATCAATATCCATCAACTGCGGAACAATACCCTCGAGAAGATCAATGCCCTTTTGGCTCGTCAGCCTTGCGATCACCGCGAGGAGGGGGGCATCTGTCTCTGGCAGTGTGAATTCTCGTTGAAGGGCCACTTTACAGGCCGATTTCCCTCGCCGATCTTCCACCGAGTATCGTGCGGGAAGAAACGGGTCGGTCTCGGGATTCCACATTGCGGTGTCGATCCCGTTGACGATACCTCGCAGCTCACTCTGGCGGCTTCGCAGCACTCCTTCCAATCCAAAGCCGAACGCCGGGGTGAGAATTTCATGCGCGTAGGTCGGGCTCACGGTCGTCAGGAAATCGGCGAAGATCAGCCCCCCCTTCAACAAATTGATGGACCCGTAAAACTCCAACCCATTTATGCCAAACAAATCCGGCGACAGCCCGGTCCGGCGAAACTGATCGCCGGGGAAGGTGCCCTGATACCCGACGTTGTGTAAGGTCAAGAGCGTGCGGACCCCCTGCAGCTCTGGTCTCGTTCGGTCGGTCGTCTTGAGATATACGGCGCACAGCGCGGTTTGCCAATCGTGGAGATGAAGGAGATCGGTAGCCCACCCTTTCTCGCGGCGCAGATATGCCATCACTTCGATGACGGCGCGGCAAAACCAGACGAACCGTTGGAGATTGTCAGGATAGTCAGCTCCCTTTTCCTGATAAAGGCCCGGGCGATCAAAATATCCGTCTTGCCGAAGCGCCCACACGCGGAGGGTTGCGCCAGATTCCCCCACCGACACCACGTCTTCTTCGACGATCGCTTCCCCGGAATCCTGAAAAGTCCGCACGGACACCCGTGCGACCTCTCGAAAACTCCGGCCGGACTGCTGGACACAGCGATAGCCGGGAATGATCAGAAGGACATCGTGCCCCAACTTGGCGAACTCTTGCGGTAACGCGCCGGCCACGTCGCCTAATCCTCCGGTTTTCGCGTAGGGAATCGCTTCCGAGGCGGCAATCAGCAGTTTCAATGGAGGGCGTTTCTTCACGAAGGCCTGGAGCGGTCTGTGTTATGGGGCGGGAGCGAGTTCGAGCTTCGACTTAAACTTGTCTTCCTGTTGCCAACTGCGACCCAACGTATGCAATTGCGCCGCGGTGAGCGACTCTTTATAGACCAGCTTCTCTTCAAAAAAGACCACCAACCACCCGTGATCCGGATAGACCAAGAACAGGCCGTCGCCAGCCTCAAGCCCCACTTCCCAGCCACGTGGCGATTCGCCCAAAGCCAGCCGGGAACGAGGAATCAATGACGTGTCCTTCATCACGAAGAACTGCATGAACTCCGCCCGCTGATAGGCCGGCATCCCCCACACACCCACGAACGCACGCGGTGAAAGCTGGTGAAGCACCAAATTATTGTTCCGAATCCGCTGCTCTTGTTCGGCCATCGGAGGCATTCCGCTGCAACCGAACTGCAT
>CAZAKX010000168.1:0-6321 GCA_964485915.1 uncultured Nitrospira sp. | reverse complement strand
CTTCCGGCCATTTCAGAATCGCAGCTCCGTAGGCAATGTATTCTGGCGCCAATGGTGTCTGCCAAATGCAGGCCGCCTCAAACACAGGGTCCAAGAACCAAGGACTACGGAGTCTTCGCACACCGAAACCCGACGTTGTGGTACTGGCTCGCCGGCTCGTAGATGTATGGATTCGCGGAACGCAGATCATCCTGAGTATTGCTCCAGGACCCGCCACGGAGCACTTTAAACTTAGCCGATGACGGTCCTGCCGGGTTCTGCGACGGGCTGTTTTTGTAATAGTCATGGTCATACCAGTCGCTGACCCATTCCCAGGCATTGCCGGCCATGTCATAGATGCCATAGGGACTCTTGCCATCCTCCAACTTCCCCACCGGCAACAACGCCGCATGGTTGTTCCACTCCTTTTTCCCAAAGTTCGCGTGCAGCCCAGTCGGAGTCTCATTCCCCCAGGGATAAAGGCGGCCGTCCGTCCCTCGCGCAGCCTTCTCCCACTCCGCCTCCGTCGGCAACCGCTTGCCAGCCCATTTGCAGTATGTGGCCGCATCAGCCCAATCCATGTTCACGACCGGGCGCTTCTGGTGTTGAGGTTGGTTCATGATGTCCCAGTCCGGCGGTGCTTCCAGGGACGTGGCTTTCAAAAACTCGGCATAGTGCCCCACCGACACTTCGTATTTGTCCATGAAAAAGGCATCCACAAAGACCCGATGCTCCGGTTGTTCGTCTGCAGGTCCCACCTTGCTTCCCATGATGAACTCTCCCGCCGGCACCAACGCCATAGGCATCTCTTGGGTTTCGGCCGATGCTGTCTTCTCATGACTCTGTTTGTGCCCCTGCTGAATTTTCTCTTGCAATTGTTGGTAGAAGGCCTGTTGTTCGTCGTCGAGACCTAGCCTGCTCGCGATGTCCAGGGTGTCCTTGGCCTGGGCGACCTTCTCGGGTAGGGCCTTAGAGTCGTTGATCGCCTGCTTCCCTTCCTCCAGCATGCGCCAGACTTTGACCTTGCGTCCCCGTTGTTTGGCCAAACCGGCTACCTGGGATTGCGCATCAAGCTCCAGCGAGGTCTCGTAATGCGCTTCCGCGCAGGCCCATGCTTTTAGACCCCGACAGGCATCGCCCAGATAGAAGTGTGCCATCGCATTCACAGGATTGAGCTGTAGGCTGGCTTCAAAGGCTGCGCGCGCCTCTTGGTACTTTTGTTGTTTCAGGAAGTCGTACCCGGTGGCAAACTCCTGGGCACCCTTATCAACGGGGGCCGCGGCCATCGTCGGGTGAGCAGCGAGCTCAAGCATCGCGACAAGCACAAGTATCGTTCTCATGAACAGTCTCCTTATCCTGCTGAAAAGCCCATGATACCCTGTCCTCACGCAGTCTGAGGGGTGGAACTATAAGACTTCGCGTATCAAGAAGACAACCGCACAGGATCACAGTGAGGTGGCTCCGAAATAGCGGACACCTGGCTCAAGACAAACCGCGCCGCGGCTTGAACTCCTCGGGAACCCGATAGCCGAGCGCTTGATGCAACCGCTGGAGGCAGCTCACCACAATCCCGTTCTCCCGTAGAAGCCGTGCCCCCCGATGGCGGCCGCATCTCAGTCCGTCTCGTTTCAGCACATGCCACATCTGACCAGCCCCATATGCTATGCGCGTCTGCTGATGGAGGGCGCGCATCCGCTCGACGAGTTGCTTGCTGGCTTGGGTCTGAGCGCTCAGCCTTCGGCCTTGCCAGGCACAGTAGCCACTCCGGCGGACCTGCAATACACAGCGCATGGGAGCCAGTCGCGAAACTCCTGCTGATGGGTCTGCATGAAGGCGTACTCCACTGGGATTCCCTAGCAACGTACGCTGCGGTATTTATTTCAACGGCTCGCTCCTCCGTGACGCGGGCCAATTCACGCTTGAGCCGAGCGAGCTCGGTCGCGCGTGCCTTCCGCTCGCCGGAGCCCGGAAACGCCCCCGGCACCTCGGGCCTGAAACTCTCGCTGCCACGTGTACAGTTGATGATTAAGCCGGATGCCTAATTCGCAGGCCAGCGCCTAGGCCGATCGACTCACGCTCGCTAACAACTGTGCGGTCTTGCCTTTCAATTCTGGCGTGAACTGCCTACACGTACCCATCGGACACCTCCAGGGGAATTCTGTCCCCGTTTCTAAGGTGTCTGTCAAATCCAGGCCGCCTTACTCTCCAACATTACCTTCGTGACGAGGCGACAGAGATAAGGTCAGTTGAAAGGCCGTAGGTCCAAAACCCGGAAGCGTATTCGCCAGAATATGGCTAAGCACGACGTAGATGGTTGCAGATCGTTCGCCGGAGTAGAACGGTCAATGTCGGACAGGCTCCTTTGCATCCCCTGCCAGTTATGCTACAAACTTGCTGAAAGATAGCTGGGCTCGCTCGAAGGTTGCTCACATGACGATAGGACGGCATTCACAAACCTTCACGTGGTTGATCCTGGCAGGAGGCTTCTTCAGCCTGACCGTAACCGGCTGCCTCTCCCCCAGTACGCTCAATCGTGCCGTGACGACCTACGATGAGGCGATCACGGATGCCATTTCCAAACAACTGCTCATCAACATCGCCCGGGCCCATCAGCATCAACCGATCCACTTTACCGGCGTGTCGAATATCGCCGCCACGTTCGATTTCCGTGTCAACGCCGGCGCGACTCCGGCGCTCACGGGAGAGGCCAGCAGAGCGCTCATGCCGGTCTTCGGCGGCAGCATGGCGGAGAACCCCACCATCAGTATTGTGCCGATCGAAGGGGAGGAGTTTACGAAGCGGCTCTTGACCCCCTATCAGGAAACCAAGTTCCTCCTCCTGCTTCGACAGCGATACGACATCGATCTACTGCTCCGGCTCATGGCTCAGGAACTGCGGGTCACGGAGTTTGGCCAGGAAGTGGCTTACCACAATACACCGGCAGATCGGTCTGGCTACGAGATGTTCCGTCGGGTGGTCACGCACCTTTCGGCCATTCAGGACCAAAACCAACTCTATGCCAAACCCCTCATCTACAATCGCACCTGGATTATTCCCGCCAACTCGGTCACAGCCGAAGGCTTTCAAGCGTTAGTGAAAGAATATCTCGTCACCTACAGCCAAAAAGACAATGCCTATACTCTCCGCAAACAAGTTGTAGGACGCACGCTCATCACCAACTATGACCCTGACACGCTCTCACCTGACGAACGAGCCGGGTTGGTCGACGAAACGGAGGAAGGGCATCTCAACGACGTAGCCTTCGAGATCCGTCCAGGGCATGTCGGGGGGGAATACCCCCTCAAGGGAGAGTTTCGACTGCGGAGCTTCAATACCATGCTCAAATTTCTGGGCCGGTCGCTTGGAGAAGATCCCGAATACCACGTCGACAAAGATCCGCGGACCCCGGCAGTCCAGGAAAATCCCCTCCACACCATGGAACTCGTGCTGTCGGATGGCAAGCCATCGGAAGCCGACCTGTCGATTCAGTTCAATGGAAAATATTACGCTGTCAACACCACCGGACCGCTGGCACGCTGGAATCGCCAGGCCTTCCAAATGCTGTATTTCTTGTTTCAGATGACCGTCAGCGAAGTACCTCGCGTCGGAATCCCCAGCATCACCATTGCGAAGTGACGCAGCCATAGTCATCCACCTCATCTACCCCCGATTTTCCCCCTGATCCTTTTATGACACGAGTACTGAGAAAAAACTTGTATCGCGGGAACCAGAAAAGGTACCGAAAGTCTGTGTGCTACGAACGCAACCATCTTTGTAGGGATGGAAGCGATGCTTCACCAACGATGAGGGTAGGTCCCTCGAAGTCGGCGTGCAGGCGCAGACTTCAAACCACCGCAAGCGGCGTGGATTAAGAGTCGTTGTCTGACACCAGTTGTCAATAGTGGTCGCCATGGAGTGCAGCCTCACGCCGCCGGCTGTTGACGGGCCCACTGCTGGGCAAATGCCGTGGGCGAGCGATTCCCGAGCCGAGAGTGCCGCCGCTGCCGGTTATAGAAGATCTCGATGTACTCCGAGATCTCGCGTCGAGCCTGCTCACGGATCTCGTAGCGCCGGTGATGCACCCGTTCGTTCTTCAGCGTGCCCCAAAAACTTCCCATCGGAGCATTATCGTAGCAGTTGCCTCGCCGACTCATGGACACGGTCATGCCGAACTGGTGGAGCTGATCTTGATAGGTCAGGGCACAATACTGAGAGTCACGATCGGAGTGGTGGATCAGTCCTGGACGGGGATGCTTCGCCCTGACCGCTTTTCTTAAGGCGTCGCGCACCAAGTCCGTCGTCATCGGGCCCCCGTCGCATGACCGACGACTTCACAGGTGAACAGATCTTTGATTTTCCGCGGCCGCTTGATGCGCTCGACTCCGGCGGGGAACCCGTCCGCGCGCAGTTCGGCTTGCAACCGTTCCGGACCATACGTCTGGCGAGTCCGTACATGGGCGGCGTGAATCGCCACTTCCAGCCGCGCATTCTCCTGGGCGCGTGCCGAGGGGCGGCGGGTGCGCCAGGCATAATACCCGCTTCGTGACACGTTAAGGACCCGACACAACAGCACCAGGGGATACTGAGGACGCGGCGTGCTCATGAGCGCGTACCGGGCAGCTGCGCCTTCGCAACGTACGCGGTGGGTTTTTTTAAGATGTCGCGCTCCATCCGCGCTTCAGCAAGATCACGTTTGAGCCGGGACAGCTCTGTTTCTAGCTCCGTCACGGGCCGTCGGCTCCTGCCCACTGTCGCAAGCTGGCCGTGCCGAGCTCGCCCCACCCAGCGCTCGAGCGGTTTCCCTGACATGCTCAGGCGCCCGGCGGCTTCCGGAATCGTCACCTGCTGTCCCAGGACTAGCCGCACGGCCCGCTCTCGGAACTCCTTCGCATACTGCTGTCGCGGGACCTGTTCCATCCCACACCTCCAGACCTCTCAGTGTAGGTTGAAGGCGTCCACTTTTTCGAGCTTACCTCATTGGCCGAGGGGCGACGATCGCCGAACAATGCGACCCACAAGATCGGGGCGAATATGGCAACAACCGTGTCCAAGAAATTGTGAGCAGTACACCCTCTTGTAGTCAGAGTAGGTTATTTCTTGCAGTCGCCCGCTACTTTGACGCGAGAAAGTGTGAATTAATCGACTTTGCTCTGCCTCATCTGCCCCAATAGTGCTTCCAGGAGCATAATTTGCTGCTTTACAGCGGACAGCTCCTCCGACAGTCGATCTCTCTCTTTTGGCTGTTGCTAGCAACTGCCAGTTCGGCCACAAGCTGCTCTTTTTTCTCTTGTAGCCGGCACAGGTCATGTTGTGCCGCCGCACGCTAGTCTGAGATATTCTTGTCTATTTTCGTTGAGGCCTCGGATGCCACGGCTGTGGCGGTGGGAGGGCACCAATAGCCGGACCGTCCTTTGTCAAAACAACCGCTAGATTGCTTGATATGGGCATCAAGCTGCTTCAGAGAAGAACAACCTGTCACGAACATCAAGCCCGTTACGACCATGGCAGTTATAAGCGTTCTCATAATAACTAATAGCTCCTTTCTTTTTATAATGTTCCCTTTTCACACCTGCCCGGTATTTGTCTCATAAGTTTTCCATTCTTTGGGGGTTGGCGGCAGTCGTACTAGGGGGCATGCTGCGTACCGAGCTTGCGGCCGTTTAAGTATTGCGCCGCACTCAGGACGGTCGCAAACTCCGGGGAATGGTCAGACTGTTCTGGTAGGAATCTATGGGATAGAAATGAAGATGCATAACGAAACCTCCTGCTCGAAAGGTTAAATTCCCTAAAAGGCCATGTACCTCAGTACATAATCTCCCGGGCTTTTATCCCTCCGTGGAACCCCGTTATGCGAGGCCGAAAACACTTGGTCCAGACGCTCCTTCCTGCAAGGAAGAAAGCCGGAACCCTAGTTTTCAGTTTTGAAACACTATTCTGGAAATATTAGGGCCAAGCCATACCAAAGTCAAGTTTCCTACGCACCCTAGTCTGAGATTTTTTTGTCTATTGTGGTTGAGGCCTCGGATGCCACGGCTGTGGCGGTGGAAGGGCACCAATAGCCGGACCGTCCTTTGTCAAAACAAACAGTAGCTTGCTTGCTATAGGCATCAGACTGCTTAAGATAAGCACAACCTGTTACGACCATCCAGCCTGTCATGACTATGACAGTTATGAGGGTTCTCACAATAGCACCGTCCGGCATTTGTCTGTTTGGCATGTTCCTCATGGCGCTCCTCCTTGGCTATGTGCCCATATGTTAAATACAGAATAACCCCGGAACATGAAGAGATCGTGAGGAGAAGATGAAAGAGTCTTCATGAAAATAGTAAACTGTCGTGCAAA
>CAZAKX010000167.1:0-6350 GCA_964485915.1 uncultured Nitrospira sp. | reverse complement strand
GAGCTATTCGAGCTCAAAGACTTTCGGGAAATTGGTGAGGTTGCGGCAGCCGTCTTTCGTGACTAACACCATGTCTTCGATTCGAACCGCGCCTAACCCGGGATAATACAGCCCTGGTTCAACGGTGACGACGTGCCCCTCTTGAAGGAGCGACCCCGTTCGGCTGATGCGAGGCGCTTCGTGAATGTCGAGTCCGACCCCATGCCCGGTCCCGTGAAAATAGCCCTGCATCCTTCCGTTCACCAAGCCGGTCTTGTATCCGGCCTTTTCAAAACGCGAACAGATGCCTTGATGGATCTTCATTCCATCGGCACCATCTTTGATCTTGGTGATCGCTTCTTCCTGGGCATCCTTCACGGCGCCATACAACCGTTTCAACTCCGGGCTCACGGTCCCACGAATTACTGTGCGTGACATGTCGGCAAAATAGCGGCTTGTCGCGGATCGTGGAAATACGTCAAAGATGATGCTGCGGTTGGCCGGCAACGGCCCGCTTCCCTCATTGTGCGGATCACAGGCCTGTTCGCCCCCTGCCACGATCGTATGCTGGCCCACACAGTTGCGCTTCATGAGTTCGACATTGATGAGCTGCTTGACCCGTTCAGCCGTCAAGACGGCTCCGTCATACCAGAGTTCTCCGTCTCGAATCGTCGCCCGCCGAAGCAGATCGTGGGCCGAAGTGACGGCCTCTTCCGTGGCCCGCTGAGACAGCTCAATATGCCGAACTTCCTCCGCACTTTTGATGACACGCTGCTCATAAAACGGATCACGCTTTGGTTTAAGACTATACCCCAGTTCCTGTAATCGCGTGGCATAAATGAACGGGAAATTAGCAGGTACCAGCAGCCGACGGGCTTTGAACTCTTTTAAAACGATGTTCACAATATCGATCGTCGTCGGGGCCTTGATCCCTTGTTTCTTGGCCTTCCGCTCGATTTCCGAATAGGAGAGCACGCGATCGACTGAAGCCTGGCTCTTGGCACGATCCATTTCAAGATCGCTCATGATCATCAGCCGCTCGCCTTTGACCTCCACATAGATGAATGAGTCAGGGGCAATAAATCGTGTTGCGTAGTACAGATTCGAGTCGTACTCGCTGGCAGCGATAAACAGAGTCGCCGCTTCTGCGTGGGAGGTTGTGGTGCGTTTCATAGATGGCTTACCGGAAACACGGCAACCGGCAAGATATGGAGAACATGCTCAGGATGGGTGCATGGCAATGTCCACCACGTGCGAGTGCTCGACGTGCGCTCTGGGGTAGCCTGAAGGGGCCTCTCACCATAGGAACACAATCAGCCAACATGTTCAGCATCGTAGGCGTGATGCTAACATGCGCTCGGAGGTCGGTCAAGAATCGGGATCGATCATGGAATGGCAGGAGCCGGTGAGGGAGAGATATCGCTTGGCTTCATACCGGTTTCTTCATCGGGTGCCACGAGGTCGATCGGAAGCGTCAGGGTGTTCGTCAGGACATCAACGGCGAGTTGGGCCAACCCTGAGAGGCCGGATGCAAAGGACTTCACCGGAAGATAGGTTACCTCAGGATCTTCCATCGCTCCCTTCGCGGTAAACATGGCGGTCGCGACTCCCTTTCGCTCTCCCGCGATCATTCGACCGAAGAGGGGAATGGTCTTGAGAAATTGCGAGTAGGACCCGAATGGACTTACGGCAACAGCAAGATCCAACTGGTCGGTCGGCAGATCATAATTCCCGGCCGCCGTAATCCGTAGAATCGGGCTATCGATGATCACATTTTCTGTCTGGAACATGCCGTTCTGAATCGCTACAGTCGCGGTAATTCTGTTATACGGCAATCCCTCCTTTTCCAGATCCACCTTTCCCTGCAACACGGCGGGAACGTTGAGTAGACTGATGATCTTCCATATCGCCCGCTCATTCGACTTAAGGATACGCCCATTTTCCAACAGGACCTCGACTTTCCCATTCAATGAAGGATAGACCCCATGGGGGTTGCGTCCGTGTCCGCGAACCACTCCACTCAAACGGGCCTCTCCGGACACGCCATGGACCTGAGTATTGGTCAGCCTCAAGAGATCGTCGAATTCCACACCTGTCACTCTGAACGAGAGGTCACTATCCGCCGGCGCCTTCGGGGGAAGGTGCACCACAAGTCGTCCGGCCAGATGGCCATGAAGGGACTCACCTGACAGACGATCGATATCAAGCACGCCATCTTGAATATTGATTCGAGCGGACAGCGCGGCCAATTTCATATGTCGGTAGTGCGCCCTCGCGACGGCTGCCGACATCGTCACCTGGCTGGTCGCCGCCAAGGTTTCAAGGAATTCCCGTATCGGAGACCGTCCCCCCTTTGGAATCACCAAACTCAAATCGAGCTGATTGGATTCAATCTTGCCGCTGATGGCAGGCTTCACGAACCAGTTCCGAACCATGGCTTCTACGGCAAGATCGCTGCCCTGAAGCTTGAATGATAACCGCTTGAGGTCGATCTCGTTGCGCGCAAATCGTACTCGAGCATAGAGATCCTGCAGATGCCCATCGACTCCGTTTACGACCATCAACCCGTTCGTCATCCCCATCCACCCCGTCACCCGCCACGCCTTCCAATCCGTTCCTTTGCCCTTGATATCAAGCGCGACATCAAGATTCCCCGCTTCAAGCCCGGCTTTGGAGACCCATTCTGGGAAACTCGACACCGACAAATCTCTCATCGCCACCGCCATATTGATCATGAAGCGATCACCAAGGTGCATGGTTCCCTTGGCAGGAATGTGGATCCTGGGTAAGATGAGCTCCACCCGCTCCAAGGTCACGCCGCTTCGCGGAGGGAGGATGCCATCAAACTCGACCGTGGCGTGAGCCCCGATGGGTTTTTCCAGTGGACCAAGTACTACTTTGGCTTCATCGAATACGAGTGAGCCTCGTATCTGCGGTTTCGTCGTTGGACCTGACAGTGTCACCGCAGAGCTGAGCGTCCCCACAAACGTACCCGGTTCGATGGCCGGGGATCCGAACAGCCCCACTAATTGGGACGCATCACCTCGCGTGCGAATGAGAAAATCTTGAAAGAGGCTCGGCGTTCCGCCGGTAATCATGCCTTGGACCTGTACGGCAGTGCCCCCAACATGTCCGATGACTTGCTCAAACTGCGTCGATCCGCCGGCCAAGACAAACCGCCCCTGCAGCCCGGTCAAGCGTTCGGGCAGCGCGGCATGGTTCAGACTCACCTGGCGAGCTGTAATCTCCCCACCGGCAAAAGTAATCTTATCGGCATGATCCAACGGGCCCACCAGGCGCAACGTCGTCTGTCCTGTTCCTTCCGGGTCACGAATACCGGCGATAAACTGGGACACTGACTCGGTCTTGACGGTCCTTGCAAGAAATTCGACCAACGGCGCCGCCGCCATCTCTCCCGTAACCTCCAGCTCAAGCCATGGGCCTACTTCAAGAAACGACACGTCTGCTTTTCCATCGGTGAGGTGCATCGCACCATACATTCCGGTCACTTTCGCGATTCGAACACGTCCGGTCTCCACCATAACCACCGCGGCCAGGTCTTTCACCGCCGTACGATCACGACCGATCACGGCTTGCCCATCTCGAATACGAAATTCCCCTGTGGTCGAAACATGTGGCCCGGTCGTCGCAGAGCCAGTCAGCGTGGCATGAATTACCTGCACGTTCCCGTCGATCTGGTGATCCGCCAACAATGCGGGGAGCTGTGGAAGGATCCAGTCCGGAGGAATCGTGTTCAACAACTTACGAACGGCCACCGGAGCACTGGCGAACGTGACGGAAAAGGTAGGCTGGGGGGTCAGCAGTCCCGCTAGATTGGCATGCCCGGTCAAAGTGATGTCGCCCAAACCCGCGGTCATATCGGATAGCACCATGTCGTATCCCGCAACTCCCGGCATGACTCGAATAGTGCTCCGGAGATTCAAGGCCCCCTGAAGCTGTTCCGAGACCGGTCTTGGACCAAGAAAGTCAGCCGCATCATGGATTCTCAGATCTGCCGCATCGATACGCCCTTCGAACTGATATCCCGAGACGGGATTTCCCATCTCCTCACCCGTCAAGGACACCGAAGGCTCCGCTGGTTTAATCAGGCCATCGAGAGAAACAGCCGATGTCCCTTGTGCACTCTGATGAGTGATCGAGGCATGCAATTCTCCATGGCCACGTTCCGGCCTGATCACGAGACCAAATTGGACATGTTCCAGCTTGAGCGACCGAATTCCATCGGACCTCGTCGCATCGATCACCGTGATCGTACCGTTCGCAATCTTGGCTTCTTTCACCCTGAAGGTCCGGGCCATCATGTCCATCGTTCCCCGGTCGGTATCAGCCTGGCCGTCCGCCTCTTCAAAAATATTCCAACGGCCACCTTCATTCCGCCGAAGCGTCAGCATCGGCTCTTCGATCAGCAATCGCTTCCCGACGATTTGTTTTTTGAGAAGCGGCAGGAGGCGCAGAACGAGATCGACTCGTTTTGCCGTCAACACCACCTGCTCCGACTGCGGGTCATGAATGGTGATATCGGAGAGCTCCGTACGTATGCTCGGGAAGATGATAAATCGGACTCGACGAACGTCGATCTTTCGGCCCAGGCTCTCTTCAAGCTGTTCAAGAACAAAGTCCTTGAGATAGTCTTGGCCGGTCAGCTCTCGTGAGAAAGCAAGGAAGACACCGGCCAAGACGACACAGGCGAGTATGATCAGCACGGCAAGTCGAAGACGGGACACACCACCCCCTTCACACTAGGTACAAGTGCTTCTTAGCATCTTACCGGATCACTCTGCTGAAATCTATCAACTCAGCGTTCTACAAGGGATTTATCAACGCTTCTTTCCGGCATCGATACTGCTTTCGAGACGAACATCACCGTTTTCACATCAGATAGACTCTAGTTTTCAACATACCCATAATCTCTACTGTGTCCAGAAAGACCATTGTCTTTCATGTTCGCCGTCGACTCTCGATAGTTGACAGCGAGCGGACAATAGCACTACACCTGTTCCTATGAAGCCTCATCCGCTCGCCGGACAACCAGCCCCTTCGTCAATCCTCGTCGACCTAGAGAAACTCTTGTCGGTGTACTCAACCGAAAAGCCGGATGCATCGGATAGAGGACAGCGTGTTTCATTCGGTACGTCAGGACATCGAGGCTCTTCATTGAAACGAAGCTTCAATGAGAGTCATATCATCGCCATTACTCAGGCAGTTTGCGAATACCGAGCGACTCGGCACACAACCGGACCACTATATTTGGGCAAGGACACGCACGCACTATCCGAGCCGGCCTTCGTGACCACCCTTGAAGTGCTTGCAGCCAATGGCGTCGAGGTCATGATCGATCGAGACAACGGCTACACGCCGACCCCGGTCATCTCTCATGCGATCCTCACCTACAATCATCACCGAACTTCCGGCCTCGCCGATGGGATCGTCATTACTCCCTCGCACAATCCGCCCGAAGACGGCGGCATCAAGTATAACCCGCCGCATGGAGGGCCCGCCGACACACAGGCCACCAAGTGGATCGAAGACAGGGCTAATACTCTTTTGACGAACAAACTCCAAGGATGTAACCGGCTTCCGATTGAACAAGCCCGACAGGCTTCGACAACGCATCGATACGCCTACCTTGATACATACGTCGGTGATCTGGCGAACATCCTCAAGATAGACGTCATCAAATCGGTACCGCTGAAGCTCGGCATTGATCCTCTCGGTGGGTCCGGAGTGGCCTACTGGCAACCTATTGGAGAGCGATACGGACTGAACATTGAGATCGTCAATCCAGTAGTCGATCCAACATTTCGGTTCATGCCATTGGACTGGGACGGCAAGATCCGCATGGACTGCTCATCTCCCTATGCCATGGCCAATCTCATCGCACTGAAAGATCGTTTCGACGTGGCGGTTGGGAACGATGCCGATAACGATCGGCATGGGATCGTCACTCGGTCAGGCCTGATGAACCCAAATCATTACCTTGCCGTCTCGATTGCCTACCTTTTCGCCAATCGTGACGGTTGGAAATCCGATGCCGGCATCGGCAAGACATTAGTCAGCAGCAGCCTCATCGATCGAGTGGCGGCCAAACTCAACCGGAAACTGGTTGAAGTGCCGGTGGGCTTCAAGTGGTTTGTGAGTGGCTTGCTTGACGGATCACTTGGCTTCGGTGGGGAAGAAAGCGCCGGTGCATCGTTCTTACGACATGATGGCACAGCCTGGTCTACCGACAAGGACGGTATCATCATGGATCTGTTGGCCGCCGAGATGATGGCGAAGACCGGTCGAGATCCATCTGAGCTGTATCGTGACCTCACAAAGGAGTTGGGCGAGCCGGTGTATGAACGGATCGA
>CAZAKX010000166.1:0-6402 GCA_964485915.1 uncultured Nitrospira sp. | reverse complement strand
CACCGACGACGAGATTGACTACACGATTAAAAAGGTTATTGAGATCGTCACCAAGTTGCGGGAAATGTCCCCGCTCTATGAAATGGCAAAAGAAGGCGTGGACCTAAAATCCGTTCAATGGGCAGCACACTAACTGAGATACTTATATTTCGGAGGACACCATGGCATATAGCGATAAAGTCGTCGATCATTTCAACAACCCCCGCAACATGGGGAGCTTTAAGAAAGACGAGGAAGGCGTGGGCACCGGGATGGTGGGAGCCCCGGAGTGCGGCGACGTCATGAAGCTGCAGATCAAGGTGCAGAACGATACGATCGTCGATGCCAAGTTCAAGACGTTCGGGTGCGGTTCGGCCATCGCCAGCTCAAGTTTGGCCACCGAATGGCTGAAGGGAAAGACAATTGAAGAAGCTCAGAAGATCAAGAATACGGACATCGTTCAAGAGTTGAATCTTCCTCCGGTGAAAATTCACTGTTCCGTCCTCGCGGAAGATGCCATCAAGGCAGCCTTGACCGACTATCAGAAGAAGACTGACGCCCAGTCGACCGATACCAAGTAACGTTTACGAAGGGAGTTTCCCATGGACACCACCAACGTAGAGACTCAGGCTCCGATCATCTCGCTGACCGACTCGGCGTTGAAGGAAGTCAAGCGGTTGATCAATGTACAAGGGATCGAAGAAGGCGGACTTCGTCTTGGGGTGAAGGGAGGGGGCTGTTCCGGCTTGAGCTATACGATTAATTTCGATGACAAGATCGGGCAGTACGATCAAATCCATGAGATCGACGGTGTGAAAGTGATCATCGACGCCAAGAGCGCGATTTATCTCCAAGGCACGCAATTGGATTATCAAAAGGACCTCATGGGCGGAAACTTCAAGTTCATCAACCCAAACGCCAATAAGACCTGCGGCTGCGGAGAATCGTTCTCCGCCTGATTCAAACACAGGGGATCTCGACGAAGCATGGCGCGTGTCATGCCGGTTATTTCTTTATGGCTAACGATCAATCCTCTACCCATTCGGAGACCCGCCGCCAGCTGCAGATGGCCAGAAGCATGTGCTGGCATTGTCAATCCGAGATGTCGGGGGAATATTTCTGCGAGCGATGCGTGAAAGTCCAGCCGGTTTCGAACGACACCGACTACTTCACCTGTCTCGGATTCCCTCGTCGCCTCACCGTAGACCCCAAAAAGCTCGAAGCGAAGTTCTACGAATTGAGTCGAGCCTTTCACCCAGATTTTTACCAAACCAAAAGCCCGACGGAACAAACGATCAGCCTAGGCAACGCCGCCGTGCTCAATACGGCGTACCGAACGCTGCGTGATCCCATACAGAGAGCGGAGTATCTCCTGGCCCTTGAAGCCGGCTCAGTCAAGGATATCCGAACGTCTCCTCCGGCCGACCTCTTCGAGGAAATCCTGGAACTACAAGATACGTTGGATCAGTATCGGGCTTCGGACCACGATTCCGACGAAGGCCATCGGCTCCGTGCCACACTCCAGACAGAGCAACAGACGCTGGAACGTCGCCGTGAAGAAATGGAGTCGCAACTTCGACAGCTCTTTACCGACTGGGATCAGCTACAGGAGAGAGCAGAAGCCACGAGCCAGGCAAGGGTAGAGCGGGATCGAATCCTGAAACACATGCGCGATTTACTGTCAAACCGAACCTACATCAACAACATCGTCAGCGATCTGGCAGCAACGATTGCCTGATCACACACGTTTCAACATCTTTGATATGGCACGTATAGTCGGCATCGACCTCGGCACTACTAATTCTCTGATCGCATATATGAAGGACGGGCAGCCCTGCGTCGTGCCGGATCGCCACGGTCGAGCGATGGTGCCGTCGGTCGTGGCCTTGACGGACAATGGTTTGATCGTCGGGGATTCCGCCAAGGAGCATTTGACGCGAAACCCCGAGCGGACTGTCTACTCCGTCAAACGGTTCATGGGGAAAGGGCTGGCGGATGTCCAAAGCGAGTTAGCCTATTTCCCATACCATCTCAGTGAAACCGGAGGTGTGATACGAATCCAGCTGGGCCAAAAGAGCTATTCGCCGCCGCAGATCTCCGCCATGATCCTCAAAGAATTGAAGCGGCGTGCAGAGGCTCATCTCGGCGAAAGCATTACGAAAGCCGTCATCACCGTTCCAGCCTATTTCAATGACAGCCAGCGACAGGCCACAAAGGATGCGGGCCTGATCGCGGGGTTGGAAGTGCTCCGGATCATCAATGAACCGACCGCCGCCTCGCTTGCGTATGGGCTTCAGGAAAAAACGCAAGGGACGATCGCCGTCTATGACTTCGGTGGCGGGACATTTGATATCTCGATCCTGAAGCTGAAAGACGGCATCTTTGAAGTGCTGGCGACCAACGGCGACACACATCTGGGCGGAGACGATCTCGATCGGGTGCTGGTCGATCTTTTTGTAGGAGAAATTCGAGACCGGCATGGACTTGATATCGGCAGTTACCCCGATCATATGCAGGCTGTCCGGTTAGAAGCCGAGCGGGCCAAAATTCGGCTGTCCGACGAGCTGAAAACCAAGGTTTCGGTCGACTTACCCGAAGACAAAGGATGCTTCACCAGAGAGCTGACGCGAGATCGGCTTGAGTCGCTGACCATGAGCGTCATCGAACGCACGCTGGCTCCCTGCCGAATGGCATTGAAAGACGCCGGGCTCACCCCAAATGATATCGACGAAGTGGTGTTAGTGGGTGGCTCCACCCGCATGCCATTGGTCCGGCAGCGAGTCGAAGCGCTGTTCGGGAAGATGCCCCATTGCCATCTGAATCCGGATGAAGTCGTCGCGCTCGGCGCGGCCGTGCAAGCCAATATCCTGAGCGGTGGAACGACAGATATGTTGCTGCTGGACGTAACGCCTCTGTCTCTCGGCATTGAAACGATGGGCGGAGTCATGAGCAGCCTGATCCGCCGGAATACGACCATTCCAGCGAGCGCGAAGGAAATGTTCACCACCTATGTCGACGGCCAAACCGGGGTAGACATCCACATCCTGCAGGGCGAGCGCGAACTCGTCAAAGACAACCGGAGCCTGGCACGATTCCGCCTCAAAGTGCCGCCGCTTCCGGCAGGGGTGCCCCGTATCGAGGTGACCTTCTTGATCGACGCGAATGGGATCTTGAACGTGACCGCAAAGGATATGCGGACCGGGCAAAGTCAGTCGATCGAGGTCAAACCTTCGTATGGATTGTCCGACACGGAAGTGGAGCGGATGATCGAAGACTCATTCAAATTCGCAGCTGAGGACGTCAGCGCTCGGAAGTTGATCGAAGCGCGATTGGACGCCGAGGCATTGGTTAAGACGACCGAGAAATCGCTGGCCGAAGCAGGACATCTAGTACCCACCGAGGAGGTGAATGGCATTCGTACGGCGCTCGCGCTACTCTCCACCGCGAAGGATGGTACCGATGCTCGCCTCATCCGTGCGCGCATGGCAGAGCTTGAACAGGCTGCGAAGCACTTGAACGTGGCAATGCTGGACGATTCGCTCAAAAAAAGTCTGCGCGGGAAGAAAGTATCCGACGTGTAATTGGTCAGCCTTTCCGGCATCACCCTACGCATCACGAATGGTACAACTATGAGGACACCATGGAGCTGAAGTGGCAAGATACAGAAGATATCGCGATACGGTTGGTCGAAGAACACCCTGAGACGGATCCGTTGACCGTACGCTTCACGGATATGCATGCCTGGATCGTGGCGCTGTCGGACTTTAAGGACGACCCGAAGAAATCGAATGAGAAAATCTTAGAAACAATTCAAATGGCGTGGCATGAAGAGTATCAGGATTCGAAATCGTAGCCGAGGCTACTCCACATCGCGCTCTTCCGTCGGTTGCCTCTCGGGAATTTGATCCAACTTGTAGAAATCGGTGGGGTCCACTCGCCGTTGGGCGGCTTGGGTAGGCTCGCTGCCTTTTGAGAAAAGCTCTACCGTTCCGTGTTCACCTTCTCCATTTGGTTCCTGTTCCGACTCCAGCAGTCCCGTTGAGGAATCCACCTTCACAAACATGACACCGTCTGGAATTTCGAACGGGACGACGGGAAGCTGTTTCAGCGCTTCTTTCACAAAGGCCATCCAGATCGGCAAGGCCGCGCGAGCCCCGGTTTCACTCACACCGAGGGAACGGCGGTCGTCAAACCCGACATACACGCCGGTGACCAAGTTCGGCGTGCCTCCGATAAACCAGGCGTTGATGTAGTCGTTGGTCGTACCGGTCTTCCCCGCGATGGGGCGCTCCAAAACCTTCGCAGCCTGTCCGGTTCCCTTCTGCACCACATCTTCCATCATGTTGGTGATGAGATAGGCGGTTTCTTTCGTGATAACCTCACGAGATTCAGGCTCGACCGCTTCGAGCGTCCTCCCGGAACTATCCCTTACCGATTTGATGGCAAACGGCTCCGTTCGATTCCCCTGATTGAGAAACACGCCGTACACCGAGGTCAATTCCATCAAACCCACCGAAGAGGAGCCTAGCCCCAAAGACAGATCGGCAGGAAGCGGACTCGTGACTCCGACCGATCGTGAGAACTCGATCACGTTCTTCACCCCGACTTTGTCCAACAACCGAACCGTCGCCAGATTGTGCGACTGTGCCAGCGCATCGCGGAGGCTCACCATGCCGTGAAATCTCCGTCCGTAGTTTTCAGGTTTCCAAATCTTGTCTTCCTCTTCTTGCTCATATACCACCGGAGCATCAAGGATCTGTGTGGCCGGACTTAACCCCTGGCTCATTGCAGTCGCATAGATGAGCGGTTTAAACGCGGATCCGGGCTGCCGATGGGCTTGGACGGCGCGATTATACTCGCTGCGAGAAAAATCATACCCACCCACCATGGCACGTATCGCACCGACCTTCGGGTCGATCGCAATCAAACCTCCCTCGACAATGGGTGTCTGCTCCAGAGTGAGTTGGATCCCATCTTTCGTCATCTTCTTGATCCCAATTTCGATGACATCTCCTGGCTTCAGAATCTGTTTCAGATTCGGGTTGACCACGAAGTCCACCCCGGGATCGAACCCTTTCAGGATCCGTTTGGCCCATGCCATATCATCAAACGCCAGCTTCGCAATAAATGATCCGACTTGTACGACATAGTGATCTTTGGCAACCTTGAGAACGACCCCTTCTCCTAAACTACCCGGCTTCAACAACTGATCTGTCGATGCCAGCTCTGAAAGTTGGAACGTGGATAAGTCGACGGTGCGGCGTGGCCCTCGCCACCCTTCCCGTTTGTCCAGCTCACGAATTCCATTCAAGAACGCGGCTTCCGCTGCCTTCTGCATCTCGATGTTCAAGGTCGTGTGGATCTGGAGACCACCCTTGTAGACCATCGACTCTCCGTATTTCGCCACAAGTAATTGGCGGACATATTCGACGAAGTAGGGAGCAAGATGCTCGCTCCCAGGGCGGTGGAAATTGAGCTTGTCCTGAGCAGCCGCTTGCCGCTCCGCCGCGGTGATAAATCCAACTTCCTCCATTCGGCTGAGCACATGCTCTTGCCGCTTCTTTGCCAGCTCGTAGGCCGTGAACGGAGAAAACCGGCTGGGGGATTTCGGGAGCCCCGCTAAGAATGCCGATTCAGCAAGGGTCAGCTCTCTGATGTCTTTCCCGAAATAGGAGCGTGCTGCTGAGCCGACTCCGTACGCCCCCTGGCCAAAATAGATCTGGTTCAGATAGGTTTCAAGAATCTGTTCTTTTCCCGAGATGGCTTCCATCTTGTAGGCCAAAATCAGCTCGCGAATTTTTCGCTCATAGGAACGCTCCGACGACAGGAACAACGACCGCGCCAATTGTTGCGTGATCGTGCTGGCGCCCTCCACCTTTCTCCCGCCGTGCCGAATATTAGTCCACGCGGCTCGCAACATCCCAATGTAGTCCAATCCTGGGTGTTCAAAAAACCGCGCGTCCTCCGTAGCAATCACCGCCTGCGTGAGCGTCTTGGGAATTTCAGCCAGTGGAGTCAGGATACGCCGTTCGATGAAGAACTGCCCGATGGATTGCCCATCATCCGAGTAGACGGTGGTGACCAAGCTGGGTTGGTAGTTCTGAAGGAGGTCGAGTGATGGGAGATCATTCGCAAAATGCCACACAACCCCCGCGACAGTCGTCGCCCCGACGATGGTGACAGCGACCAGCCCGATCAGCACGACCTGCCACCGACGGAGATGGCGGCGTGGCGGTTTTTGAATCATCTCGATAAATCGATCGTCTCTCGGCATCGTGTTTGGAGTCCTGTGGCCGTGAGTGTGAGGTACGCAAGACCTTACAATGCGTCTTCTGAAAACTCAAGCAAGACGCTGATCACAGACATCACAGCATGAAAAAGCATTTCGCTTTCTCGCAGTTTGTCGACAAACTGCGAGGCATC
>CAZAKX010000165.1:0-6416 GCA_964485915.1 uncultured Nitrospira sp. | reverse complement strand
GACGATCCAACGGTTTGTGGCGATCAAAACGATGCAGCTGAACGAAATCGACGATGCCGACAAACTTCAAGACGTGAAGGCGCGGTTCTTCCGAGAAGCTGAATCGACGGGACGTTTAGCTCATCCGAACATTGTGACGATCTTCGACGCCGGAGAGGAACATGACCTCGGATACATTGCGATGGAGCTGCTTCAAGGGACGACGTTGAAAGACTGGTCAAGGAAACCGAATCTGATGCCGTTCCAGAAAGTGCTGCCGATCCTGGCGACCGTCGCCGAGGCGATGGACTACGCCCACCAGCAAGGCGTCGTACATCGCGACATCAAACCAGCCAACATCATGTTGACGAACGATGAAATCGTGAAAATCATGGACTTCGGCATCGCCAAAATGGCGACTTCGTCGAAGACTCAGACGAATATCGTCATGGGCACGCCCACATATATGTCGCCGGAGCAGATCGCCGGGAAAAAGGTTGATGGACGTTCCGATATTTTCTCTCTCGCCGTCGTGATGTTCGAACTGCTGACCGGCCGTCCACCGTTTATGGCCGACAATGTGTCAGCCCTGCTGTTTGCCATCGCCCACACACCTCATCCTAGTCTGAGAGCGATCAGATCAGACCTGCCGCCCATCCTCAAGGATGTCCTCGATCGTGCGCTCCATAAAGATCCCGTTCACCGCTATCGTCGCGCCAGCGAGTTCGCACTGGAACTCCGTTCCTCCGTCGATGGATTGGCCGCGTAAGGGAGGCTGACGGTTCTTCCCATTCTCCATGAAGCGTTCTAGTTCCGCGTCTGGAGCCGCCCCTTCGGAAGACTTTGGTAACAGCCTTCCGAGAGATCTTGCTCGTGCTCTTGCAAACACTGCAGCATGCGGCCATCACCAGGGGAAACCGTCCGACAGAAACGTGTCACGTCTACAGCGCAAGACAACTTGTACCCATCGGCTTCTTTCCAGCGCACCAATCGCTGCTGCATGATCTGTTGGCAAGTCGGAGCTAGTCGCTTGAAGCGCTGCATCACACAACGGCGGCGATCTTCTCCAGAAAGAGAGTCAGGACAGTATTGTTGAACCTCTGCGTCACACTTTACCTCCGCAATTTGTCTGGCACGGCTGTCGCGTGGAACGGATAACCCGCCAAGAGTCGCCCCAGACGCTTCTCCAGCTCCAGCCGAGTTGGGGACTGGCTGACTGGATACGCCGGGGATCGTCAAGTCGAGAGCACGTGCACGCGTGGCTTCCACAGAGGATGTCCCTGATTGAGCCGACAGCAGCTCTTCTTTAGAGGGAAAGTTGGCCCATACGATTGCCCAGACTAAAATCAGTCCGGCTACCGTCGCAAGACTCGCGGCGGCCTTTCCGGATCGTTCCTTCGTAGTGGTCGTCTTCATCGAGATCAGAATAAAATAAAGCTACCGGAAAATCACCGAAACGGGAGTTTTTAGCAGCGCGTTCTGGTCGACCGAAGCACGTGTGAAGGAGCGGGACTCGAGGCAGGGACAAGAAGCGGTGGAGTTAGTTGTCCGGGGTTTCGACGATATGATTCTCGAACCGGGTGCAGCCTTCTGCCAGTAACCGATTGGTCAACATTTCACCAGGCCACTCAATCGGCAGATCAGCCGTAAAGACCCAGACGTCCGGAGAAGTCCAGACCGGGCCGTGCTCTTCCGGGAGCTCCGGATCGAACAGGTCGGTCCACACAGGCATGTACACCCCATTTCCACATTGCGTATGGAGATGCACGATGGTTCGGGACCTCACCAGCGGATCCAGCTCTCTCCACACGGCCGCGGTTTCATCGGCCAAATGATGCAGCCGTACCGCATTCTGTGCGTCAAACATGGCATAGGCGGCGTACACCGGTGCCTCGATCGTATCGGGCGCGCACGCCAACTCCGGACATTGCTTGACCAGGCCGTCGAGAATTTCTCGGCGCTGATGGTCTTCCCATGAGTCGGGTAACCCCGGGTCTGGCGCTCCCATCAATTCAAACAAGAGAAACGCGGTGTTCTCAACAGGAGGAAGAAGCCGGGCCGCCACCGACTGCGCACGCCGTGAATCAGCCACCGTCACCAGGTGGTCATGGAACATCTGGAGGTTCAACATCTCCAATGTGGCATCAGTCAACAGTCGTGACTCGACACGAACAACGGTTCCGGCAGGAAGTTGCAGATTCCGATGCAGAAGATCCGCCGTCGCAATGGGATCGATCTTGAGCTTCAGCGGAGAGGTCAGGTTCGCCTGAAGCGGTAACTCCAAGGCCGCGATCGTCGCGTAGGTAGGCTTGTCATCATTCGACCCATCCAGGAGCAATGTGCAGCTCGCCTCTGCCACGAGATCGAACAGCCACTCCGCCATTTCTTCGTCGAGCGCGGCAAGCACCGTCAGAAGATCGTGTTCACGTCCCTGTTCAAGAAATGCCTGCAGGGTGTCGATGGCGTCATCCGTATCGCCATGGTCGTGCCGACGAGCATTGATGAGATGGATGAGATCGCGGGTGAGTGGATCAGGACGAGACCAGGCTAACATCGCGACTCCCTACAACACGAACTGAAAAAGATCGCTTGAAACCTCAGGGTTAATGTTGCCAAACTTTTCATACCCATGCAAGCGTCCCAACGATTCCCCGTAGGCGTGACTTAGGCACATCTCTGGTCGATACCGGTTCTAGTCTCCGATGATCTTCACCAGCACTCGCTTGCGGCGACGTCCATCGAACTCTCCGTAGAAAATCTGTTCCCATGGGCCGAAATCGAGTGTGCCCTCGGTGATCGCAACCACGACTTCTCGTCCCATGACTTGTCGCTTCAGATGCGCATCTCCGTTGTCTTCACCCGTATTGTTATGCCGGTAACGGGCCTCATGAGGAGCAAGTCGTTCCAAAAACTCGTCATAGTCTTGCAACAGACCTGGCTCATCGTCGTTGATATACACACTTGCGGTAATATGCATCGCGTTGACCAATACCAAGCCTTCCCGCACCCCACTCTTCTTGACCAATGCCTCGATCTGTGGCGTGATGTTCAGGTAGGCCCGTCTGGTCTTCGTCTCAAACCAGAGTTCTTCGCGATAGGACTTCATGTTCGTTGATCAAGCCATTGTGCCTTCCGGTTCGACAGACATGCAAGTGGCACCGGCGATTCACTCTGGATTGAATGTCGACGCTCAAGAGAAGACGTTATAATATCGGCTATCTCCATTATGACGACCAGGCGGCCATCACCTCAACTTTCACCGAATGCACTGACGGTCTTGCATCAACGCTATTTGGCCAAAAACTCGAGCGGTATCACTATCGAGTCACCGACCGACATGTTCCGCCGAGTCGCCAATGACATCGCATTGGCCGAGCCGGTCACACAACGGAGGAGGCTCGCCCGCCTTTTCTACGATGAGATGGCTTCCCTCACCTTCCTCCCTAATTCACCCACCTTGATGAATGCCGGACGGTCGCTTCAACAGCTTTCTGCCTGTTTTGTGTTACCGGTCGATGATTCACTGGAATCCATCTTTGATGCGGTCAAGCAACAAGCTCTTATTCACCAGTCTGGTGGAGGAACCGGTTTTTCCTTCAGCCACATTCGTCCTCACGCCGACCGCGTCGCGACGACGAGCGGGCTCGCATCCGGCCCCATCTCCTTCATGCGCGTCTTTAACCTGGCCACCGATGTCATCAAGCAGGGAGGCACCAGGCGGGGTGCCAATATGGGTGTCCTTCGTGTTGATCATCCCGACATTCTGAACTTCATTGCATTGAAGGAACAGCCTCAGGAAATGACGAATTTCAATCTCTCGGTCGGCCTTACCGACCGTTTCATGCAAGCGGTCAGACAAGGTCGGTCTTATACCTTGATCAATCCACGAACCGCCAAACCGGTCCGACGCCTTTCCGCTCTACTGATCTTCGACCGACTCGTGGAGGCGGCGTGGCGATCCGGGGAACCAGGCGTCTTGTTCCTCGACACGATCAACAAAACAAATCCCACACCTCATCTCGGCCTCATTGAGGCGACCAATCCGTGCGGCGAACAACCGCTTCTTCCATATGAATCTTGCACGCTCGGATCGATCAATGTTACCCGATGCCTTGCGATGTCTCGCGGAAAAGTCACCATCAACTACAAGAGACTAGCCGAGATTGTTCCCCTCACTGTTCGGTTCCTCGATGACGTATTCGATCGCACCCGTTTCCCTCTGACATCGATTGAGACCCATACCAGAGAGACGAGGAAGATCGGCCTCGGAATCATGGGTTTTGCCGATTTACTGATTCAGCTCGGCGTCCCGTACGATACCGACGAAGCCTTGCAGATCGCGGATCAGTTGATGGGATTTATCCGGCAACATGCGCACAAGGCATCCCAGCAACTTGCAGAGGAACGGGGAACCTTCCCTGCATATAAAGGAAGCCGGCTCGAAGCTGAGGGGCTTCGACGGCGTAACGCGACCGTCACGACCATTGCTCCCACCGGTACGATCAGCATTCTGGCCGATTGTTCAGCCGGAATCGAGCCGTTGTACGGTATCAGCGTCGTGCACACGGTCATGGAAGATATCTGCCTGGAACGTCTCCATCCCGAATTTCTCAAGCAAGCCAAAGCCAGAGGACTGTCTCTCCAATCGATACGCCACGAGATCGGTGGTCATCAGTCGATTCGGCATCTCTCGCAGATTCCCAGCGATCTTCGTCGGTTGTTCGTGACCGCACACGATATCGCCCCCGACCATCATGTGCGAATGCAAGCGGTCTTTCAACGGCACAGCGACAGCGGCGTGTCCAAAACGATCAACCTACCTCACACCGCCATGACGAAAGACGTCTCCGCCGCTTTCCTGCTGGCCCACGAACTTGGTTGCAAAGGATTGACCGTGTACCGATCTGGCAGTCGAGAACGTCAAGTATTGTCCTGTTCGCATGTGCAATCCTGTTGAGTCTGAGCTGTCTCAACACAGCTTATGCTGAATATTCGTAGAAAATTGACAGCCTATGCCCTTGATGATAAGTACTTTTTCAGATTGTACGATGCAGTTCGCTGGAGGGAGGTGCTCGATGTTTGCTTTCGCCGGAAGCCCATCGCTGGGGGGCAGTCCCCTGACTTGGAACCTATTCTTTGCTCGCCAACCTGAACCTGATCTTGAATTCACTGAGGAAGAATTGGAGCAAACGACCACGGTCCGTTCACCGTCTCCCAAGAAACCGCCCAAACAATCAAACGGCCGTCCCTTGTTGTGGGTGCTGTTGCTGGTGCTGATCGGCGGTGGCGCCTACGTTGCCATGGAGCCGGAGATGGTCATGGAGTATATCGAGCCGCTCCTTGGTGAGTCACCGGAACCTCCGACACCTATTGTGCAGCGGCCGATGCCTCCGAAGCCTGTGGCTCCGCCTCCTCAGCCCATGGAAGCGGCTCCGACTCCACCACCCGCTGTCGCACCAGTCGAGGTACCACAAGCCGCAACACCAGCTCCAGTCCCCACACCGCCCTCTGCCCCACCGATGCCGACCACCTCGGCCACCGTCGAGACAATTCCAACCCCAGCTCCAGCGCCCGCTGCACCCATGATCAGTTCACCCCCTCCGCTCTTCGGTGAAGGGCAACGAGTGAGCCTCTTGCCCAACCCCGCGGCTCCGGGCGAGAAAGTCGTGCTCACTCAGGATGCAGAGGGATCGCGATCAGGACAGGCCATTCCGCCGGGAACCGTCCTGACAATTCTTGACGGTGATCTTCAGGGGACTGGCTGGGTCTACTCCGTGCGCAGCGACTACGGCACCACAGGTTGGCTGCCCGAGCATCAGCTTAAACTGAAACCCTGATCCATCGGCTCCGCGACACAGGTCACGCACAGAGGGTGATGATTGAATCACCACTCTCTGTGCTATAATGCCGCCCGACCACGCCTCCATCCGGATAGGTGATATATCCTAAGCCTCAGGATCTCATGCAGGCCGTAATCTTCGACTTCGACGGCGTCATCGCCGACACTGAGCCACTGCACTTTGAAGGGTTGCGTCGAACACTTGGAGAGATCCAGATCAATTTGACGGAAGACGACTACTACGCCAACTATCTCGGCTTCGACGATCGAGGCTGCATTCTGGAAGCCCTGCGTGTCAACCAGATCCCAGCCTCCCCCTCGCTCATCGAGGACCTCATGACCAAGAAGGCGACCGCGTACTTGGCGTCGATTAAAGACCATCTGGTCATCTTTCCGGGTGTCAGGGAATTCGTCGAAGAAGCCGCGACGATATGTCCCATTGCCATCGCTTCAGGCGCATTACGGGCCGAGATCGAGCTGGTGCTGGAATGCATCGGTCTCCGAAAATCGTTTCGTCACATCACCAGTGCCGAGGATGTGACGCATGGCAAACCGAATCCTGAACCGTTCCTTCATGCGCTGGCCGGATTGAACCGGC
>CAZAKX010000164.1:0-6426 GCA_964485915.1 uncultured Nitrospira sp. | reverse complement strand
AACCGGAGATGGGGTAACTCATCCGCGAGTTCAAATCTCGCCCCCTCCGCCATTTTTTCTTCAACTTTCAATGCTCTCCTTCGTTTCTGACCTACATCTCTTAGGTCGATTCCGCCACTAGCAGTGTCCCGTCAGGCCATAGACCAATAGCTTCCGCGTACGATCAGCAGACCGGTCATACCACCTTAGTCGGGCCTCACCACCTACCAGGGGAGTAGTCCAAACTCCTCCCTCTGTAATACCGTGCACACACTATTACGCTTCCCTTTAAGAGGAGAGAACATGCCATCAGCATTGCTCTCAAAAATCGAAATCGACTGCATTCTATCCAAAGACAATGAAAGCTTAACGGGCGATGGATGTATCTATGACCTCTCGTCGTCCTCCTCCCCCACCATTTTACAGCCAGAACGCCTGCACCCCGGTGACTACGTCAAACTTCGGCTGTGGCTACCTGATGAAAGCTCAAGCATCTTTGTCGAATTAGCAGAAGTTCATTGGGTGAAGCATCATTGGATCAAGGTCGACTTACTCATTACGTCACCCGAGGACCAAGCGCGACTCAGACAGTTCGTGGCCGTCGAGGATCGGTCCTCACTGTCTTCTCGCAGGAAGAGCGAGCAGATCTTGATTCGTGCATGAGAACAACATCACCTCGGTTTCGCTCATGCAGGAGAATGACCACCGTATCTTCCACGCAAATCCTTGATGAAGTGAGACTTGGGTGAAGGTCGCGACTGTGGATGCCCACCCACAGGTAGCAAAAGGCTTCTTCTCCTCCCGAAGAGGCCTACCTTCACCCATAATCTGTTCACGGATACCTGCCAAAGAAGCATATCCACCGCTGAGAAACACGACTGACTACGTCAGATCTAGCCTCGAAACGATTGGCCCCTCTTTGGCTCATGTCATCGTACCTCCTCGGTATTTGCGACTTACCCTTAGCGGTTTAATGTGAGGTCAGTCGAACGGCACCATAGCCACTTCGGATGGAGGGCGACAATGGGGAAACCAGGAGACACGGCCGGGCCTATCCCAAAAGAAATTCACGGCAAAGCATGTCCATTCTGTGGAGGAAACACCTATCAACTGATCCTCAGGAGCGCAAGCGTATCAGATGCTTCGAGCTTGTTTGTTCGTTGCCGCCGATGCAGTCATCCATCGAACTTGGATGCTGAGTTCAAGAGTGCCTTATGGATCTAAATCTCAAGCGTTCGTCTTTGCGCAACGTCATAAATTATCACGGAGTCTATGAGATGGTGATTCACCACTTTCAGGCATACTTCGACCGCAAGCGAAAGAATCGAGCAACGCTCCAGATGCTGGCCCTCAGCGGAGTCGTACGGCCAAGTCACGTCGAACTCCGATACACAATTCCTCTCCTGAGGGTGGAAGGACCAACCGACTCGTTCCAGAACAACCCTGGTCCATCTATGACTCAATCGAGTCTTCTCTGGCAGTTTGTGGAGTTGGTGCGTCGACTCGTGATGGACCTGCAAACACTTCGAACGTACCTACACCGAGAGGTATCGTCTTTATGTGTAAAAATAGGATCTCGGTGGCGTATTCCTGGGGTGGAGCCATCAACGACCGCATTGGTGGTCTCCGAGGGGAACGGATACGCCGCCATGCAGGATAAGGTCCACCATGGGATCGTCGAGTCAAGAACGGCATGTGACGACAGGCTGAAGCAGTGGGTGAGAGGTA
Source organism: uncultured Nitrospira sp. (assembly GCA_964485915.1). GTDB lineage: Bacteria > Nitrospirota > Nitrospiria > Nitrospirales > Nitrospiraceae > Nitrospira_D. The sequence continues at coordinate 4,719 of CAZAKX010000164.1, read as the reverse complement.
AGATCCAGGTCCACCTACAGCAGATCCTGGAGGAGGAAGTCGTCACGTTCTTCGGTAGGGTTCGGCACCGGCACCGAGGCACAGTGCCGCCGGTTCAGCTACCCGCTGGGAGCCGAGACGCTTATGGGACACCGCATCAGTTATCAGTCATGAGTGGGGCCGCCACGGTTCTTCACCCACGGGTGCGGGACCTCGCCGAGCGTTTTGAGAGCAAGGTCCTCCCGCTGCTCATCCAGCGGCCTCGGGAAGCCGGAAGCTTGCTCCCGGATCTGTACGTGCAGAGGCTGTCCACGGGAGACTTCGATGAGGCGCTGGGGAGCCTGTTGGGCGATGGTGCGCCGCTGTCAGTGAGCTCTATTCAACGGCTCACAGCCTTCTTCCAACTGGAGTATGAGGCGTGGAGGAAACGGGATCTGTCGGATCTGGCGGTCATGTACTGGTGGGCCGACGGCCTCTATCTCAAGGCAGGCATCGAGGATCGCAAGACCGCACTACTCACGATCGTGGGCACGCTCATCACCGGCGAAAGGATTGTGCTGGCCTGTGAGAGCGGTAACCGGGAGAGTAAGAGAAGTTGGCTCAAGCTCCTGCTCGACCTCAAGCACCGTGGGCTCACATTTCCTCAGGTCACAGTGGCCGATGGGCGCCTCGGCTTGTGGGCGGCCCTGGGCGAGATCCATCCTTCCGGTGAGAAGCAAGGGTGCTGGAATTACAAGATTGCCAATATCCTCAATGCACTCCCAAAGAAAGCCAGGCCGAAGGCGAGTGAGCTGCTGGAGGCAATGCCGTGCGCGGAGACACAGACCGAATGCGAGCGGCTGCGAGACACATTTGTGCGGAGATACAGAAAGGCGGGCGGAAAAGCGGTCGCGACACTGTTGCGGGACTGGGAGCGAATGGTGACCTTCTATACGTTTCCGCAGGAGCATTGGCGTTATCTCCGCACGACGAACATCGTGGTATCGCCATTTGACTCGATGCAGCTCCGCACAAACGCCTCCCGACGCTATAAGCACGTCAAGGGAGCCAAGGTGATCATGTGGAAAATACTCCGCGTCGCCGAGAAGTCCTGGCGGAAGCTGCATGCGCCTGAGTTGCTGCCGTTGGTGGCCTCCAGCGTGCCGTTCAAAGACGGGGTGATGATACAGTCGGAAGCCCTCGTACATGCCGCGCATCCTCAGGCTTCACACGCTGGCACCTCTGAACATTTACCCATTCCCCTAAAGGTCGCCTGAGCCTGATTCCTCTCTTGTGCCCTTCACATGGGCTGAGGTAAGATGCTTCCGCATTAGCGATTTCCCGCCCTATCGACGGTTTCCGTTGTGGATGCGGCGTGATCCTCTGAATTACAACGTGGAGAGGTGGCCGAGTGGCCGAAGGCAGCGGTTTGCTAAACCGCCGTAGGGACAAAATCTCTACCGAGGGTTCAAATCCCTCCCTCTCCGCCACGCTTTCCGATTCACATCTCTCTGGTTAGTCAACTTGCGGCTTCCTGTGTGCGCAGTGTTCTAAGATTTCTATTGTGAGATGAGAACGTGTATCGTATTCTTACGACCTACATTAGCCCCTCATAAGAAAGGATCATTCATCCATGTCATCCATGCGACTTCATGCCCTGTGCTTGGCCACTGGGCTGTGTCTCTATACGGCTCCAGCGCTCGCAGCTTCGTCGGATCCCGGTAATGATGACCAGAAAACTTTGTATGCCCTTGGATTAGCGATCAGTCAATCACTAGGAACGTTTTCGTTGAGCGAGACCGAACTTGATATGGTCAAGCACGGCTTGACCGACGGTGTGCTCAAGCGCCCTCAAAAGGTCGATCTCCAAACATTTGGACCAAAGATTCAACTGCTGCAACAGTCTCGCCTCGCGATGGTCGCCGAGGGTGAAAAGAAGGCGGGTGCCGCATTTGTCGTGAAAGCGGCGGCGGAGAAAGGGGCGACCAAGACGGAGTCAGGCATCGTCATCACCCCGATGAAGCCAGGCTCTGGTGCAACACCGAAGGCAACGGATACAGTCAAGGTTCATTATCATGGCACATTAACCGATGGGACGGTATTCGATAGTTCCATCAAGCGAGGAGAGCCTGCCACCTTTCCCCTTGATAAGGTCATCAAGTGTTGGACGGAAGGGGTCCAGCAGATCAAGGTCGGTGGGAAAAGCCGGCTGGTTTGCCCGGCCAATCTGGCCTATGGTGACGCGGGATCACCACCGGTTATTAAGCCGGGATCCACCTTAGTGTTCGAAGTCGAGCTACTGGAAATCGTCAAGAATTAGACAGCGCCGGTGCCGCTTCTGTTTCAGAAGCGGCACCCTGCTCGTGCATTCGAGAACCTGCCGCACCCAGAATACATACCCTCGACTGTATTCAATCGCTGAATCGTGAATGAAACATTACCATGCGGCACGGAACCCTCGCCGCCCTCTCCCCTGCGCTGGTTGATTCTCGGACTCCTCTTCGCCATCAGCGTCGTCACCTACATCGATCGTGTGAATATCTCCGTCACAGCCCGGCACATGATGCCGGCGCTGGGGCTGACCGATCAGGAAATGGGCCTGGTCTTCTCGGCGTTCGTCGTCGGATACGCCCTGTTTCAGATCCCTGGTGGCTGGCTCAGCGATCGCTGGGGCATTCGCATCGTGCTGACGATCGCACTGGTCTGGTGGTCCTGCTTCACCGCTTGGACAGCCGTTGCGGCAACATCATTTCTGGCCGGGCCGTTGGGAGTGGTCGGTGCTCTGGCCTGTATCAGATTTCTCCTTGGAGTAGGAGAAGCGGCCGCACTGCCGACGTTTAATCGCGCGGTGACCGACTGGCTCCCGGTACATGAACGCGGTCTCGGCATCGGCATTGCCATCGGTGGAATCGGAATCGGCGCGGCCATTACTCCACCCCTCACCGCTTGGATTATGGTCAACTATGGCTGGCAGACAGCGTTTTATCTTTCAAGCGGCTTAGGGATGGGCCTCGCAGTGATCTGGTGGCTCTCGGCCGCTGATCGCCCGGCAAGTCACCGATGGCACAAGCATCAGGAGGCAAGACTGCAGAAAGTTTGCATTCCCGTCAACCAGCCATCGATTCCTTGGACCACGTTCCGAAAGACCCCGAGCGTGTGGTGGCTCACGTTGAGTTACGGATGTCTGGGCTATGTCGCCTATGTCTACATGTCATGGTTCTATCTCTATCTCGTCAATGAGCGGGGCTTCACTATTTTAAGTGGTGGGGTATTTGCTGCCGCCCCGTTTCTCACCATCCTGATCTCCTGTCCCCTCGGTGGATGGATTACCGATCGATCGGCGATGCGCTACGGCATCACCAAAGGCCGCCGGATCGTGGGTATGACCGGCATGGGGTTAGCGGCAGGCTCGATCGCGCTCGGTGCGAGCGTGGAGTCTCCCTATCTTGCGATCGCCGGCCTCTCATCAGGCGCAGGCTGGCTCTACTTCACCATCGGCGCCTATTGGTCTTCGACGAGCGATCTTTCACCCGCCCATGCCGGCAGCTTGTCAGGTCTCATGAATATGGGCGCCAATCTCGGCGGAGCCCTTTCTCCTACGCTCACACCTTGGCTCGCTCACCAGTGGGGATGGCCTGCTTCGCTCGGTTTTGCCGCGGTCATGGCCCTTGTCGGTGGAATCATGTGGCTCGGCATTACCCCAGGTGATGGACTCGCAAAAAATGGCCCTGAGCCATAATGGAATAAACTCAACGCCATCGTCAGTCCTTGTTATCGAGAAGACTGCCTTGATACAGTCAAACCATGACACTGAAGTTTCAAAAGAAAGACCCTCGCATCACGATTACGACGAGGCTCGGCGACATCAAGCTTCGTCTCTATTCTGACGCGGCGCCACGACATGTCGAGAACCTTCTCAACCTTATAAAGATCGGCTTTTATGACGGCACCACCTTCCACCGTGTGGTGCCCGGGTTCATCATTCAAGGCGGGGATCCGCTGAGCAAACATCCCGATCGCCTGCTCCATGGAACAGGCGGACCAGGGTATTTTCTGTCACCGGAGACGAGCGACTATCCACACAAGCGTGGGGCCTTGTCCATGGCCAAAATGCCGCGCGAGAGCAATAGCACGCGCGACTTCAACGACAATGGCTCTCAATTTTTTATCTGCGTGGACGACAACAGCGGTCTCGATCGTCGCTACACAGTCTTTGGCGAAGTCTTTCGTGGAATCGAGGTCGTCGACAAGATCGTCAGCGTCCCCCGCGATGAGCGAGATAATCCGTTAGAGCCGATCATCATCACCATGAGCGCAAAGGAATAGTGGATCGGGCATCGGCAGGGCATTTCTATGGACGCAGAGACCAATCTTCCGAAAGGGACTGTCCTCTCAGCATCAGACGCTGAGTCCATTCGTCTGGCAGGCAGGATCATCAAGACAGGCGGGCTTGTCGCGTTCCCAACGGAAACAGTCTATGGCCTCGGCTGTGATGCCATGAACGCAGATGCCGCAGCGAAAGTCTTCGAGGCCAAACAACGTCCACAGTTTGATCCCCTCATCGTCCATATCGCTGACCTCAAGCAGTTGGAGATGGTGGTTGGATCCCTGCCCGCTCTGGGACAGCGGCTCATGGACGCATTCTGGCCTGGTCCGCTGACGTTGGTGTTGCCCAAACAGCCTGCAATCCCAGATCTCATCACCGCCGGGCTTTCAACGGTCGCGGTCAGAATGCCAAACCATTCCGTGGCGCAGACTCTT
>CAZAKX010000163.1:0-6568 GCA_964485915.1 uncultured Nitrospira sp. | reverse complement strand
ACCGCACGACACGGGATCTGAAAAGTGAAGGCATGGGCAGGCCTGCTCGGCGGACTTATCCTGGGGTTCCTTTCTGCCGTGCTGATGAATCTCTTTGCTCCTGAATTACTGGACCCCTATACCCGACAATTTATCCCATCTGATCAGATCGAGTCGGTGAGAGGAACGGTTGTCAAAAAGCAGCGTGATTCTGCCCGCTTGCTCCTGACGCTGTCCACATCCAAAGGAGTGCTGCTGGCAACCTTTACACAGAAGCTTGAGGAGCTTGACCTCCTCATCGCAGAAGGCTACCAGACCACGATTCGGCTGAGAACCTACTCGCCCTTCGTTGAAAACCCGGTGATCGAGCGAGTAGATGCGACCACCACAGATCAGGGCTCCGATTCGCGCCGGAGCGCACCACAGTAGGTTGGATGGAGAAACATCACTCCGCATGGGAAAGCCGCACTAACACGGTCCGTCCTCGCATGCTGATCACGCCGAAGGGTTGGTCTCCGGCCAAAATCCTGGGTACCAGGCTGCTGCTCGTGTTCCTGCTGTTCTGTTTCGTATTCATCCTGCTCTGGGCGGATCGTGAGGGATTGCGCGATCATGCCGACGGCGAATTGACCGTCGCGGACGTGGTGTATTTCACCATGATCACCGTCACGACGGTCGGCTATGGAGATATCGTCCCGGTGTCCACGCGCGCGCGACTGTTGGATGCGTTGGTCGTCACGCCGGTGCGTTTCGGCATCTGGTTCTTGTTTTTGGGAACGGCCTATCAGTTGATCATCCGGCAATACATGGAGGAACATCGCATGGCGAAACTCCAGGCGAATCTCGACGGTCATATCATCGTCTGTGGCTTCGGCCATACCGGGATGTCGGCGACAAAAGAACTGTTGGCCCGTGGCACGAGCGCCGAACAGATCCTGGCGATCGACAGACTGGAAGAGCGGGTACGCTTGGCCGGAACCCTCGGCATTGCGGCTTTTCAGGCCGACAGCGCGTAAGAATCCGTGCTGCGCGATGCCGTCATCGACAGGGCCAAGGCCGTCATTATCGCCGCGGGCGTCGACGACTCGAATGCGCTCATTCTGCTCACGGCCAGACATCTCAATCCGAAGGTGCGCATCATCGTCAGCGCGAAAGAAGAAGAAGAAAACGTGAAACTCTTCAAGACAGGAGGAGCGGACACCATTCTTTCGCCCGCGACCTTCGGCGGCTACATTCTGGCGGCAGCCGTGGATCAAAGGCACATGGTGCAGTACTTGGATGATCTCCTGACTACGCAAGGCCAAATCGCGCTGGTGGAACGAACGGTCAGACCCGACGAAATCGGGAAATCCCCGGCCGACCTACACCCCGATCTCCTGCTCCGTCTCTATCGCAGCAAAACCATGTACTCCTACCTGAATTTGGCCCAAGCCGGCCCGCTTCAACACGGTGACATTATGGTGCTCTTTACGAGCTCACCGACCGACGGCGGATGAGCATCCGTGCGACTCCGGACATCGGCATCCGGCAGTCAGCGGCTTACGGGTGGGACGGTGTCCGTACGAGACGTTCGATGGTGAGGCCCTGAACGAGGATCGAAAAGACCACGACGATATAGGTCATCGTGATGAGCACATCCCGATAGGAAGACGGTGGAAGCGAGAGCGCCATGGCCACGGAGATGCCACCGCGTAACCCGCCCCACGTCAGAATCAACGTGGCACGATCGGTAAACTCTTGAAACAACCGAAATGCTTGAACAGGAAGGCTGACGCTGATAAAGCGAGCGAATAGCACCAGCGGGATCGCGATGAGGCCTACTTCTAAATATTCCGGTTTGAAGGTCAAGGCTAAAACCTCCAGGCCGATCAAGACAAAGAGCACGGCATTGAGTAGTTCATCGATGAGTTCCCAAAACGTGTCCAGATATTCTCGCGTCGTCTTCGACATCGCGAGGTGACGCCCGTGGTTGCCGATCAACAAACCGGACACCACGACGGCGATCGGACCCGACGTGTGTAACGCATCGGCCAACGCATATCCCCCCATCACCAGCGCCAGCGTCAATAAAATCTCAACATGATGCTGATCGATTGTCTTCAACATCCTGTAGGCAAGGTATCCCAGCACGAACCCGATAGCCGCTCCGCCCACAGCTTCTTGGACGAACAACAGGACAATCGATCCAGGCGTGACCTCCCCGGTCTCGACCACCCCGAGCAGCACGAGGAACACGGCGACGCCGACGCCATCATTAAAGAGCGACTCGCCCGTAATTTTGATTTCCAGTTGTTTCGGGGCTTTGGCATTTTTCAAAATACCCAGGACCGCGATGGGATCAGTGGGTGAAATCAGCGCACCGAACAACAGGCACCCAATGAATGGGATCGGAAGCCCGATCCATCCGAGGATCAGATACGTCAAAACGCCCACGACACAGGCCGACACCATGACCCCGAGACATGCCAACGTCCCAATGAACCATTTTTGTTCCAGCAAATCGTCCAGGTTAATATGTAGCGCGCCGGCAAAGAGCAGGAAACTGAGCATGCCGTGCAGGAGCGTCTCGTCGAAATCAATACTCCGGATGAAGCTCTCGGCTTCCGCCTGGATTCCGTAGCCGAGCTTCCCGAGCAGCAACAGGACAAGCGACATCACCAGCGCGATGGCCATGAGGCCGATGGTGACCGGCAACTTGACGTACCGATGGTTCAGATAGCTGAATACCGCGGACAGGCAGATCAAAATAGTGATCGTTTCAATCAGCGACATATCAAGGAGTGTCAATCAGACGGGCCGTGACTCAAAACCTTTTCACGAAACAGACGGTTCCGGCACCGATTCAGTAGAACGTGAGGGATGCCTTCGTTGATACAGCGTCACCACCGTTCGTTCACCCTTCGAGCAACCGCGACTGAGCTTGTCGAAACACGCTCATGGGTTTTGGAATAACTGTGAAGACTACCGTCGCACCGGCATTATGCATTGCCCTCTTCCCGTAGGGAACAAATCCCGGTTGAGGAGACAGATCCTGCGATAACCGGTTTGTCCCTAGCGTAAAAAGTGTTGGCATGGCACAATCATAACCTCCGCATTCATCCTGCAGTCAGGAACACGAACTACGAATGGATATTGAACAATTGAACGGGCTCAAGCCCCACACCGCTTTATCTCGCAGGATGAGGCTCGCAATTTTCGGCCTTGTCACGGCTTGGCTGACCGCTGTTCCCGTCTTTGCCGAGCCGCCGGGGTCCGGTTCGGCTGTTCCGGTTCGTCTCCATGGCGAAACCCTGTTCACACTTCAGACAGGACTCGCCAATGTCGATACCGCCTCGCGAGCGGCGGCCATCGAGAAGCGCCTGGATCGACTGGCCCGAGCGGCACCTTCCGTCATCGATAGCCTGAGAGTCGAAGATCATGAACAGACCGCCTATGTGTTGACGTCGGAAGAAGTGCTGTTCGTCGTGACCGACCATGAGGCCAAGGCGGCTGGAAAACCGCGACACCTCTTAGCCGAGGAGCAGACAGAAACGATACGGGAAGCGCTCAGAGTACTTCCCGCCGTCCAATCATCGCGAGAACCAGCCTCTCCGATGACCTTGCGGAATCTGCTGTGGGCCGGCGTCGCGACCGCCTTGTTGATTTTCTTTGCCGTGGCCGCTCAGGTCTTCTTTCCCAAACTCTACGAGGCTATCAAGGCCTGGAGTGAAGCGCAACTGCACACTGTGTCACTTCGCGGCTTGGAGCTGATCGGAGCAGACCAACTCAGCCATGTCCTGGTGTTCTGCAGCAGAGTCCTTCGAGGTGTCCTCTCCGGTCTCGGACTGTATTGGTACTTTCATTTCGTCTTGAACCTCTTTCCACAAACACGCGTGTTTGAGCAAAGGTTTCTGGAGGCGCTGGCCGTACCGTTTGAACAGATTCAGGCGTTGCCTGGCAATTGGGGTGATCTGGCCATCGGCCTTCTACTCGCCTTGGTCGCTACAGGCTTGTTCTTGGGCTTCTTAAAGGTATTCCGCGAGCTCTTTCCCAGCATGCTCGACAAGGTTTCTGCCTGGGGCTACACGACGACGTACTCGTTCAAGATCCAGCGCGTGGAGATGCTCTCCGGTGCCCAAATCTCGGATGGCCTGCTGGTGCTGTTACGGGCCCTTCGATTGGCGGCATACGTCTCCCTCACCTACCTCTACGTCACATCGATTCTGGGATTCTTTCCCGCCACCCGTAAACTCTCCGTCGAACTGTTGAACTATCTGATTGAGCCGATCAAGATGATCGGTCACAAATTCATCGCCTCAGTGCCGGATATCATCGCCATTGCGATCATCGTCGTCGTCACCAACTACGTCATCAAGCTCATCCACATGTTCTTCAATGGCATGGAGCGAGGGGCGATCACCTTCCAGGGTTTTCATCGTGAATGGGCGACGCCGACCTACAAGATCGTGCGGTTCTTCGTTCTCGTCTTGGCTGCGGTCGCGATTTTCCCGTATATCCCAGGATCCCATTCTGAGGCGTTTCGAGGCATCTCGGTGTTTCTTGGCGTGCTCGTGTCGTTGGGTGCGGCCGGATCCTTCAGCAATATCGTCGCCGGAGTTGTCCTCACCTACATGCGACCATTCAGCCTCGGAGATCGAGTCAAAATCGCCGATACCGTCGGAGACATCACGGAAAAAACGCTCCTCGTCACGAGGATCAGAACCATCAAGAACGTCGACGTCACGATTCCTAATGCGCTTGTCCTCAGTTCGCATATCATCAACTTCAGTTCGTCAGCTATGAAACCGCCGCCGCTCATTCTCCATACAAGCCTGACTATCGGCTATGACGCGCCGTGGCAAAAAGTCCATGAGTTGCTCATTGCGGCAGCCAAGCAGACGACGCATATTCTGGAAACACCGGAGCCCTTCGTCTTGCAAACCAGCCTGGATGATTTCTATGTGCGATATGAGATCAATGCCTATACCGGCGCTCCGAATAAGATGGCCACCATCTACTCAGAACTCCACCAACATATCCAGGACCAGTTCAATGAGGCCGGAGTCGAGATTATGTCGCCTCACTACACCCAAATCCGTGATGGCAATAAGACGACGATTCCCGACCAGTATTTGCCTAAGAGCTACCAGCCGACGGGCCTCAGGATTTGGCCATTGAGCACACCGCAATCACGTCCTGACTCTTCGCCATCCGGTGGGAGTAGCAATTGATGTCATCCTGCACGCAGAAACGTGCGACAAGAATCACTCTCAGCCAGGAACAGCCTACGAATTACGTCGTCGGACTTGGCTCTTCCTTCCCCGATCGCATTTTGGATGCAGCCTGAGCCAGCAACTCCTTCTGCAACACCTCGATATCGGCTTTGGCTCCCAACGCAATCTCTTCAACCCTCCGTTCACTCTCCGGGCCCGGCACGTGGGAAAACTCATGGCAGTCTTCATAGGCCTGTTCGGTGGTGCCGGTAGCCCTGATCACTGCACCAGCGATCACCCCACCAATCACTGCGATGACGAGAGTCAAGGCAATACCGGTCAGCTGTACGCCGGCGATTCCAGGCACGACAAAGATTGCACAGAGTCCCCCTAGCAGGCCCGGCATTCCATGCAAATTGTGGACGCCACAGGTATCGACCAACTTGATCTTGGATTCCAGCATGGGAAGGACAAACACAAACCCAATGACGGACAAGGCGCCGGCGAGCAACCCGATCGAGAAGGCCCCGACTGGACTCACGAGATTACAGGTCGACCCAATCGAGACCCCGCCCGCCAAAGCGGCATTGGCCATATCCACCATCGAAGTCTTCCCATGATGGAAATACGTGCTGAGGAAATAGGTCGCAAGCGTCGCCCCACTCAGGGCAAGAATGGTGTTCACGATGGTCTGAGGCATTTCCTCGAACGGCACGATCGCGGTCGCGAAACTCGGCCAAAACAACCACAACACCATCGATCCAAGCATAGCAAACCGATCGGACGTCGGATCGGATTCGATCGGCTGACTGCGCTGCTGCGCGGTTGTCAGCACCAAGGAAGCCGCCAACCCGAAATACGCGCCGAACGCGTGAATGACGATCGAGCCCGCCGAATCCTGGAACCCTTTGGTGAGCCCAGCACCATTGTCCAGCACCAAGTATTCATTGAGTGCGTAGAGCGGCACAAGCAGCACTGTGAGTAAGGCATACTGAAACACTCGCAACCGTCCCAGCACCGCCCCCATGGCGATTAACGCCGTCGCGACTGAAAATTCAGCCAACATCAGCGTTTCGACCGAATGCGTCTTGATCTCATGCCCCACCACCCCGTTGGCACGCAACAACATATACAGGGGCAACCCGGTTGCGACCACGAGATAGGTTCCGGTCGTCGCACCGAAGCCATATCGTCGAACAAAGACCATGAGAAATCCGAAGCCGACGACCAACATGGCCAGGATGTGAATCGAGTAGTTATATTGTGCGACCAGCCGCGCCTCATTGATGGGACCAGCCGGCTCTTCGGCGCCGACCCAACTTGTCATGCACAAGAGAACCAGACTTGCTGCGCCGAGCATCTTCAACCAGAAGCTGTTCCGCATGGAGGCCTCCTTG
>CAZAKX010000162.1:0-6573 GCA_964485915.1 uncultured Nitrospira sp. | reverse complement strand
GTCGCCGATAGTGACGCAGCAAGAGAGCACCTCCCCAGAGGAAGGAACCGAGCATCAGGAGAATCCCGATATTGTACGTGAGGTGCGCGAGACGATGGTCCCACTCCAAGAGATTCAACATCGTCAGGATGTTGTTCCAGTCGTGGCCGTCAGTTTCCTTTCCGGTCACCCCGCCGAGGAGCATGAGGTCGAGCGCGCGCGCATCGTTGATGTACGGGGCAATATCCATCATGCTCTCCGCTGTCCACCACAGAGCCACCGAGGCACCGAACGGATCGCGGGTTTTCATCAGGAATGTGCCGAGACAGATTATCGGCATGAGGATCTGGCCGAGCGTTCCTCCCAAAATCGTCATGAATCGACCGAATGGGATGAAGATCAGATGTCCGGCTTCGTGAAAGGGCAGATTGATCAAGTGAAGAAATGACTCGCCGGTGTAATTCGTTTCGAGCGGCGTAGTGATGAACGTCCACCCCCACCAGACCATGGCTACGAACACCGTAGCCCGACCGTATAAGGTCATGGATTCCGTCGTCGTGTCTGATTCAATCAGCCATTGCTTGGCTGTCAGAATCCACTGAGCATGTGCACCAGACGACGAGGATGATGAGGCACGAGTTCTCGCCACGTCTGGTCGGTATTTGGCAAAGATGATGCCGCAGCGGAGACACTCCGTCGCCTCATCCAGTCGTTCAGCCTGACATTTCGGACAGTGGGTGGTGGATGCACCGGCCGTGAGCATTACTACACTGTAGGACGGTGCCTGGAATCGGACAAGAAAATCAGCAGAACGGGACGAATGAGTAAGGGAGAAACAGCGAAGCGTTTAGTGGAAGGAAAACGGGACCGGTGCGAAGGTCACGACAAACACGGCAAAGGCAATCCAGCCGACAATGGTGCGGTTTCGACCCAGCGGGACATGGGGATCCATGACAGGGGGATGGCCGACGCCCCACAGTCCCGCCATGAAGGCCCACAAAAACCAGCCTGCCCAGCCAAGAAATCCCAAGATCAATAAGATCGGCAGAAAGGCGAGCGCCATTGTCCGCTGGTGGCGACCCCACAGGGCATAGGCGACGTGACCGCCGTCGAGTTGGCCGATCGGAAGAAGATTGAGCGAGGTCACGAAGAGTCCGAACCAGGCGGCAAAGCCGATCGGGTGGAGCACCACATCAGCCTCCGGGGGTAACGGCCCGATCACCACCCACGACATGAATTGCAGCAACAACGGCTCTCCCAGGTGCAACCCATACGTCGCTGTTCGATCCACCACCGTGGACAGACTGAGTCCGACGATCAGGACGATGACGGCGACGACAAAGCCTGCCAGGGGACCGGCGACGCCGATATCGAACAGCGCCCGACGACTCAGAATCGGCCTCCGCATGCGGATAATCGCACCGAATGTCCCAATAAAATGGGGCGGACCCGGAATAAACAGCGGCAGTGAAGCCGGTACCCGGTGAATCTTGGACAAGAGATAATGCCCTAGTTCGTGCGTCGTGAGGATAAAGAGCAGCGACCCGGCAAACGGAATTCCCCGCCACAATGCCTCAGGCGAAGCCAGGAGAAAATTCAGAGGCCCACGCACTGGGCCGCTGTAGGCTTGGTAGGCTCCCGCCCACAATGTGGTAAAAACCGTCATGAGAAAGAGGATGACAGGCAAGGTCCACTTCGAGAAAAAAGACGGCTCAGCGTCATCGTCGGTCTCAGTCTCCTCAATGACCTGTGTAACCGGCTCTTCTCTTGTATCAAGAGTGACGTCACGATCGAGCTCTCGATGTTCGTTTCGACCCAGTCCATCCATGCCATCCCTGCTCAGCCGATTCTCGCGAACGGATTATGGTCCAGCTCTTCTTCAACGGTCGTGGCAGGCCCATGCCCAGGAAAGAGACGGTAGTCCGGGGAAAGGGTCAGCAGACGGTCGCGAACCGAATTGAGATGCGTCGCATACAGCTCCTTAGGATTGGACCGACCGATTGATCCGGCAAAGAGGGTATCGCCGACGAAACAGACCGGCAGCTGTTCATCATCCAGACGATAACAGATGCCGCCCGGAGTATGCCCCGGTGTGGTCATACATCGCACCGTGCGGTTACCGACGCGAATCGCCATTCCATCGACCGGCGTCACGAACAAGCCTGCCCGCGGTCGCCAACCCAGCAGCCCTTCATCCTCAGGGCCGAGGTACACCGGAACTTCACGCTGGCCGAGAATCTGTTCGATGCCATCGGCATGGTCCGCGTGGCCGTGCGTCAAACACACGCCGATCAGGCGCAACCCACGTCGGCGAAGCAGATCCAGCATCGCGGGCGCGTTATAGGCAGTATCGACCAACAATGCTTCGCCCCCATCATGGAGGATGTAGCCCTGCACACCATACCCATTGATGGAGCCCTGCACCATCTCCACCCATGGCGGCGTCCGTTGCGCAACCGGCTCCCACTTGTCGACGGCGATCTGTTCGAGCGGCTCACCGCGTAGGCCTAAAGCCTTGGCCAACGCGCGTACTTCCGCACGGTCTCTCGGCTGATCGCCCCGTTCCAACGCGCTGATGTCGCCACCCGGTAAGCCCGTGATCTTGGCTACCTCACCGACCGACAGACCTTGGCCGGTGCGCGCTTTCTTCAGAATATCGCAAAAGTCGTCTTCTAACGGCATGAATTAACCCTCAGCGGCGAGTTCCTTCTCCCTTAACCTATGCGTGGCGGACGAAGCGCGGGTTGAGACACCGTCATCGCGCGATTCGTTCTCCTCAGCAAAACTTCCAGCACGCGACGGCATTGCGACCCAAGGCCGCAGCCTTAGAGGAGCGTGCGGCCGTGCCAGCCAATATTTCGACAGCCCTCCGTATTGGACGCATGATGATGGCACCGAAATGCGCGCTTCGCCCGCCACGCTACCCCCTCATTATCCTTCCGGGCTGAGCTTGATTTCCTTCACGTCTCCAAACGTCGACAACGCTTTCGTCAACGCATCTCCTGACCCGACCGCGATGATTCTCAGTCGATCGGGATGCAAATGTTTCTTGGCCGCCGCGAGGATGTCCTCCTTGGTCAGCTGGATCACCTGTGCGCGCAACTGCTGGAGAAAGTCCTTCGGTAACCCATCGTACTCCAGTTCGATCAAGCGACTCACGATGGCCGATGGACTGGCAAAGGAGAAGACGAACGAATTCACATACGCTTCTTTCGCTTCCGCAAGTTCGGCGTCTGTCACCGGCTCTTCACGCATGCGTTCCATATTCGCCACAAACCGCTCGATCACTTCCTGCGTGGAGGTCATCTTAGTTTCGGCCCGCATCATCCACACACCCTGATCGTGCATACCTGTATTGAGTCGGCTCCCGACGGAGTAGGCCAGTCCCCGCTTCGTCCGCACGTCGTTAAAGAGACGGCTGCGGAACGAACTTCCTCCCAAGATATCGTTCGCGATGGCCAAGGCCACATAATCGGGATCGTTTTCCTTGATCGAGAGATGGCCCACTCGGAGATGCGTCTGGGAGGTGTCTTTATTGATGAACCGGACCACAGATTGCGATAGGTCCGATTCCGACACGTCGGGAATCTTCAGCTCGGGCACGGTGCCCTTTTGCCAATCGCCAAATGCCTTCCGGAGTGCGGTCAGCATCTCGTCTCTCGTAAAGTCTCCGGTCACGCCAAGCAGCATCGCGTTCGGGTGAATCGTGCTGCGATGAAATGCGACGAGGTCCTGTCTCGTGAGACGCTTGATCGACTCGACTGAACTTTCACGGGCCGTCGGATGCTCGACGCCATAGAGCGCCTTGGTAAATTCCCGGCTGACGATAGAGCCAGGGTTATCTTGCCGGCGGCGAATCGACTCGATGGCCTGTAACTTGGCCAGTTCCAGACGAGCGGGCTCAAACGCCGGCGATCGAATGAGACCGGCAAAGATCTCCAATCCCCGATTCAAGTCCTTACTCAACACATCCAGGGATGCCGAGCCTGATTGCCGTCCAATCCCGATGTGGACATCGCCCGCAAACTGCTCCAACTCCGCATCGACTTGCTCCGCCGATAAACCACCCCCACCACCGGTGCGCATTACCGCACCAGTCATGGCTGCCAGTCCAACCTTATCGGCTGGATCGAGCCAACCCCCAGTCCGCATGGTCGCGGTGATCGTGACCAAGGGTAATTCATGGTCCTCCAGCAGATAGACGATCAGGCCATTATCCAAAACCACTCGCTCCGGCTCAGGCGGTGAGAACTCAACCGGCTCAAACCTCATGGTTCTGGGATCGTCAGCCTCGAGATCGGCCGAAGAGGCCACCGATCCCGACGCCAGCAAGAGGACCGCCACGCCAAGCAGCCTTGCAACCCCGCTGCTCATGCTCATCCAGCCCGCTCTTCCTCGCTTCATGGTCTCACCCCGCTGACAGGCGTTGCCGCAGCCGCTTTTGCATTCCCTTTTTTCACCAAGACGGCAACGGTCCGATTCGACTTCGTGAAGTACTGTGTCGCGACGCGCTGCACATCGGCTGCCGTCACCTTGGCAATCTTATCCCGCGATGTCAGGATGTATTGCCAATCGCCCGCCAACGCCTGATACAGCGCCAGCTGGGACGCCAACCCGCTGTTCGAGCGTAACCCTCGCACCAAGTCCGCATCCAGATTATTGAGCACCTTCTCCAACTCCTTGGGCGACACCGGTTCCCGTTTCAGCCGTTCAATCTCCTCATAGATCGCGGCTTCTACTTCGGCGGTCGTATGGGGAGCCAACGGCGTAGCCGTGATGACAAACAGGTTCGGCGCCCGAACTCCCGGGTGACTCGCATCAGATCCGACCGAAGCCGCTAACCGTTTTTCCCGGACCAACTTCTGATGGAGGCGAGACGTGAGCCCTTCGCTCAGTACGGCATCGATCACGTCAAAGACATCGTCATCGGGATGTCCCAATGTCGGCTTGTGATACCCGATGACAATTGCCGGCTCCGCGTCAAATTCAACCTCGACGCGCCGCTCACCGCGCTGCTCCGGCTCGACCGTCACCAACGACGGCGGCGGCGGCGCGGCCGGAATGTTCCCGAAGGTCTGTTCGATCAACGCAATCACTTCCCGTGGATTGATATCGCCGACCAGGGCGATGGTGGCACGATTCGGGCCATAGTGCGTCTTGAAGAAGGCTTCCGTGTCGGCGGGTGTCAGCGACAGGATATCGGATCCCCATCCGATCGTCGGAATGCCGTAACCATGGGCGCGGAATGCTGCCGATGTGAAGGTCTCAAACAACAGACCGTTCGGGCTGTCGTCGTTGCGTAAACGCCGCTCTTCCATCACCACGCCCCGCTCCTTATAGAACTCACGCAACACCGGATGAGCCATTCGATCTGATTCGATCGCCGCCCACAAAGGCAATCGATTAGAGGGAAAACTGATCATGTAGCGGGTCAGATCTTTCCCCGTCGAGGCATTGAGCCCAATGCCGCCATGGCGCTGGTACAACAACGCCATTTCGTTACCGACGACATACTCAGCGGCTTGTGCCTGGAGGTCGGTAAAGCGTTTTTGAAGGGACTCGATCGTTGCGCGCGCTTCGTCCGTTTCGCTTGCAGCCTGTGCCTCGAAATTGCGCTGGCGTTGATCGAGCTCGGTTCCAACAAGTGCCAGTTCGTCTAAGATCAGCTTCTCTTCCTCGTAGTTCGTTGTGCCGATCATGCGGGTGCCTTTGAATGCCATATGCTCATAGAGATGCGCGATGCCGGTTTGACCGACCTGCTCGTTGATCCCGCCTACCGCAAAGGTGATATTGATCGACACGATGGGTGTCTGATGTCGTTCGACCATAAGAACCGTCAGCCCATTCGCAAGTCGGTGTTCGATCACTCGCTCGGCCAGACTCGAACTTGATGCATACGAGGGATTGATTGAGTGGAACGTCACCATCACGAGCGCGCAAACAGCGAGAACCGCACAGCCGATGGTCTCTCCTGCCGTCCTCTGGCCGACCTGTCGTTTCGCTCTGCACCATTCACGATCGGTCATATGAAAAGCTCCATGAGTTGTTGTGGATGTTCGATGAACCAATCGGGCTGACAGGCGGCCATCTTCTCCCGGTTGCCCATCCCATACCCCACCGCGCACACGCGGATGCCGGCGTTATGGCCTCCATTGATGTCATTCGTGCTGTCTCCGATGAGCACCGTCCGCTCTTTCGGCACACCCAGTGTCTCTATGATGTGCAACAACATGCCTGGTTCCGGCTTGAGTCCAAAGCCATTGTCTCCACCCACCATGTACCCGAAATGCTTCGGGCCTAACCCGTTCAAAATGACACGAGTGTATTCAATCGACTTGTTGGTCGCAATCGCCTTGGGCTTGTGAGCAAAATGCTGCAACATCGGCTCGATGCCCGGGTAGAACGTCGTCCGGTCCAAGCAATGTTCGAGATAGTGGCCGCGAAATACCCTCAGCGCTTCTTCGAATCTGGTCTGATTGCCCTCTCCGACCGCCAGACGAAGCAGTCGTTTCACGCCGTCGCCGACAAACCCGAAAATTTCCTCAATGGGGCGCTCGGGCAACCCCAGTTCGACCAGTGTAAAGTTCACAGAAT
>CAZAKX010000161.1:0-6706 GCA_964485915.1 uncultured Nitrospira sp. | reverse complement strand
ACACCTTGATCGCGTTCTTCTCCGTCGTCAGTGTCGACATCATCTCGCGATAGCTCTCCAGGCCTGTCACCGGATGAGTCAGCAGTTGAGACAACCAGCCCGGGAATTCCAGTTCAGCCCTCGCGAAGTCGTAGACGCCGGCTTCGAAGTACTCTCGATTCGCATTCACCGTGCCGACGACAAGTTTGTTCCCGAGCACGAAATCCAGATTGATCTTGTCCGCGGGGATGGCATGTTGACGGTCGCCGCCGGTCACGCTGGCCAAGACAAGCACCCCGTTCTTCCCTAAACTCTCCATCGCCTCGAAGACCACCGGGGAGTAGCCTGTGGCTTCGAACATCACATCGAACGGGCCAAACCGCTTGGCCGCTTCTCGAATGGAAAGATCGTCCGTCGACACATAGCGCACGCCGAGCTTGTCCAAGAGATCCACATTGCGTGAAGGCCCAGCCTGTTTCCCAAAACTCGTGACATCGAGGCCCTTCATTTTGAGCGACAGGGCAGCCAGCAGCCCAACGGTTCCTGCTCCGAGGACCGCCGCTTTCTTGGGCCGCCAGATTTTCATTCGCCGTTGCGCTTCATACGCTTGAATGATTCCCTTTTGGATGATAGACATCGGCTCAAGCAGCACCGCCACGTCTTTGAGTCCCTGGGGCACTTTCACCAGGTATTCGGGGTCCTCCACAAATAGCTCCGTCAGAAAGCCGTGGCGAAGATTGATGCCTCGCTCGTAGTAGGTGTCCTCCAGCGTCATATCGTATTGACCGACCTGATCGTAAAAGCTCCCGCCAGGTCTCCTGACAGTCGGCACGACAAAGTCACCCGGCGAGAATTCCGTGACGTTGTGTCCGACTTCCGAAACCCGCCCAAAACATTCGTGGCCGATGACGAGAAAGTCATCTCCGGGTGGAGCCTGACCATATTCTGCCGCGTTGATTTCCTTGTCCGTGCCGTCGACCCCTACGCGAAGTACGTTCACCAACACCCCGCGCCCATGTTGGATTTCATGTACTGAAGGTTTCGGCACGTCGGCGAGATGAATAGAATCCGGTTGTCCTGGAATTACCGCAACGGCTTTCATAGCTGCTCCCCATTCAGAGTCGCTCTCATAGCTGGTTCTGTCCCTTAGACATGAGTCTATACAGCGGACGATTCCTTACAAGTTTGGGCCAGAAGGTTGCTGTCCTATTGGGCATGGAGTGCGGAGAACTGCCAGCGCAAGACATGTAGATTGAGACGCGAGGGCATCTGTTTCGGAAGGAGTGCGAGCGTCTGCTGTACAAAACCAACCTGCTTCACATACGTACGGCAGTGGCGACAAGACGCAAGATGGAGTGTCATTTTAATTTGAGCATGGATCGGAAGACGGTCATCGAGATACTCGCTGGCCTGATGCGAGACCTCACGGCACGTTGATCCCCGATGATCCCATCGCCTTCCATCGCCTCTCATGAGGACTCTCCGATCACGAGCGTCAATCGCCGGATGGCGATCGGCGTGCCTGCGCAGCAAAGGCCTGCCGCAATCGGTGTGAATCGGACGGTTGTTCGACCATCTTGGGCAAGAGTCGTACTACGTCCCGAACCGTGGCAATCTGTTTCACATAGGTTTCACAGCCGGCACAGACCGCCAAATGCAGGACGATCTGACGTTTTCGGTCGTCCCCGATGTGTTCGTCCAAGTAGGCGGAAGCCCACTGCACCACCTCCTGGCAGGTGATCTCTGGAACAATCACCGCGCCCTCTTCCTGTGCCATAGTGAAGACCTCCCCTTCAATATTTCTGACTGTGGGTCGGTCTGTTCGGCATTTCCTTACACAACGGATGGTCGCCCCTCAAGATACGTCTCCACCGCCTGGCGGACCCGCTCTCTGGCGCGATGCAGCCGGACATACAGATTCGTTTCAGAAATCTTCAAGATGTCGCAGGCTTCCTTTGCCTCAACCCCTTCAACGTCGCGAAGAATCAACACATCTTTTAAGGTCTGCGGCAACGCCTCAATGGCCTTGTTCATGGCAGTGACCGCCTGCTGTGACGCCAAGAGTTTTTCCGGTGTCTGATCATCCCAAGGCTGAGGCGGGAAGGCCCAATGGCCGGCCCATTCGCCGGACTGGTGAAACCGAGACGGATCGATCATGTCATCGCTCTCCTCATCCAAAGACTCGAAGGAGGAAAAATTCGTGTGTCGTTTTTCCCGAACACCTCGGTCCTTGGCCTTGTGGATCATGATCCCAAAGATCCAGGTTCGCAGGGATGATCGGCCTTGAAATCGATCCAGCCCTTCGATGACCGCCATCCAGGTGTCCTGGACGACTTCTTCCGCCACTTCTCGATCCGCCACATAACCCATTGCCATTCTGATCAAGGCACTGTGGTGTCGTGTGACCAACTCATCAAACGCCCCTTCATCTCCCTGTCTGAGTCGTGCCAGGAGGGCGACTTCCTCGTGTACCGCAGCAGCTGATTGCCTCAGCTCCGGCTTCCGGCCCGCAATCATCCGATGACTCAACGGCTCTGTGACGGTAAAGGTATCAACGTTCATGACCGGCCTCCAATCTGGAGCAGCTCCGTCACAAGGGCCGGAGCGCTCATTAAGGTGACATGGGAATGGGGAAACGCATTGAGCACCTCGACTCCTCGTCCATCGAGGTACTCGACATGTGAGCAATCCAAATACACGGCTTTGTTCTGTCGAAGATAAGAACGGCATTCTCCATCAAGCAGCGCGGCCCACTGTTCTGTAATCTTGCCTTCCAGCTTGAGGAGTACGTCCCTTCTGCTTTCCTGGATTTTTGTGATCTTCAACATCGTCTTTGAATCTCCTTCAGCTTCAGCGTGATGCCAACCTATTGAGCAACTGCAGTGCCAAAGAGTGCCAACAGGACGACTGCGAGATAAGTTGTTGCTCTATCGAAGGTATTCAGCCGTAGGCTTAGGAGAGATCAAAACGATAGAGAGGTGATGATTCCCAAAATATTGGGACCGCCACGAAATGTTGGGAATATTCAATGGGAGAAGGGCTGACAACTGATGGCGTATGGCCTAATTGTAGAAGATCAATGGAAACGCACTGGTACGCGAGGCGTTAAATCGGCAGGTCCTGCCATTTTACTTTTTACTTTTCACCTTTCACTCGCACAATGCCGAGCTTCTTCATCCTGGCTTCAAGCGTCGTCGGCTTTAATCCGAGGATCGCCGCTGCGCCCTTGTCGCCGCTGACGCGCCAATTGGTCTGTTCCAACACATCGACGATGTGCTGCCGTTCCATTTCTTCAAGTGTCAGCGCCTTCGCAACTCCAGTCTTGTTGTCGGATTGCGAGAGCCAGTCGATCGGTTCCAGCTCCGGCCCTTCACTCAGAATCACGGCACGTTCGATTACATGTTCGAGCTCGCGAATGTTGCCGGGCCACTGATACCGCTGAAGAGCCGCGATCATCCGCTCCGGAACTCGATCGATTTTCTTGCCAAGATTGGCGGCGAACTTGCGGATAAAATACTGCGCTAACAATGGAATGTCCCCTTCCCGTTCACGTAAGGCAGGAAGGTGAATCGGGAATACATTCAGTCGATAGTAGAGGTCGGGTCGGTATTGCCCGCTCTTGGAGAGTTCTTCGAGATTTCGATTCGTGGCGGCAATCACGCGCACATTCACCTTAAACGTCTGTGTCCCGCCGACCCGTTCAAACTCCCCCTCCTGCAAGACACGGAGGAGCTTGGACTGCAGGTCCAACGGCAACTCGCCAATCTCATCAAGAAAGATGGTTCCCTTGTCAGCCACCTCGAAACGACCCATCTTCCTTGTTAGCGCGCCGGTAAAGGCACCCTTTTCATGGCCGAAGAGTTCGCTTTCGATGAGGCCGGCCGGAATCGCCGCGCAATTGACCTTCACCAGCGGCTTGTTTTTCCGTGGGCTCAAATTGTGAATCGCCCGCGCAATCAGTTCCTTGCCGGTGCCGGTTTCGCCGGTGATGAGCACGGTCGAATCCGTCGGCGCCACACGCTCGACGTTCTTCAAGACCTTCTTGAGGGACGAGGACGAGCCGATCAACTCTTCGAAGTTGTGCGTGAGCTTGATTTCCTCTTGCAGATACACATTCTGGGCTTGCAGTCTGGCATTCTCCTGCTCCGCCAACACCTGCTCTGTAATGTCGAGAAACATCGTACGGGTATAGGTGCCGCTGGGATCGGGCCGTGACCACCATTTCATCCAGAGCGGCTTCCCGTTGTCCTTCCGGCGGAGTTCGAGCACGACGCCGCTGGTATCGATGCCCTTGCCGACCGAGTCGAACGCGTCCTTGAGGCGGCGTTGCGCATCGGGTGTCTTCGGCACGAAATCCCGGCCGTAGAGCCCTTCGACCTGATCGGCTGTGATGCCGAGCGATTTCATCGCCGTCCGATTGACACGGAGCAGTTTAGAATCGAGTCCCTCATAGACATAGGCGATCGGCGCTTCGTCGAAGAGATCACGCAGCCGTTCCTCGTTTTCTTGTACGATTCGCTCCATGTGCAGCCGTTCCAACTCCGCGCCGGCCCGTGCGCCGAACACTTTAAAGACGGACAGGTCAATTCGTTCAAGCGGCAGCGGCTGACGATCCATGACGGCGAGATGCCCGAGGACCTCCCCTCCCGCACTCGTCACCGGAATGGCCAGATAACTCTGCACGCCAAGGCCTTCGAGATCACTCCGGTGAAGCGGAAACCGGTCGGCGACGTTGTCGACACAATGATAGATTTCGCCGGCCAGCACTGTTTCGCAAGGCGTATGTGCGATGGCATACTCGAAATTCTCTTTCAGCTGATCGCCTGCCCAGAACGCCAATGTGCGTACCTTGGTCCGATCGGCGCAAAACTCCGAGACAAACGCATACTCGACGCTGAGCGCCTTCGCCAGGTTCTTGACCAGCGAGTGGAAAAAGCTCTCACCCACCGCCGGTGCGGTACCCTCGAAAATGGCTCGGAGCGTTTGATTGCTCTTGTACATCGTGTCTTCATACCGCAACCGTTCAAACTCTGCCGCGGCTCGAGTCGCGAAGATGCCGAGGACAGACATCACAAGGTCTTGGTCGGACATCAAGCGACTATCCATCACAGCCAAATGACCCAAGACGACACCCGAGGTGCTGACGACAGGAACGCCGCAGTAACTCTCCACGCCGATATCCTGAATCAATTGGACCTGCGGATAGAGATCCCGGAGCCTGCTCGGGTGGTGCACGCACTGACGAGTCAGCACCGTTTCGCAGGGGCCATGCGCCGGCACATCGAAAGGCGGCAGTGGGTGACCTTTGCCCCACCCGGCCTTGGAAACAAATCTGGTGCCGTCTTCGGCGAGATGGGAAATGTAGGCATAGTCGACATGGAGCGCCGTCGCCATGTGTTGGACCAGCGACGAAAAAAAGTCGGCTCCCACTTGAGCGGCGGTGCCTTCCGCGATGACCCGCAGCGTTTCTTCCCGCTCCCGAAGCGACGTTTCGATGACCTGCCGATAGATTTCCACCCCGGCCCGTTCGCCGAACAGTTTGAACACCTCAATCGCGTCTGGTGTCAGGACCATCGGCTTCACATCCATGGCCACGAGATGGCCGAGGACCGTACGCTTGGGATCTTTGAGTGGGACGGCGAGATAGCTGGAGACGCCCAGGTCCACAAGGTCTTGATCGCGGGGAAAGAGCTTTTGAACGTCTTGTGCGTAGTGGCACGTTTCGCCCTCGATGACCTTCGTGCAGGGCGTGCCGTCGAGACTATATTCGACCTGATCCATGTACCCGTCACCCTTCCAAAAGGCGAGCGTGCGGATTCGGGATTCCGGCAACAGGTACCCCACGAACGCATAGCGGATTCCGAGTGCCCCTGCGACGTGCCGGACCAGCTCCCGCAGAAAGTCCGATCCGGTGGAGGCAACCGTGCCCTCGACAAGCGAACGGAGAAATTCGTCCGCCTTGTAGCGGGCTTCCAACCGTTGTGGATCGTTGAGAGCCGTCACATCGGTCCTCATGTCGGCCTGACCGATTCCTAAGACATGGGAAAGGATACAATTGAGGCGAGAAAGATTAGCACTGGACAGGAAAAAGCTGCAACTACGGAAAAACCAGGTTTTACGCTCAGTCTGACAAAGGCGTGGAGAGAGCGGCACCGCAGCCGATACAGCGGACCTGGAGAGGGATCTCCTTTCGAACCAGTTCTGATGTCGGTGGTGGGCCGAGGAACAGCCGAGCGATGCGACTAGTCCGATACGTCGTCAGCAACTTCGGCATAGCCAGGAAGACCCCCGCCATCACGATGCCTGCAACGATGAATGGCCACTGAGCGCTGATCACGCTGCTCCCTAAATAGGTAAAGGCAAAGGTCGGCGGCGCCATGCCGACGAGCGTCGCCAGCGCAAAGGCCTTGAGCGAGATGTTCGTCAGCCCCGCTCCATAACTTACCACGTCGAAGGAAAACACCGGGATCAACCTCGCGAAAAACATCAGGCCCATTAACTGATGGTCTGTACACATCTGGCAGAACACCGTCTCAACTTTGAGGAGTTTGGACAGGGCATCGCGGCCCAATGCGCGCGCGAGCAGAAAACAGCCGATGGCGCCGATCTCAGCACCGATGATGGCATAAAGAGCTCCATAGAACGGGCCGAAGACTGCCCCTGCCGCAAGATCCAGCGGCAAGCTCGGGATCGGCGGAATGACGACGGCGCAGGCCATGCTGCCGAT
>CAZAKX010000160.1:0-6756 GCA_964485915.1 uncultured Nitrospira sp. | reverse complement strand
ACTTGATGGATGTCGCTCCGGATGGCCAGCATGTCTTCGTCAGCCTCCGTGGGCCAAGTCCTTTGACGGGTAACGACAAGGATGCGCACAACGCCAAAGGCACGATTCCGGGCGTGGGCGTGATTCACGTCGATGAGGGTGGAAGAGTCGGCCACTACAAGGGTCAGACTGCCATCACGAATATGAAAGAGGGCAAGGAAACCGCCGATGCGCACGGGATCGCGGTGAGAAAGTAACGGTCAGCCTTTGCAGAAATTTTTCAACAGGGAAGCGTCAGTGATGGAATGGGATATGCTGCGAGCGAATCGCGAGACCCTCAGTGGGTCACTTCATAGTTGGACAGTTTTGAGAGGTTCATGAGCTTTGCAGAGATCGTCCGCAAACGCTTCGCGGAATGGCGACCGAAGTGGTGGCGCTTCGGGCAGGTCCTGTTGGTGGCATTTCTTGCGAGCATCGTCAGCGCTGTGGCTTGGAAGCCAACTAAGACCAATGGGATGTATTTGGATGAACTTATTCAAAGTCATACCCTCGAGAAAACTGCTACAGAGCTTATCTCGCGACTCCGATCATCGCCGGAAACAAAAAACTTTACACAAAGTGACTGGCAGCAAATGGAGAGTGGTCTGTCCCTATGCCTAGTGAAGCAGGCTAAAGAGTACGCAGGGTCCAGCGATTCTTATCTCAGCGCGCGGGCGAATAAGGAAACGCCGACAATTCTTGCTAATCGATTTCTTAGGGCATGTGGCGCTCTTGATTAGGCTGCCCAACCCTGTGTTGGTGCGGACGGGCCGCGAGCGGGTGCCTTTGGCGGCGTAGTATTGGCCCGCCGCACGACACGACGTTAGATTTTTATGAATGGAATCGAATCCATTTTGCAGCGTGCTGATATGGAAATGTCTCGCACTCCCCGAGCGCTCTGCGAGTGGGTAGACGCGAAGGCGTCTGAACTCTCACAATCGAAGGAGGGAAGGGAATATGCGCGCTCAGGCGCGATTCTGCCTAAGAAACTTTGGGAAGAAATCCGTCCTTTCGGTTTGTTTGCGTTCTGTCGTTATGGACTCGAAGACGTGAAGTGCACGCCAAACCTTTCCAACGAAAACTATGACGGAAAGGTCGAGTTCTCAACCAGACCAACGGAGCCGATTTGCGTCGAGATTACCTATGCCAAAGATGGCTACGATGAGCATCTTCGTCTATCGGTGCTTAGCCGGGATGGTAGCGTCAACGCTTTGGGTAGGATCACCGTAATTGGTACCAAAGCCTCAGGCCAAAAGATCGAAGTCGAGAATGAAGCGGTTGATCATGCTAAGACCCGGGACGCTGCCCTGACTTTACTCAAAGAAAGACTGGTTGGAAAGGCGAGCAAGCAATACGGCCAAAGGCATGTGTTAGTGGTAGTGGTCGATGATTACCTCCCCTTCAGGGAGGAAAACGACAAAGCGTTACTTGAAGAGGCGGCGAAATCTACAGTCGAGGAATTGACACTCAATTTTGGCGCCGTATACATACTTGGCTCATCGGGAAAATACTGCGAGCGCATTTTCGGAGAAATCTAACAACCGGGTTCGAGTTCGCACTGTCGCGCCCGACTGGCAAAAGCGATGCGCTTTTGCTCGCGGTTCAACCGGAGCGTTAGCCAGACATTGCGAATGAACGCCGGGGGGAAATAGAGGCAGGCGGATTTTCTGATGACGGATATGGACGGAGACCAGCAGTCATTCCAGCGCCGTGGTCCGCAGGATGTCCGTGGTCTGGGGGAGATGAACTCTAAATAAGCCGGGACAGGATATCGGCAGGCACGTGACTGCGCAGTTCCGGATACGCTTCGATCAGGCGTGCGATGTCGGCCAGATCCTTTTGGCGTTTGCTTGGGCGGCGCGTCGAATCTTGTGCAGCCCAGAGCTTCCCCTGGAGCAGATCGTCCAGACTGGCCACCGGGAGCCGCCGTCCCAGGACCGTCTGTTCCGTGGCTCGATCGACGAACGGGGCGTATCGTGGGTCCGTCTGAAGTTGTACCCGGAGGTCCGATCCTGTGGCCGAGATGTTGAGACTATGGGGAAACATTTCGACAAGAAATTCGCGTCGTAGCCAGTCTTCAACCTGCCGGCTGTGCTCAACGGCGATGACGATGTCGAGATCCAAGCTGACCACCGGATCGACGTACGCGTTGACTCCCTGCCCTCCGAGAACACAAAACCGGATGCCTTGTTCGGCCAGTCCATCGAGAAGGCGGTCAAGGAAGTCAGTATGATCCGCCACGACGACTTTCCAAAAGGTTTGGGCCAGCATGGGCGCGAGTCTCCTTCACGAGGGCTATCCTAGCAGGGCCTCTCGCTCTGGTAAAGGACAGTCAAAGGAACGGCAATCAGTCAATGAGCCGCCCGCTGGTCACACGAACCGTTCGCATTCGGCTGGGGTAGGAACGCGGCAGGTCTCGGATTTTCCCATCCATCGGTAGCGGCGTCGCGCGATGTAATCGTAGACGGCGTCACGGAGAGGGTGTGGAATCACCGATGCCCAGATAGAATAACGGCCGGAGGACGGATAGCTGCCGCGCTATTCTCAATGCCGCCGTGGACTTGGTGAAGATACGGTCTGGTTCGAGAAGGAAGAAGGTCTCAAAGTCGTCGGCGGAGAGGCCGAGGTCTTTCAGGATCTGTTGCGCTGGTTCCTATTGGAGCGTGCCGAACTTGAACTTCGTGTAGGGATTCATGAGCGAGCGCGAAATCGCCCGGGCAGTACACCAGTTACAGACCTCGTCGAAGATGATGGCCTGTTCATATCTGGCCCACTCGTGCCGCTGCGGGTCGAGCTGGCCGTACATCTATTATGTCTCCAAATTAGGCCGTGTCGCCGGAAGGGCCGAACCGTCCGGTTTGCCCTAACGGCCGATCGACACGCAGATTGTCCGCTTGGCTTGAGCTGATTTCCACCACTTCATCAGGAGGCGTCCATCCAAGCTTGTCCAACGTATCGAGTGCGATCTGTTTCAGGGCGTCTTTTGCCGTCAGCCGAACGGATGCGTAAGAAAGCACGCGTTCCTTTTCAGCTTCGACTTCAGATGCTTTGGGATCATAGAGGAAGGCAATCAACGGTTCGATGGCCGCGTCTCCGATTACCGCCAGGGCTGCCGCGGCTTTTTCTCGCAAGACTCCGTCTTTCAGCAACATGATCAAATCCGGAATCACACGAGGATCGCGAAACTGGCCGAGGGCCGTGGCCGCGGCTTCCTTGATGAACGCATCTTCGCTGACGATGCACCCAGGTGTCGGCGTGCCCTCCTGTTTGATGCCCTTGCCTTTCAAGGCGTCCAACACGGCTGGGAGCGCGCGCGCATCGCCGATCATCCCGAGTGAGGCAATGGCATGGCGCTTTACCGCTCCGTCTTTCATGGCTTCGACCAGCGCATCGATTGCACGGGGATCACCGATCATGCCGAGCGCGATGGTCGCGTCTTCGCGAACAGCTCGGTCAGGGTCCTTCAAGGCGGCGATCAAAGCGTCCACGACCTTTGCGTCTTGTACCCAGGACTTGCCGATTTGATAGTCGGTGGTCATTCCGCCCAGTGCGCGAGCCGCGTGACATCGAACCACAAAGTCTTTGTCTGTGAGACTGTCGATCAACGGATCGACCGAGGGGTGCCCGATGTAGACCAGCGCCGTCCCTGCCGTTTCGCGCACGATCTTCGAAGAATCCCGAAACAGCTTGATCAGGGGTGAAATGGCTTTGGCGTCGGCGATCCTGCCCAGGGCTTCCGCGGCGGCGCTCTTGACGGCTCCGTCTCGATCGCGACAGGCACCGATCAGCGCGTCGACGGCCCGTGAGTCCTTGAGCTTGCCGGCGGCTTTCGCAGCGTGCTCACGTACGCGCCACCGTTCGTCCTTCAGCCCCGCGATCAGTCGGTCGAGCACGCTTGGGCCCATTCTCGCTGTTGCGTCGACCGCTTGATCCCGCACTTCCATGATGGAATCGTTGAACAGATCGATCAGAGCTTCGAGAGCTTTCGGCCCGCCGATTTTTGCAACACCGCATCCAGCGTGAGCGCGGACGGACCAGAAGTCGTCGCTGCAGGCGCCGATCAGTGCCTCCAACGTCGCAGGGTCGGCCAGGTCCGCAAGAGTCTTCGCTGCCTCCTCACGGGTGGCGTCGTCCACGTCTTCGATCGCTTCTAAAAGGTCTTCCAGTGCGTCAGCCATTGTTCGGTTGCTGCTCGTAATAGGGGTCGCGCTGTCCGCCGTGAGGGTACATCCGTTTGCACGACACGATCAGGGTCTGGGTCCCACGGCCGCCCACACACTGATCCAATGATGCTGAGAAATCGAGCATGCCGTTCAGATTGACGGTAAAAGGAAAGTCGAAGGTGAAGCTGATGAACTTGTACTTCCCCGGACGCAGCCGCAATTCGCGAAGTTCCGATGTCTTGGGAGCATCGAGCGACTCGGGGTCGGAATTCCAGATGGAAGGGGTGATGCCCGGTATCTGCCACCATGACATGGGCACCAACTTCGTGGCATCGATGGTAATTGGATGTTCTTTGAGATGAACCGGCGGTTCTCCGGCAAAACTCCTTTGGGCGGAAACGATCGTCAGCAAGCCGGCCAGTGCCCACCCAAATACGAGGAGTCGCCGTCGTATCACAATATCGTCGTGCATGGGCCGTTACTGCTTCTTCGCGCGCGGCACAGGGCGCTTAGTTGCCGCGGTGGTTTGAAAAATTTCTTCCACGACCTTACTGTCCCATTCGGTGTGGGTCTCGAGCCTGAGGATTCGCATCACCGTGGCTCCGGTGTCGATAATGGACACCGGTTGATGGATGGTTTGGCCGCGCTTGATTCCGGCGCCTGAGACGATCCAGGGAACGACCGGTGCATCGACCATTGAGGTCTCAGCGCCGGGGTCGATTCCCTTTCCGCTGAGAGCCGTGACGAGGACAGTGGTGCGGTCTAAGAGCTTGTGGTACTTGAATAGATCAAGAACGGATTGCATCGAGGCGTCGACGGTTTGTAGGGCCTCTCGATACTCCTTTGAGCCCCAGCCGTGCGTCACACCAGCTCGACCTGCCTCCGGAAGATGAACCACCAACAAATGGGGTAATGAGAGCACCGCGTGGCCGTAGCCATGCCCACTGGTGGCCTTCTGGAAATACTGCTGGATGTAGGCGACAAGTTTTTGAGGGCCGCACTCGGGCCGCAACGCTCCGCAGAGTTGATAGTCGGTATAGGGAGTGGGCTTCGCCAGCTGATAGAGGGACTCTTCCATGAAAAAGATGGCGCTATCACGGCCTCCGCTCAAATCCAGATAATCGAAGAGGCTGGGTGGGCGTGGGTAGCCTCGGCTGAATTCAAATGAGTTCCAGGTGATCCCATGTTTCTCTACGGGCATCCCGGTAATCAGTGAGGCCATCATGGGCAACCGCAGGGCAGGCTCGACCCCGCTAGCAGTCCAGGTGCCCGAGCCTTCCTTGATAAGCTTGTTCAGGACCGGCATGGGGCCGCTCTTGAGCGATTCCTGGCTGAACCCTTCCAAGACGAACAGCACGACATGTTCGGCCTGAGAGACAGAAAGGGGAGTCTCCTTGCCGGCTGGGGTGGCCGCATGGAGGCGGGCTGGGATCCCGATTTCAAGCAATAGGGCCAGTAATCCAAGAATGATCAACGAAAAACACCGAGAAGGAGGTAGCATAACGAAAAATAATCCTCATGTTTCCAAGTAAGTGAATTGGTACCCTAACATGCAAATTTTCTGGAAGGCAAGGTGGGGGCAACGCCTTAGCAGAATGCTGGCCAGACTACGTTCTGGGTGTTAAGCTAAAAACATGACGGTTCCCGCTACCTCTTGTGACTGAGTTCCTCGTAATTTTAAAGAGCTAAAGGTAGGTGATGTCCGGTCGAATATATCAACCGACTCTCCACCCCAACCCCCTGACGAGGATTCTTTTCCCCTCTCTCGCTTGTTGCCTTGCCCTGGCCGTGATGTCTTCAGTTGAGGCTCCGGCGCTGGCTGACATCCGGGTCGTGAATGCCCAGGGCGAACATCGCATGGGAGACCGAGATACTCGCGAAGATGCGATCAGGCTCGCGACCGAAGCAGCCAAACGGAACGCCCTTGAGCAAGTCGCCACCTACCTAGAGAGCGTCACTGTTGTCAGCGACATGGATGTCACCAAGGACGAAATCCGCACCTACACGGCTGGGTTGGTGATCGTGCTCAACCAGCAGATCTCCACAACCCTCGATGGCGATGTCGTAGTGATAAAAGCGGACCTTCTTGCGCAGATGGACACAGACGAAGTGGCGCAGGCGATCACGGCACTTCGTGAGAACGAAGATGCCCGTGCCCAGTTGGTTGCCATGAAGCAAGAGAATGAACAGCTTCAAGAAGAGCTGAACGCCGTAAATCAAACCTTAGGCAGCGCGTCGACACCGGACCAAGTCCAGCAGGCTGCCCAAAAGCGGAAGGACATCCTCAATCGTGTACAATCGAACGCCATGGTGTCTCAAGCCTGGACGAACTGGGTGCTGGTCTCGCCGGGCGGCATTCCTCAGGGTTTGCTGAATAGCGCCAGCGGTCTCTATCCAGCCAATCCACACATCGCCATCGCGCAGCAGATCATCGCCAATCGGCAGCCACAAGGCCCTCGGCAGCCGCCTGCACCCGGAAGTCGGCCGGCCCAAATGCCAAAGCATGAAATGGTACCACCACCGGGCTCGTCAGGTGTCCCACGCGCGCTCAATGAAACGATCCATCGAACTCCGA
>CAZAKX010000159.1:0-6901 GCA_964485915.1 uncultured Nitrospira sp. | reverse complement strand
CTAGACACCCAATACAAGGCGAAGAGGCGGTACCTCCTCTCCAATCCCAAACGAAAGCTCCCCTTTCGCGGACTCCGGATCCACATAGGTCCCAAACAAGCGGTCCCAGACTGTAAACAGTGCCGCAAGATTTGCCATATAGTGAGATGGATTGTCGCTATGGTGAATATGGTGATAGCGGGGCGTCACAATGAGCCATTCAATCCAGTTGGATCGCCATGTGACATTGACATGCATCCAATCGTTCTGAAGATTGTTGAAAAGACCTATCGCGAGCTCCATCCACCAAGGCGACAACCCGAAGAAAGAATAAGCAAAGAGGTACGGAAGGTTGACGATCACGTCCTGAGGAATTGTTGCTCGAAACCCAGCCAGCCAATACATCTGAGTGGGCGAGTGATGCCATTTATGAATACGCCAAACGTACTTGTGATGCATAAATCGATGGATCCAGTAATGACCGAAGTCTGCAATCACCAAATAGCCCAGCACTCGAACCCACAAAGGAAGCTGAAGAATCACCGCCGGCACGTTCGGCCTGACTGCAATTAGTCGATCGATATATTCCGCGATCGGCACCATCCCAAACCAGTAAATCGCGATGAGGAGAATATCGCGCCCCAAGAGCTTCCGATAATCTACCTGCCTGGCCGGTCGGATCCATTCGATGCCGGTCACCACGACAAGTCGCGCGACGAACATGAGGGGGAAAAAAAGATTGTGATCGAGGATAAATTGACGAACTTCTAGACTCGTCGGCCAATCGAACCAGTCCGTGACCAAGGCGTCACCACATCCGTTAACGTCCCTAAGAAGTGTATCAGATGTGCGTTATTACGCCTGATGAGGAACTGGGCCCTGGCAAACCTGAGAATGATGGGTCTGATCTAGTGGTAGCTCTCGGAGTCGCTCGGAAACTTTCCCTGCTCGACTTCTTCCTTGTACCGACCCAGGGCTTGCAGGGTATCGGCTTTCAGATGGGCGTAGGTCTTCACGAATTTCGGGATGAAGGCATCAAAGAGTCCTAGTAGATCGTAAATCACAAGGACCTGGCCATCGCAATGTGGCCCTGCACCGATCCCGATGGTCGCGATGGAAACGGCTTGGGTAATCTTTTTCGCCAAATCAACAGGTATCGCTTCCAGCACCAGCGCAAAGGCTCCGGCAGCTTCAAGGGTCTTCGCATCTTCCAGTAGCCTAGCGGCTTGATCCTCGACCTTGCCTTGAACCTTGTAGCCGCCTAGCGCATGAACTGATTGAGGAGTCATGCCGAGATGACCCATAACAGGAATTCCGATGCTCGTCATGGCCTTGATTCGATCAGCTATCACGGCACCACCTTCGACCTTCACGGCAGCCGCTCCGGCCTGTAGCAAGCGACCCGCATTTCGCACAGCATCTTCCGGACTCGCCTGATAAGACATAAACGGCATATCAGCGATCACCAGCGATCGCTGCACCGCACCGGCCACCAGCTTGGTATGGTACAGCATGTCCTCCATCGTCACGGAGAGCGTATTGGGCTTCCCCTGCACAACAACCCCCAGCGAATCCCCCACCAAAATCACCCGGATCCCTGCTTGCTCCACAATGCGAGCAAACAGCGCGTCGTAGGCCGTCACCATGACAAGCTTCTTCCGGTCTTGTTTGGCCTGTTGAAATTCCAGGATCGTCATCAGCCCAATTCTGCCTTGGTGATGATCTCCGCCAATCGATGCGTGGCCTTGATGGCCATGATGTGCACGCCGTCACAATGGGGCCGTACCGCCTTGATGGATTGCACAGCGATGTCGACTCCGACATCTTCCGCTCGATCTCCTGCCGCTCTGAGCTCATCGATCATCTCTTTGGGTACCGACATGCCGGGGATGTTGGCATTCATGAATTCCGCCATCTTGTGGTTCCGTAGCACGAGGATACCGGCCAACACCTTCACGTTGAATGGCCGCACCTGTTTCATAAAACCGGCGAAGACATCGGGGTTATAGACTGCTTGAGTCTGGAAAAACTGGGCACCGGCTTTTACTTTCACTTCGAATTTCGCCAACACCGGTCCGACCAGATCGGCCTCCGGTGTGACGGCCGCGCCGATCGTGAACGCTGTGGAACCGTCTAGTTTGTTCCCGACCATGTCCTTACCCTTATTCAACCCCTGCACCAGCTGCATCACCTGGACTGAATCAAGATCGTAAACCGGCTTGGCCTCCTTGTGATCTCCAACAGTAGGATAATCGCCCGTGAGACACAGGATATTGCGAATCCCCAGCATGTGCGCGCCCATCAAATCCGATTGCATGGCGATCCGATTACGGTCACGGCAAGTCAACTGCATCACGGGATCATGCCCTAATTCGTACAGCAGGCGACAGACCGGAAGCGAGCCGGCACGAACCACCGCCGCAGTATTGTCGGTGACATTCACCCCGTGCACTCTCCCAACTAGTTGCTTGGCACTTTCCAGTACAGACGTGATGTTGGTGCCCTTGGGCGGATTGTACTCGACGGTCACTGCAAACGTTCCTTTATTAAGGACGTCTATGAGACGCTGAGGCTCTCGAATCATCGCTGGCTCCTTATCGCAGTCCGGCTGACCTCATAGCGGACTCCACAGTATTTTCAAGCAGCATCGCGATCGTCATCGGACCCACTCCACCGGGCACCGGGCTGATCCATCCCGCCTTCT
The DNA here is from genome assembly GCA_964485915.1 of uncultured Nitrospira sp. Taxonomy (GTDB): domain Bacteria; phylum Nitrospirota; class Nitrospiria; order Nitrospirales; family Nitrospiraceae; genus Nitrospira_D. The sequence continues at coordinate 4,218 of CAZAKX010000159.1, read as the reverse complement.
GGCTGACCGCGTCGAAATCTACATCGCCACACAACTTACCTTCCGGCGTTTTATTTGTCCCCACATCGATGACGACCGCACCCTCGCGCACCATGTCAGCAGTGACAAACTTTGCCTTTCCAATCGCCACCAGAAGTAAGTCCGCCTCTCGGCACACTGCAGGAAGATCTTTCGTTTTCGAATGACAAATCGTGACCGTTGCATTTCGCTGAAGAAGCATGAGCGCCAACGGCTTCCCGACAATATTACTCCGACCCAGCACAACCGCCCGCTTCCCCTCAATCGTAATACCAGTTGATTCAATCATCTTAATGACGCCTTTAGGAGTACAGGCTTCGAAGACGGGATGTCCCTCAACGAGACGACCAAAGTTGTAGGGATGAAATCCGTCCGCATCTTTGAGCGGTGAAACAGCCTCCAGGATGACCTTGCTGTCGATGTGCTTCGGCAGTGGGAGCTGAACCAAAATACCATGGATTTTGGGATCCGCGTTCTTCTGTTCAATGAGCGTTAACAGCTCGACCTGTGTCGTACTGGCGGGAAGTTTGTGATCGTCAACATAGATTCCTGCCAACTCACACGCCTTTTGCTTGTTTCGAACATAGACGTGCGAGGCAGGATCGTCACCAACTAAAATGGTCGCCAGACCAGGCTTAATCGATTTTCGAGCAAACAGCTCAGCCGACTCCCGCGCCAGTCGATCACGAACCTGTTGTGCAAGCACTTTCCCGTCGATTAGCTTTGCGGCCACAATCTCCTCCCCATTAGCAATTTAGTCAGTAAAAATGCTGCAACTTATCAGGGGAATTTTAGGTAAGTCAACGTTTCTCGACCCCTCGCTGGCTATTGCGCCAGCCATCAGGAATCGTGGATTTCTCCTTCGGCCACGCCCCTATACCCTTCCCCATCCTTCCTTGACAGACTCTTCACCCCTTGGATACGATGGTTTCCAGTTCAATTGGGGATCTCCCTCCTTTGCCTGTTCATTTCCACGCCCGGCTTTTCCTCTCTGTGGCTCTAACGTTGACCCTTACCTCGTCCAGTGAGGCGGTACAAATCACTGGTTTGGCATCTCCCAACAGTTTCGTCGGCGACCCAACTGGCAGCGAATACTTCATCTCCAACATTAATGGCGAGCCAGATGCGCGAGACAATAATGGCTTCATCACCAAGTTGAATGCCGAGGGGAAGGTCACCATCCTCAAGTTCATACAAGGCGGTGTCGGAGAGGTCTTCCTCCATGCTCCTAAAGGGATGGCTCTTGTGGGGTCGATCCTTTACGTGGCAGATCTTGACCAATTGAAAGGGTTTGATAAGGCGACAGGAAAACTCGTGGCCACCGTATCTTTTTCGTCCCGCTCGCAGGGGCAAGTATCGCTGACTGACGTCGTCGCCTCACCGACCGGTCTTCTCTATGTCTCAGACCAAATGGCCAATTCAATTTACCGCATCAACCCAACGGACAATCATCAAGTCGATCTACTGATTCGTGACAACAGACTGGCAGGTCCTGCGGGAATTGCGATCCATCCCAAGACGAATCATCTGATTGCCGTGAGTTGGGAGAAAGGCAAAATCCTTGAAATCACTCAAGACGGACAGCTGAGTGAGTTGGAAGCGAATGGATTCTTTACGAGTCGCTTCCAAAACCTGAGCGGAGTGGATTTTGATCAATGGGGCAACATGTACGTGTCGGACTTCACAAAAGGTAAGGTTTGGCGCATGACCCGAGACCATCGATTCCAGGTTATTGCGGAGCATCTCCCTGCCCCGGCTGATATCGGAATTGACCGTACGAACAACTTGATATTGGTTCCGTACCATTACATGCATGCGGCCGAAATGAATGGACTGGAGACCCCGCCATCGGCAAAGCCGAAGGGTGAAAAACGCACACTCGCCGACTACGGGTTTATTCCTCCGCCTCCCAAGCCCGGCACGGAAGGGGCCACCAAATGAGCGCATGCGCATATTGTCACAGCCGAAAGGGCAAACGCCCATGTCCGGCTCTTCAAGGGTTGATCTGTAGCACCTGCTGTGGTGAGCACCGTATGATACGGATCTCATGCCCCAATGATTGCACCTACCTTGATAGCGGCAGCGATTACCAGCAAAAACGACTCGGCACACAATTCATGCCTCTTCGGCGAAACTTCTATCATGAACTGGACCAATTGGGAGGCCATAAAGCCGTCGCGCTATTCAACCTAATCGAAGTCATCACCTTCGGCTATTTTGAAGGGCGTAGGGATGGGCAGGACGCCGAAATCGTCGCGGCACTGCAAGCGCTCCGTCGCACACTGAGCCCACTTCATGTTCCCGCCGCACCGATGCCGGTGTTTGCCGAACACCTCAAGAAGGAGTACGAGGTATTTCGCAAGCAGAACCCCGACCAAATTGCCGAATCAGCTGAGGCACTGGAAGTTCTGGATCGCGCTGCTCGGTTTGTCTCCGAATGCTCCGAGAATGACTTTCAATCAAGCCGGTTTTTGGGAGGACTTATCGGGTATGTCAAGATGATGCATCCGGAGATCGCGGCGCATCTGAGGAAGACGCATGAACCGGGACACATCCTTCTGCCTGGACAATCGTTCCTGCCGCCACCCGCTGCCGACGTTCACACCCACGGTCCTGACTGCAAACACCATCACTAGCCGGTACTTCTACGTCAGCTAGGCCGCGGCAATCACGGATTGCTGCTGTAAAACCCGTTCGATATGAACAGCTAGACGAAAATCTGCCTCGTTTGAAAGCGACACAAATTGGACACCGAATTCCTGTCCTCGCACCCATCGCACGATTGCCTGATCAATATCCAGGCTGTCTTGTTGATCGGGTAACCAGAGCCGTATCATCACCAGTGTATTCCGCGGAAGATCGGAAAGACTCTGGATTCGAACTCCATTTAAAGAGATATCCCGTATCACCGACTGTCTCAGCACCTGACCCATGAGATAGTAACTTGGATATTCAGTCGAGACTCGACGATACATGCGACGCGTCACAACGGGTTTCATGAGCCCTCCTTTGAGGAGACGAAGAACGTGACGCTAAGAATAGCCGTCAAATAGGTTGGGGGAAACCCCACGAAAGCCGCCCCTCAAAAGTAAGGCGTTTTGAGGATATGGGAGGAATCACGTGAAGAGACGAGGAAGGCACGCGAGCCACCAAGGACGAATATCTAGCCGGTCAAGTCCCCAACTACGCAGATACGCACGTCACTCCTACTCCACAATCGTGACCGTCATCTCCGCACGCTCTTTGGGGTTATCCCGTTCGTCGCGTGGCAGATTGACGATCTTGTCCGCCACACCAATTCCCTTTCTCACTTGTCCAAAGACAGTATATTTACGATCCAGAAATCGTGAGTCCTCTACGACGATAAAGAACTGAGAGCCGGCTGAATCAGGATCGGCCGCCCTGGCCATCGAGACAATGCCACGCTTGTGCGGAATATCGTTGAATTCCGCCTTCACGTTGTGGCCTGGCCCTCCCTGTCCATAAGTCTCTTTTTTGAGGGTATCCTTGGTGTTAGGGTCTCCGCCTTGAATCATAAAACCAGGAATAACACGGTGGAAAATTGTTCCGTTGTAAAACCCGTCCTTTGCCAGCTTAATAAAATTCTCCACATGCCTTGGGGCAACATCCGGATAGAACTCAATCTCAATATCGCCGAATTTTGTTTTGATGATTGCCCTCGGCGATTTCGGTGCCGGATCCGCTGCCATGACCAACTCGATACTAGCGACAGAGAATGCAACACATGCCAGCAGTCCAATAAGCATTCGCCATCTTGCTCCCTCCAGCATTTCTACCCTCCTCGTCCTTATATATGACCGAGATCTGTTATCTTAATGGAAAAACATCTCCTCCCTCAACCCGCTCGAGGGCTCGTTGTGCTGCCTGCTGCTCCGCCTCTTTCTTGCTGTACCCTTGACCAATTCCACACACCTCATCATTCAGGTACACTCCCACTTCAAACACTTTTTGATGATCGGGGCCGGTTTCCTGCACGATCACATACCGTGGCAACACATCATGGTGTTTCTGACACCACTCCTGAAAACGGGTCTTGTAGTCACCTCCGCCAGGCCTCGTTTGTAGCTCGTCGACAAGGCGCAGCTCTTCGCCCAAAACATCGATCGTAAAATTGCGACTGGCCTCAAGACCTCCATCAAGATAGACCGCCGCAATGACAGCCTCCAACGCATCGGCAAG
>CAZAKX010000158.1:0-6934 GCA_964485915.1 uncultured Nitrospira sp. | reverse complement strand
CCCTTATGCAAGGGGAATACGGTCCTTGTTCTGAGACAACCAGGCTTCAAACGACTGCAGTGATGGGTTCAAACTCCTGGCAATGGCAGGGTCGCGGGGCTGGCAAAAGGCTTCGTTGAAGTCCCGCTTGACCTGAAACATATTGCCCAAATCATCAGCGCCTTGAAATCCGAAGCTGCGATACTGTTCCGGCGTCACGCTGTTGTACCGCACCGTTTGGCCCAAGGCTCTCGTCATGGCTGCAGCCATTTCGGTTCCGGTGAGGCGGTCGCCGGCAATCGCCACCCTCTTTCCTATGTACATGGTGCCTTTCTTGAAAATACCTAGCGCGCACTTGCCGATGTCTTCTGCAACGATACCGGGCAGCTTCGTGTCTGCCATCGGCAATGTGAACAGGAGAGTTCCGTCAGGTCCTTTCTTCGGACCCATGCCGAACAAAATCAGATTATCCCAGTAGAAGGACGTGAGAAGGAATGTGGTGGGGACGCCGGCTTTTGTAAACTCCCCGTCGGCTTGGCCCTTCGCATCGAAATGCGGAACTTTATATTGGCCCATGAGCGTCGGCATCCGATTGTCCGACAACGGTACCCATCGGCGGGTGTCTTCGAGTGTCGACCAGATCACATGCCGGACTCCAGCCGCCTTCGCCGCCTCGGCTTGGGCCTTGGCTTGCGCCAGTTCTCGCTCCGGAGAGAAGTGCTCCCAGAAATTCGTGAGACAGAACGCCCCATAGGTTCCGGCAAACGCACGCTTCACACTCTCAGCGTCATCCAGATTGGCCGCTACGACCTGGGCTCCGAGCTTCGTCAGTGCCCTAGCCTTATCGGAATTCACGTCACGAGTGAGCGCACGGGCCGTAAAGCCGCTTTCTTGGTCACTGAGAATCGCACGGATCAGCCCTCCACCCTGTGCACCAGTCGCGCCGACAACAGTGATGATTTTATGGTCTGCCATGTTGTTCTCCTTCTCAATTGCGTCACCGTTTCTTCCCTTTTCGCTGGTTCGAGACAAACGTCACACCGGCTTTCTGAACTTCCTGATACGGTAACAACCACGCCAACGATTCATCACTCAGGTCACCGACCTGGATGCGATTTCCCCACGGATCACGAAAATCACAGCGAAAGTCCGGATGGAGCTTCAGTTTGTACTTCTTCGTCAGCTTGCGTCGAACCTCTTTGATTTGCTCCGCATCTCGCACCATCAGCCCGAAGTGTTTGGTACGATCCGGCTGCAAGGTTTCCACCTCAAAGATCGCCATGAACTGATGCTCACCGAGCTTGCACCAGACTGCACCTTCCCCGCCGCGTAACATCGTCAACCCAAAGACATCGTGATAGAACCTCGCGGCCTTCTTGGCATCCGTGACTTCGATCACGACATGGTTACAGCCATAGACTTGAACGGCCATTACGCACCTGCCTTTCCGACCACCGAGCCGACTTCGATCTGCCTGAAGGCAGCTAAGAACTGTTCAGGAGGTTGGGCTCCAGAGAGTGCATAGGTTCCGTTGATCACGAAATAGGGAACGCCGCGAATCCCTATACGATGGCCAGCTGCTTCTTCTGCTTTCACCACTTCTACCCCCTCATCGCTCACCAGAAATACGTTGATGGTGGCTCGATCAAGTCCTGCATCGGCAGCTGCTTGAGATAATGTCTCGACATCCCCGATATCTCCACCCTCAAGAAAATACCGCCGAAAAAGCGTCTCGACCATCTCATCTTGCTTGCCCTGATGCCCTGCCAACCAGATGAGGCGATGCGCAGCGAATGTGTTGGGAGTACGAATAATTCTCTCAAAGGCAAACGGGATACCTTCTCCTGCACCTGCTGCCGCAACTTGGTCATAAATCGATTGGGCCGCCTCAGGGCCACCGAACTTCGCCCCAAGGTATTGTCGTCGATCCATCCCCTGCTTCGGCATCGTCGGATTGAGCTGAAACGGTCGCCAGGAGATCTTCACTGGCCCAGAACCATTCCATTGCTTGAGTGCCCGCTCCAGCCGACGCTTACCCACATAGCACCAGGGGCAGATCACATCGGAATAGACGTCGATGGTCAGTGCTCGGTCATTCATGACAGGTGGCCCATCTTCCCCGCTTGATAATCGTTCACTGCCTGCACAAGCTCGGCTTTCGTATTCATGACGAACGGGCCGTACCGAGCGATCGGTTCTTCGATCGGCTTGCCAGCCAACACGAGTAGAACCGTATCGACCCAAGCCACTATCGTGATGCGCTCCCCAGTCTGGTCGAGACGGGCCAACTCGGCTTCTTTCACCGGTCCTGATCCATTGACAGAAACCTCACCCTGCAGCACGAAGACCGCTGTGTTGAAACTCGAAGGTATCGTAATCTCCGCTGTCGATCTCGCCTTCACGCGTACATCGTAGAGATGGACCGGCGTAAAAGTCTTTGCCGGTCCCTTCACGCCCTGGAACTCTCCCGCAATCACACGAAGGTGTCCGGCTCCTCCAGCCAACTCCACGGCAGGAATCGTCTGACCCAACAGAGTCTGATAGCCAGGGCGGGACATTTTGTGGGCCCTCGGCAGATTCACCCACAATTGAATGGCGTGGAACGCACCGCCTTTCTTGGCCCATTCCTTCTCATGCATTTCCTCGTGGACGATGCCGGAAGCGGCCGTCATCCATTGCACGTCGCCCGGGCCGATCACACCACCGCTACCGGTCGAATCCCGGTGCGCCACGACACCGTCATAGACGATGGTCACGGTTTCGAACCCGCGATGCGGATGTTCACCCACCCCACGCGGCTTGTCAGTCGGAGAAAAGTTCTCCGGGCCCGCATAGTCCAACAGGAGAAACGGGGAAAGTTGTTCACCAACCGAGTCTCCGGGAATCAGATTGCGCACGGGAAATCCGTCTCCCACCCAATGGCGGGAACCATACTGGTGAATTTCGACAACCTTTTTGTCAACGACAGTAGTGGTAGTCATGGCAGTGTCCTCCTTAGCCTGCATGATTCATGACAGTTCGTCGCCCCTTGATTGCAGTAGAAACGTTCATGAAACATGCGGGCTAGACCATCCCTCGTAAGGCCTCTTGGAGCGTGACGGTACCTCGCACGAGCTTGTCAGGATGTTCGTAGCCGACCGCTCCGGTTGAGAACGCGGTGTACATCTCTTCGAATAGCTTCGCCGCTTCATCGGAAAACCCAAAGGACTTGTACGTCGGCACCACGGCACTCAAGGCAGCGTACTGCGTGACGACCTTCTTGCCAAGGATGGTACCTAACGCTTCTGCTGCCTGATCGGCGCTATATTCCTCAGGTCCTGCCAGTTCGACAACCGTCCTGCCTCGTCCCCCACTCAACAGGTGTTCCGCTCCAATTCGGCCGATGTCTCTCGTGGAGATGGTCGGAATCTTTACCTGAGGCGCGACGAATGTCGGAAGGATCCCCTGCGCCTTCGCCATTCCAATGACCGGCGCCCAATTTTCCATGAAGGATGGGGGGCGCAGGATGGTGAGATGCTTCACAGCGTCTACCAATTTTCCTTCGCCATAGTGCACGGCGCGGATCGGACCTGTCCCGCTTGGCAACTGTCCTCCAATCGAAGAGAGATACACCACATGACCGACCCCACTCTTCTTGACAGCCTCAGCTGCGCGATCCATGCGAGCCTGCTGATCCGACAGCCAGGCGGTCGCCCCATAGTTCGGCGGAACCATGAGATAGACGCCTTTTGCTCCCTCGAAGGCCTTCGCCAGCGTCGATACCTCATCAAGCGATGCGACCGCAACGTCGGCGCCTTTTGCCTTCCATCCAGCCCCCTTGTCAGCCGAACGGACGATGACGCGTACCGACTGCTTCTTGCTCAGCAAAGTATCCACCACCGCAGATCCCGTATTCCCCGTTGCGCCAACAATCACAAACATCGTGCCACTCCTTTCTCTACTCAGTCCCGTTGCTCGTTCTGATTCAACCAAACTTGCGGACCACTTACTTGTGTCGTGCAATGCGAGTCAAGCCCTTAACCATGAGTCGTTTACTCTTCATGGACTGTACACATGGCAACTTGCGTTCCAGCTGGACTTCTCCGGCACAAGACTCACTATCTTGTTGGAATGTGTGGGGATTCGTTGAGTTCACGCCGCCGGCGAGAAGATCAGCCTTCTCGGTCCGGTGTCGAACGAGCGGCACTGTGCCGAATGGTCGGCGCCCATACATCGGAGGCTATGGTACCCTTGAGACGGGATACCCATGCACGTTCTTCACATTCGGATAGTTCTGCTAACAATGGTATTCGTTGCCACAGGCCTCATCTGCGTTCAACGCGACGCAGCCACAGAAGATCTTCCTCGATCATCCCGCGTCGGCCCGTTCAGAATCCCGCTTACTTCCTACGAGCGAATCCCCATCGGCACCCTGTTGGCCCAACCGGATCGTTATCACATGCGGGAAATCAGGCTGACCGGATCCGTCACATCCACACAGACAGAGATCATCACGAATCGCATGATCTGTGGAAGGGCCCACGAACGGACGACGGTCACGGTGGAAGATGACAGTGGGCAGATCGAGGTGATCGATCAAGGAGCCTGCGGAAGAAATATCAGTGGGTTGAAAGCCCCTATGCCAAAAGTCGGGCAGCAAGCCGATTTCTTGGTTCTGATCATGATCCCGACCAGCCCAAACGCACCCAGTTTATCCGTGGAGGCAACGATTCGTTTTGTGGACTTGGTGCGAGACTGACCGCCACCCCTGCTTCGGTTCAGCCTATCGGTGAGCGTTACTCCCACCCGCTGACTTCATAGCCCTTTTCCTTGAGGCAGCTCGTCACGGCATGGGCATAGGGCGGGTCCGGTTCAAGTGGCTTGAACGTGCCTCCAAGTACGCCAATGACCAGCCCCAGGCCACTGCCGGCAGCAGCCCCGATCGTCATTCCCGGCAGTCCCCCGATCACCCCGGCCGACGCACCCATGGCACCGCCGAGTAACAGACCGAGCACGGCGCCGGACCCTGCGTTGGCACTTTGGTGAACCCCTGGACGCAACCCGGTTCCTTCAACTTGTTTCTGGCAAGATTCAATCTCTTGTCGAGCGACCTGCTTGCCGGACACGTGGAGATGCTTATTGGACCGCAAAATCGGCTGAGGCCCCGAGCAGGATGCGACAGACAGCAACAGTACGATTCCAATCAACCGCTGCCATGAGTGAGTGGGCACGGAAGTCTCCTAGGGTGCTTGCTCTTCTTTGCTTTGCTTCACTTCTCACCCTTTGGAGGAAATGTCGAGGATTTTTGAATTGCGTACATCCCGAGAAAGCATTTCGAAACCTCATGACCGCGCTTCGACAAACGGCCCTGAGTCAGTTGTATTCCACCTCTCTTCTTTTTCCTATCTGCATAGACTGGATGGGTGGACACTCAACTGCGCGCATTGTCCGAGCACATTCCGATCGTGCGCGGACAGCGAGCACGAGTGTTCATCCATCCGGTCTATGTCACCTCCCCTTACTGCCACCCCGTCACTTCATAGCCTTTCTCTTGCAAACACCGATTGACGTAATTCGTATACGCCTGGCTGGGTTGGTGGGACGGGCCGGTCACAGCTGAAAATAGTCCGGTCAGGAGGCCCCAAACCGCTCCACTCGCCGCCCCGATCATCGACCCTAACCCGGCGGATGCCCCGGAAATTATGCTTCCGACGGCTCCACTGGCAGCCCCAGCACCGGCACCAACGGCCGTCCCCGTTGCGACACGTCCAACCTTGCTATTGCCGCCTTCCTTTGCGCCGGCCGATTCGGCAGACTGTTTACAGGCCTCAATGTCTTGCTCTGATCCTTCCTTCCCTACCGATTCTAAATGGGCATTGGGATACAGCACCGGCCGCGCACTCGAACAGGCCGAGAGCAGGAAGACCGCGAAGAGGGCACTCACTCCTAATCCCTTCATATGGACTCCTTTTCCTTTCAGTCTTGCGGCATCAGCCGGGCCAACAGCGCCCGTGCCGTGATTCCTTGTACACACAGCCGCTTGCGCCGAGCTTCGGCCCCAGCCCGGATCTGCACATGCGCGCGCGGAACCACACATTGTTCTGCGATAAATCTGATCAACTCATCATTGGCAGCGCCGTCGATCGGGCAAGCCGCCAGCCTGATCTTGAGGGCATCCCCGTGCGCTCCGACGCATTCGGTTCGCGCTGCGTTGGGTTGGACATGGACGGTCAGAATCGCCCCATGATCACTGTCCCGCACAATCACAGGCAGGGAGTCCACAAGAGGTGATGGATCTAAAAGATCGCTTTGACCAATTCCAGTATGGCATGCTGCATATCCGCGTCGTCGGTGATCGGACGCGCGATCGCCACATCGCAGGCTCGTTCCGGCGGGATGCCCTGCTTGATCAATGTGCCGGCATAGATCAAGAGTCTGGTGCTCACTCCCTCTTCCAACCCATGGTTCCTCAGGTTGCGAACTTTTTGGCCGAGCTTGACGAGATTCGCTGCGATACCTAGCTCCACGCCCGCTTCACGTTGAATCACTCTCGTTTCGATATCGGTGCCGGGGTAGTCGAATTCAATCGCTATGAACCGCTGCTTGGTACTCTGCTTGAGATCTTTCAGGACACTTTGATAGCCGGGGTTGTAGGAGATCACCAGCATGAACTCGTCGGCCGCTTCAACGATTTGGCCTTTCTTTTCGATCGGCAGCACTCGCCGGTCATCACTCAGCGGATGAATGATGACGGTGGTGTCTTTCCGGGCTTCCACCACCTCATCGAGATAGACGATGGCCCCGTGCTTCACACCCAAGGTCAGCGGGCCATCCATCCACACCGTATCCTGTCCTTTGAGTAAGTACCGGCCAACCAAGTCGGATGCGGTAAGGTCTTCATGACAGGCGACGGTGATCAGCGGCCGGCCCAGCTTGTAGGCCATGTATTGAACAAATCGTGTTTTCCCGCACCCGG
>CAZAKX010000157.1:0-7074 GCA_964485915.1 uncultured Nitrospira sp. | reverse complement strand
AACTGAGAGTTCGCAAATGGGGTGTTGCTACCATCAGGTCACGCTGAACTCATTCTCTGCCGCAGGATCTCTCGCCACTCACCTATAAGACTAAGCTGCCTTGATCCTAAACCGGACGGAGTTGGATCTACGGTGTAGCCTGACGTTCTGATCAGTTCGTATTTATGGAGCTAATTGATGAGAGGCGGTTGTCTTGGGCGAAAGGCATCATGAGTCTGAGTGGCTCTTCGCCGTGTTTTGCTTCTTCGTTTGATCAAGATGGGTGTCTGTTGCGGATCATCTAAAAGGCGACAATGATAATCTGGTGCGATTCAAGTAAACGAACGATATGGCGAGTAGAGATGCTAGCAACTGATGTCTTGCTCAATTTTCAAGACAGAGAAGGCAGGATTGATTCTGCCATCTCGACCGGTATTTTCTAGGGGGACCACAAATCTTCTGTTCGTATCTTAGAAATGTTTCGGTATGGCCATTATCATTGTAGAGCAATGCCAAATCGTCTTTAGGTATCGTAACAAGGTAGGGCAAGTGGCAATGTGGGTAATGCTGCAAGAGACCATTTGTAAGTCATGGCATACTTCAAATCGTGAGATGATTTGCAGATGATGCTCCCTGTTTTTCGCATCGCCTGAACGATTTCATGCCACGCTCTGTCGGGCAGGTCGACGAGAGCATCGCGGGAGTATCCAGAATGGTCGTAGTCCATATGTGCCATGTCAGGGATGAGAGATAGCGGGAGTCTCTGATGGCTCAGATGGCATTGGGCTATGCTCGTCGTTATTTCTTCCAATCTTTCGGAAATAGCAATTTTGAAAAACAAGATTGTGATCTCCTAACTTTTCTACTATTGGGAATTGCCACCATGGGTTCTTTATGTGTCTTACTTCAGAAAGCATCAGCTTGGTTGAATCGATGAACGCTTCCTCGGCATCTGCACATCGGCCCTGTTGAGCAAGTGCGAAACCACGAAGGAACTTGAGAGAAAATGAACCTAACGGGTACCATTCGTAGGCCACCTGTGATGATTTGGAAAAATTTCCTTCGTGTACAAGTCCAAGACCGACATGCACAAACCATCCGGGGTACGCTTTGCCTATGTTTTCTAGTTTTAGAATATCCGTCTCTGCCGCCACCCAATCGCCATTTCTTAGATCATCATCGAGTCGATGTGCTAATGGGCCAAGCTCATTAATAAAATTTCTTTCAGTGAGGCTTATCTGTCGTAATCGATTCATTTCCTGCATCTCGTATAAGTTCCGTTCTCCTTGCGCTTTGTACAGCGACTGGAGACCACTACCAAATCCCATGCGCAAATCGATTTTCTTAATTTCTGGATCTTGTGACATTGGTAGCGCAATGAGCTCCCATAAGAGGTTGGCCACGCGACCTTTGTAGATGTCAGTGTGAGATGAAATGATGCCAGTCGCATCAACATTCCAAAGGTTAGATTCAGAAAGATTGACAGTTGAATTGAGGCTCCCTGAAAGCGTAGCTGAAACAGTTTTAGGCCATTGGGTAATCCCACAGGCTCCTATACCGCAGGTTAGTCCGCCATCCTCAAAGAACGATCCAATGGGATAGAGGAGTTTGTTTGCTTGATCATTGGAGGAGAAGATATTGTAGATGCGCAAATCCACTATACCGCTTAGTTGAATAAGAGTGGGGTGCCAGACAACACGCAATTCAGCAGGATCTACGAGAATTTCATCGGCTGAAAAAGATCGGCGAGCTTGCGTTGCGAGTCGGTTGTAAAACGCGTCAGAATCCCACCCTGCTCTCAGTGAGTCATAGTACTTGCTGACTCCAAACATCGATGTTTTCAGTAAAACGTATTCATTCATGGCGGCGGTGATCAAAACAATCTGAAACTGGCTGAGTCCTGAAAAGAAGCCATGAATTTCAGGAGTTACCTCTGCGGTAAACTGTGAAATGCCGTTCAATATAATGCGCCCGCCAAAGCTGTGGCCTATCATCACCAGGTCGTAGTGCCGTTCAGAATTAGTCTTTGCGCCATCGGCGAGAATCTTCATCAGTTCTTGAAATCCAGTAGTCGCGAGCGTGTCGGCTCTTCCCTTCATTGCCCAGAAGTTGAGAAGAGGTGGGAACTCTGTCGATGGCCAGAATAACCCTATGATGATGGAATTCTTCTTGCTTGCCTTGCTGTGAGTATAGAAACGACAGATCAAGTCCTGATAGTCTGTTTCCGCCAGCTTGGGGACCTTGTTCCAACCGTGAACGAATACATAAATACTCTCTGCTTCGGGTATCGCTTTCGCTATCTCCGCTGGCTGGTCGTCGTATACAAAACTCCCGTGTTCGTCGAACTCAAGAGGAAGGAAGAACTCATGTGCCTTTTGTTCACAGGGTAGGGTTGTCAGGTCTTTGCTCGTGTATTGGGGCGTATGTGAGCATCCGAGTGGAAAGCAAAAGATAAGGATTAGGACGACCATCTGAATCACTGAGGTTAGCTGCTTGTAAAGATGGAAAAGAGGTGATCTGATTATGCGGTCCCATTGATGGAGACAGGGAAATCTAAGCGTTCGCCTAAGCGATCTCTTCGGTTGTTCACTTCTCTGCTGAACTCTCACTTCAAAGTTCTGATGTTTTGCGCGCGATTTGACAATCACTTTTTGTAGGGGATCATATGGTGCCTTCCAGTTGTCTCTTTTTCAAGTATTTGCCATTTGGGAAATGGAAAACTCACAACCCGTCTTTCAGGTGCGGGCTGGCAATGGGCCTTGTTCCACAAGCCATTGTTCACTGGATCAAGATTAATATCGTATCGTAATAATTGGAGGCAAAGAAAGAAAATGGGATAGGCTACTTAATCTTGCGTGAGGACTATAGATTGGCGTGTCGTACGAAGGCATGCCACGGATTCCACGAGGACAGGTCGTTGGGCATGCGTACCATATTCTGAATCGTGGGAACGGGGGTGCGGCCGTTTTCCATAAGGACGGGGACTACCGCGCCTTCCTGGATTTGCTCGGCGCGGCCAAAGCCAGGCATCCCATTAAGATTTTCAGCTTCTGCCTGATGCCCAACCATTCTCACCTCGTGGTCGCGCCTACCACCGGTGAAGAACTCAGCCCCTTCATGCAGTGGTGGATGACCAGTCACGTCCGGCGGTATCACCAACATTACCGAAGTCACGGGCATGTGTGGTAGGGACGGTTCAAGAGCTTTTCAATCCAACAGGGGTTGAAAAAGGGGACAGGCTACTTTTCTCTTGCCTTCCTGACTCGCCCCCTTCTATCGTGGCCACCTATGCCACGCATTCCTCGCGGCTACAGTATCGGCTATGCCTATCACATCCTGAACAGGGGCAACGGTGGCGCCACCGTGTTTCACAAAGACGCCGACTATGCCGCCTTCATTGACCTGCTTCGCACCGCCAAAGCAAGATACCCCATCACACTATTTGGCTTTTGCCTCATGCCGAATCATTTTCATGTGGTTGTGGCACCCACGACCGTTGATGGCCTCAGTCCCTTTATGCAGTGGTGGATGACCAGTCACGTCCGCCGCTATCACCGACACTACCGGAGTCATGGCCATGTGTGGCAAGGCCGCTTCAAGAGTTTTCCCATTCAGCAAGATGGTCATCTGTTGACGGTGCTGCGCTATGTGCTCAACAATCCGGTACGGGCCAAGTTGGTCGAGCGGGCAGGGGAGTGGCCGTGGTCCGGTTTCCGGTATCCCCAACTCCTAACCCCATTGCCGAATTCAGAACGTGCCGACCTTCCTCAGTGGCTGGGTCATCCCCTGCACGATGACGAGCTGGACACGCTCCGTACCTGCGTCAACCGTCAACGACCATTTGGCACGGCTGATTGGATTGCCAGGATGGCGGCGTTAATGGGGCTTGAGTCCACGCTGCGATCACGCGGTCGGCCACGCCATCGTCAATAAAAGTAGCCTGTCCCCTTTTTCCCTTTTGTCCCCTTTTTCCCTTTTTCTTTTGGATGACTTGGTGTAGCCTCACGGCTTTGACGAGTCTTCCGATCCACACTCTGAGCCTGATCGGCCCGTACCACACTCGTTGGATGAGGGACGTCACTGAGCACAATCTTGAAAGGATTTCCTCAAACTGGGGGGCTGGATTCGAGCGCCAGTCGGAACCTGGAAAAGGATGTTCTGTGTAGAGAGGGAACCACTGCGACCTACCTGGGGTGCACCATCGGGAGTTCGCGCGACCCTTCGGCGGCTTGCTGAATCCGTAAGCGTTCGAGGCGAGAGGCTTCAAACACATTGTGAAGCATCTCATCAGCCACCTGTGTGAGCTGTGCTGCCGCATCTTTCATGTCGGCGTGTTCGACCAAGCGCGACACCACTTCGGCTTTGGTGGCGCCATTCTTCTGGCCCATGAAGGGTTTGAGGAGGAGATAGAGCACATCTCGGACCGGCATATACCGAAAGAAGCGGCGGAGGAGTTGAAAGGTCTGGCGGGGGTAATGGATGAGCTTATAGAGGAAGAGCTTTTTAATCCCGTCCTGTCGCACACGGTTGATCGTTTCGCCTGAGAGACAGGTCGGATCGATTTCCGAACATTTGAAATATTTGTACCAATCCGTGGTTTCGTTCACCAACCCGCGTTTAACGTATTCCTGCCACAGGGGTGTCCCTCGATAGACGCAGAGACGGTTGAACCCGAAGGTATCGAGCGGAAGTCTTGACGCGAAGTCGAAGGTGGCCTCCATATCCTCAATCGTCTCGTCAGGATTGCCCACCGTGAAAAATCCGTGCACGATCTCCACACCGGCCTTTTTCGCGTTCTTGACGGCGGTCGTGACCTGATCCAGCGTCTGTTCCTTCTTCAAGCGATCGAGAATTTTTTGGCTGCCGCTCTCGATCCCAAACATCATTGCGCCGCAATTGGCCTTGGCCATGGCGGGAAACAGATGTTGGGCCACCGAATCCACACGCCCCTCGATGCCCCACCGGATGGACAGCTTGGCTTCCATGATCCCGTTGCAGATCGCCTCGATTCGCTTGGGTTGGAGGAGGAAGTGATCGTCGACGAAACCGACGGACTCATAGCCGAGCCCTTCGAGATATTTGAGCTCCGCGACCACGTGTTGAGGGCTGCGGGCACGCCACTTCCCCTCGTTGAAGATCGGGATGTCGCAGAAGATACAGGGCCAGGGGCATCCCCGAGATGTCTGCATCGTCGTGAACCGTCTCATCGAGAGCACCACCGGGACATCCAGCGGCATGGATTCGACATAGTCGAGTTGCAGGCTCTCGCGATCCGGAAAGGGCCACTGATCCAGCTGCCGCTCCATTGCGCGATTAGGATTTTGTACGACCTGCCCGTTCTTCATCCATGTCAGACTGGCGACATCTTGGGGGTTCTCGAGATTCGCGAGCAGATCAAGCAGCAATTGCTCGCCGTCTCCGCGACAGACAAAGTCGACTTCAGGACATTGCAGTTTCACCAAGGAGGCATTCAGGCTGGCGAAGACTCCGCCGAACGCGAGCTTCACCTGCTTATTGGTTGCACGGATCTCCCGAGCCAGCATCTTGGCGTAGGGATAGCTGGTGGTACTGAGGAAACTGAGGCCGACGAGCGCTGGTTGCTCTCGATTGATCTGGTCGATAATGACCTGGTTCGGCGTGTCGGGGTTGGCCTGATCGAACATCACGCATTCATGGCCGGCCTGCTTGATGACAGATGAGAGCGACATGATGCCGATGGGAGGGAAGCCCATCACACGAACATTACCGTTGGCGGCGCGTGTCTTTGCCGGCAGGGCGTAGAATTGTGGATCGCGGACGTGGATGAGAAAAACTCGCAGACGGACTCCTTGATTCGATCTCGATCTGACGCGGAGCGAATGTTGACGGAGTGAGTACGGGAAAGAAACTAGGGAAGTAACGAATGAGTCGAATTAGTGACTGCACCGTACCATGCGAACGTTTCTCTGTCAACGACTCGACACAGAGAGTGTAGATAGCAAGTTAAGTTGTCCGGTGTATGGAGCACATGATCTGTCCGGTATTTCCGTTCGAGTATTTTCAGCCGCGCGCCGAAACTTTTTCGCGCACAATTGGCCGAGGATCACCGATCGGTCGGTCGTCCGATCCACGGGTCGGGCCGCGACGGCTTGGATGGGCGTCGTTGGACTCGATCACCCGCCCATCCGGCTGATACCGTGCCAAGCATCGCGGGCCATGAAACACCGCCAACGTGTCATCCGGATACGCGTGGACCCGCACGGTGACCTTCACGTAATGGAAGCGGTGGCGATCTGGCGGGATCTGCAGATGCCGCCCCTGATAGCGCACCGTGTTGTCGTTGGCGACGACGCGATCCTCCTGCACACACAGTAGATCGGCTAGGCTGGCCCCCACCCACGGCACAAACGCGGTCCCCGCTTCGACGGCCGGCACGGCAAAGCGTCGGTTGTAGGCGGGGAGAAACTGCTCGGCGAGATACCGGTTGGCCGCTGTCATCGTGGTGATCTCGGCCAGGGCCAGCTCTTTGGGCAACCGATCTTGGAGGGTGCGGAAGACGCGCTCGGAGCGGCCCCGCGCCTCCGGCGAATAGGCCGGAATGAGCGTGATGCCCAATTGCCGTAAGGCGCGGTGCACCTGGGTTAGGCGGGTGTTGTCGACCTTCCCTCCAGTCTCCTCCGTATACCAGTAGTGCGAGCCTCGATCCGTATACAGCGAACTGAATAGCCCGTTCGCCTCAATGACGTCCCGCAATCCCTGGAAACTGCTCATGGTCCCTTCCTCCTCGACGAAGAAGGCCGAATAGAGGTCACTCGTGGCATCATCCATCGTCACAATGAGATCCCACTGACAGCCGGGCACCCATTCATGGGTCGAGCCGTCTTGATGGAGCATCATGCCGGGCAAGGGCTTGCGGGGCCGCTTCTTGCGATGCGCCCCGCGCCGGGGCGCTCGCGCGACCTGTCCCGTGGCTTGCAGCCGGTTCTTCGTCCACGTATACGAGCGCGTCCCGCCATGCTCCTCCTGCCAGCGCTCGTGGAAATGTTTCACGGTCCAGCCTGTGTAGCGGGTCTCATACAGCGTCACCATCTCCAGGACTTCGTCCACCGGGACTGC
>CAZAKX010000156.1:0-7101 GCA_964485915.1 uncultured Nitrospira sp. | reverse complement strand
GACAGCTGTGCGGAGGCTGGGAGGGATCGGCTTCTCCAGTCTGCAGAAAGCGGCTTACAATGAAACGGATCTCGAGTTTCTTCAGCAGGTGAGTCAACTGGTCGCCGTGGCGGTGGACAATGTCCTGCATCACCGCGACCTGACCCTTGACCGAGAGCGCTTGCGGCTCTTGCTCGAGGTATCGGAAGCGATCGCTGCACACCGTGATCTCAAAGTGCTGTTCAACGAATTGGGGAAGCGGCTGCCGTCCGTGGTGCCGTTCGAATTCATCGGACTGATCTTGCATGACCCTCTTCGGAATGTGATGAGAATTCATGTCATTGCCACTGACCGGGCTGAGCGTGTTCCAGATGGGCTTGAGCTGACGATGGAAGAATCCATCTCGGCGTGGGTGCTCAAGAACCAGCAACCCGTCGTCATGCCGCGCGTGGATGAGGAAACCCGTTTTCCTAACATCGTGGGGATGTTTCGGGAAATGAACGTGCGGTCCTGCTGCTTTCTTCCGCTGACCACCGCTGTGCGCCGATTGGGCGCGATCGGATTCGGCAGCGTGAACCCATGCGCCTTTGGGAACTCGGAAGTCGAATTCTTAAATCAAGTAGCCAAGCAAGCCGCCGTGGCAGTAGACAACGTCTTGAACCATCAAGAAGCAGAGACAGCACAGAAACAGTTGGCGTACGAACGGGACCGGCAACATCTCTTGCTGGAGGTGAACAATGCCATCGTCACGCATTTAGACCTCGACGCCCTCTTCGTGGCCGTCAGCGCCTGCCTGAGAAAAGTCATCCAGCACGACGGCTCCAGCCTGCTGCTCTGCGATGAGGAGGCTGGAGAATGGCGCATCCACGTGTTGGAATTTTCCACGAATAAGAGTGTTGTCGAGCGAGGACGCAATGAGTCGGTGACCTGGTCACCCTCCTGCGTGGCGATCGAGTCAGGGAAGCCAGCGGTGTTTTTCGAGAAGGACTTCATTGAAAAATCGTCGATCTCAGATATCGCACGTTGGATATTGCAAAGCGGCGTAAAATCCTTCTGCAGTGTCCCCTTGCTCTCACACAACCGGCCGCTGGGCGCACTGAATGTCGGTCGCCGACACGATACGGGATTTTCTCCGGAAGAGGTCGAGTTACTGAGCCAGGTGGCACAGCAGATTGCGCTTGCCGTCGAGAACGCGGTGGCCTACAAACAGATTGCTCAATTGAAAGATAAGCTGACAAAGGAAAAACTGTATCTCGAAGAAGAGATTCAGACGGAGTACAACTTCGAAGAGATCGTCGGTGACAGCTCAGCGCTCCGAGCAGTACTCAAAGAGGTCCAGACCGTCGCCCAGACGGATTCGACGGTTCTGATCCTAGGGGAAACAGGAACAGGCAAAGAGCTCATCGCACGCGCCCTGCACAGCCACAGCAACCGACGGGACCGTACGTTCGTCAAGCTCAACTGCGCCGCCATCCCTACCGGACTGCTGGAAAGCGAATTGTTTGGGCATGAAAAGGGCGCTTTCACCGGCGCAATTGCAACCAAGATCGGCCGGTTCGAATTGGCCGACCGCGGAACGCTCTTCCTCGACGAAGTCGGCGAAATCCCATTGGAACTCCAAGTCAAGCTGCTCCGGGTTCTCCAGGAGCAAGAATTTGAACGCCTCGGCAGCACCCGCACAATTCGTGTGAACGTGCGGGTCGTCGCAGCAACAAATCGGGATCTTGGCCGAATGGTGGAAGAGCAGAAGTTCCGCAGCGACCTCTACTATCGACTCAAAGTTTTCCCCATCACCGTGCCGCCGCTGCGGGAGCGCACAGGTGACATCGCCCTTCTCGTCCGACACTTTGCTCAAAAGTTTTCGATACGAATGAAGAAACGCATTGAAACGGTCCCTACCGAAGCCATGAAAGCCATGCAAGCCTACCCATGGCCGGGCAACGTGCGCGAGCTGGAAAACTTCATTGAGCGGGCGGTGATCCTCTCGGTCAACTCCACCCTGATGCTACCGTTATCAGAGTTGAAACCGCCTGCGACGCCCTCGCATAATTTGGTGGGGAGGACTCTTGAAGAGGCGGAACGCGAGCACATTCTGAAAGCGCTGCGAGATTCCAAATGGACACTCAGCGGTCCAGCCGGTGCCGCCGCCAAGCTGGGGATGAAACGCACCACCCTCCATTCCAAAATGAAGAAACTCGGAATCGTCCGTCCCTCATAACACCACGCTAGTGGCCTGTAACAGACGATTGTAGACTGCCATATGCGCCTCTGGCACGATGAACGAGGTTTAACGGATAGACATCTGGCCAACAAGCGCAGTACATAATCAGTTGTTACAGCCCACTAGAGCTATGGTGCAAACCCCATTCATTTCCCGTATAGAGTCTGACGACATTTCGTCATCTGACGAATAGATAGCAGATCGACCTCGTCAGCTCACCACCTCTCCACGATATTCTCAACAACGCAGCCAGAAAAATCCTTCAAAGTTTTTCAGCAGTTGAAGACTCTGCCCTAGTTCTTGCCGCGCCTGGAACAGTCGTTGCTGTTATCTCGCGTCACATGCGCAGCCAGAAAAATTTTCACGGGATTGATGGAATAAGTGTTTGGGAGGGTACATGTCATGAAGCGGCGTAACTGGATTGGATCTGTTCTTCTGTTGTCGTTTGTTCTTCTCACTGTCATCGGCCTGGCCGACTGGAAGTATGAATCGATCCAGACCCAGCAGGCAGCCTCAGCCAATCAGCCGGAGCCGATGGAGTCGGTCGAGATTGCCGTTGTAGAACCGGTCGATCACCGTCCCACCACCACCTCGATTGGAACGGTCCTCGCCCTGCGTTCGATCACGCTGCAGAACGAACTGGCAGGAACGGTCCGTGAAGTTCAACTCATACCGGGACGGATCGTGGAGGCTGGAACGTTATTGGTTGCGCTGGACGTTTCGGTCGAGGAAGCCGAACTAAAAGCACAAGAGGCCCAAGCGGCTTTGGCCAAAACGGTGCTGAATCGCCGACAGAACCTCAGTCACGAATTGGCCACGACTCAAGAAGAAGTAGACCGCGCTCGGGCGGACCTGGATATCGCCCACGCTCAGATGGCTCGTACCAGGGCGATCATCGCCAAGAAGACTATTCGTGCACCGTTCCGCGCCAGGGTCGGCATCGCCGACGTTCACCCCGGTCAATACCTGAACGAAGGAACCTTGCTCACGACGTTGCAGGGTGTCGGCGAAGCAGTCCATGTGGATTTCACGGTGGCGCAGCAGATCGCAGCAGGATTGCAGGATGGTGAGACGGTCGACGTGTTTCCAGCCGGAGATCCGGTTCCCATCCAAGCTAAGATCGTCGCGTTGGATGCGCGCGTGGATCCGACGACTCGGAACGCGGTGGTGCGGGCACGTATTGAGGGCACTCGGAATCCATCTCCCGGCGCATCGGTTCGAGTGCGAGTTCCAGTCGGCTCCTCGCGTAAGGCCGTGGCCATCCCGGTCAGCGCATTGCGCAAGGGGCCCAATGGCGATCAGGTATTCGTGATCGCGCCGGACCAGGATCACAAGACTCGAGCGCATGTACGGCAAGTGGAAAGCGGCGCCATGGTCGGCGATCAGATCGTGATTCACGCCGGGCTTGAAGCCGATGAGACCGTCGCCGCATCCGGCTCGTTCAAGTTACGTGAGGGTGTACTCGTGGCAATTGCGGCGGACCCCTCACAGCAGCAGGCACGAGCAGAAACTGTCAGCCAAGACTGAGCCTTTCACCGTCGAAGGAAGAAGGAACAAGACTATGCAGAAGCGCTCATTCACCGATATCTTCATCAAGCACCCGGTGTTGGCGATCGTCGTCAATCTCGTAATTGTGTTGGCCGGCGCGCGGGCGCTGACCACTCTCCCCGTCCAGCAGTATCCGCAGATCGAGAGCACGTCGGTGCTCGTCACGACCGTCTACTACGGCGCCAGCGCCGAGACGGTTCGTGGCTTCCTCAGCACGCCGATCGAGCGCGTCGTCTCCGCGATCGCCGGCGTCGATTACGTGGAGTCGACCAGCCGAGCCGGTGTCAGCACGGTCACGGTGCATTTGAAACTCAACCATAACAGCACCGCGGCCCTGGCCGAGGTCACGGCGCGGCTTCAACAGGTCCGGTCGGAACTGCCGCCGGAAGCCGAACCGCCGGTGATTGAAGTGCAACGGGCCGATCGACCCTACGCGTCGTTCTACATCAGCTTCACCTCCACGGAACGCAGCGTGCCGGCCGTCACCGACTGGCTCCTGCGCACATTGCAACCGCAATTTTCGACCTTGCCCGGGGTCCAACGGGTCACGATCGAAGGCGGGCGACAAATCGCCATGCGCATCTGGATCGACCCCGACCGACTCGCCTCGTTCAACCTTTCGCCCGGCGACGTCCAGGGCGCACTCCGGCGAAACAACTATCTGGCTGCCGTCGGCCGCACGAAAGGCAACGCCGTGCAGATCAACCTGCTCGCCAATACCGATCTGCGCTCAGCCGCGGAATTCGAGGAGCTCATCGTCGCCGACCGGAGCGGGGCTATCGTCCGGCTGAAAGACGTCGCGAAGATCGAGCGCGGAGCTGAAGAAGCCGACATGGTCGCGAAGTACAACCAGTTGGAGGGTGTCTATCTCGGCATCTGGCCGGTGCCGGGAGCGAATGAGATTGAGGTGGCGAGCCGGCTACGCGACGAGATGGAGCGGATTCGCCCGACCCTGCCGAGGGACATCGACATGAAGCTCGTCTGGGACGGCACGATGTTCATGCGGAACGCGCTGGCTGAGATCACCAAGACCTTGTCGGAGACGATCCTGATCGTGGCGGTGGTGGTGTTTCTCTTCATGGGCTCGGTGCGCACCGCGCTCGTGCCGCTCGTCGCGATGCCGGTCTCGCTGATCGGGGCGGCGATCTTCATGTTCGCCTTCGGCTTCAGTCTCAATCTGCTGACGTTGCTCGCGATCGTCCTGTCGGTCGGACTGGTCGTGGACGATGCCATCGTCGTCGTCGAAAACGTTGAACGGCATGTGCGTCTCGGCAAGTCTCGGATCGACGCGGCGTTGACCGGCGCACGGGAACTCGTCGGTCCGATCATCGCGATGACGATCACACTCGCGACCGTCTACACCCCCATCGGTTTCCAGGGCGGTTTGACCGGCTCGCTGTTCTTGGAGTTTGCCATCACGCTCGCCGTCGCCGTGGTGCTGTCGGGTGTGGTCGCCGTCACGCTCTCACCCGTCATGAGCTCCCGATTCGTGCATCCGCAGGGCCAGGAAGGTCGACTGACGGCCTTCGTCAATCGACGCTTCGAAGAGGTGCGCCGTATCTACGCCCGACTCCTGGATGGCGCGCTGCAGATGCGCTGGGGTATCGTCGCGGCGGCGCTCTTGATCATGCTGGCGGCATGGCCGCTCTTCCTCTTCTCACGACAGGAGTTGGCTCCCGTGGAAGATCAGAGCCATATCAGTCTGTTCTTCGAGGCTTCGCCGGACTCCACGGTCGCTGCCACCAATCGCGAACACTTGCAAATCGTGAAGGCGATTACGTCGTTTCCCGAAACGGAATTCACGTGGGGACTCACGACGGCCTGGGGTGGATTCGGCGGCTTGGTCGCGAAGGACTGGCACGTGCGGGCACGCTCGACCGAGCAGATGTACGGCCAAGTCTACGGTGCCGTGTCGCAGGTGCCTGGCCTACGCGTGTTCCCGCGTCTGGATCCGCCTTTGCCGACATCGGGCCAATACGATGTCGAGCTGGTGTTGGAGAGCGACCTGCCGGCCGAGCAGTTGCTCGACACGGTCGGCGCCGTGCTCGGCGCCGGTTGGCAGAGCGGCAAATTCTTATACGTGGATACCGATTTGAAAATCGACCTGCCTGAAGCGCGCGTCATCCTCGATCGGGAACGATTGGCGGACTTAGGCTTCGATCTGGCCGGGGTCGGCCGGGAACTCGGCACGATGCTCGGCGGCGCCTATGTGAACCGATTCAACTACTTCGACCGCAGCTACAAGGTGATCCCGCAGCTCGGCGACAAGGACCGCGCAACGGTCGATCCGCTGCTCGACTTGAAGATCAAAACTCCAGGCGGCCAACTCGTGCCGGTCTCCACGTTTACCCACATCGAGACGAACACCGCCCCGCGCACGCTGAACCGCTTTCAACAGCGCAACTCGGTCCGCATCTTCGGCGGCGTGAAACCGGGCGTGACGAAGGAAGAAGGGTTGCGCGTGCTCGAAACAGCGGCGGCCGCAGGCGGCCCGCGCATTGTCCTCGACTATGCGGGCGAATCGCGGCAACTGCGCCAGGAGAGTGCGGCGCTCACCGTGACGCTCGGGTTTGCGATCGTCCTCATCTATCTGGTCTTGGCTGCGCAGTTCAAGAGCTTCCGCGACCCATTGATCGTCCTGCTTGGGTCCGTGCCGCTCGCCATCTCGGGCGCACTGATATTCAGCTTCCTGGATATCACGACGATCAACATCTACTCGCAAGTGGGGCTGATCACGCTGGTCGGATTGATCGCCAAGAACGGTATTCTCATCGTGGAGTTTGCCAACCAACTTCAAGTACGCGGGTTCTCGAAGGCGATGGCGTTGCGCGAAGCGGCCATCACGAGACTGCGCCCCGTTCTGATGACGTCTGCAGCCACCGTCTTCGGACACCTCCCCCTGGTGCTCGTATCAGGACCAGGCGCAGCCGCTCGCAACAGCATTGGGATGGTCTTGGTCACGGGGATGACCGTGGGTACTCTCTTCACGCTGTTCGTCGTGCCTGTCTTCTACTCCCTGATCGCGGCGCAACATCAGCCGACCCTGGAATCTGAAGGGATCCCACTGAATACGGCAGATGAGGAGTTGCTCACAGTTGGAGCACGAGGATGAACGGATTGTTTCCCATAGAAGGCTGCAAATGTATCTACCATGCTGAAGATTACCTTAGAAAAACAGCGAGATTCGGCACGACTTAGGCTGGAGGGCAGCCTGACCGGGCCATGGGTTGGTGAACTCGCGCACGAATGGCGAAACATCCAATCGGCCGATGAGGTTCCTCTCGTCGTGGATCTCACTGGGGTGACCTTCGTGGGAGAGGACGGCAAGGAGCTCTTGAAGCGAATGTGGCGAG
>CAZAKX010000155.1:0-7114 GCA_964485915.1 uncultured Nitrospira sp. | reverse complement strand
CTCGCACATACGTGGTATCACCGGCAACCATAGTATTGACCGCTTTCCCGATGGTGCGCCACGGTCGGTCTTCGGTGCCCGGATTGCTATTGTTTCCAGTTGTGGCGACATAGTACGTCGTCGCGTGGCCCGCAACGGTTGATAGGAATGTACTGGCCAGGATACAGGCACTGAGTGCTTGTTTGAATCGAAACATCTGGAGTCTCCTCATTTGTGGGGAGAAGTTCCGGGTAGATTCCTGAACTTTGTACACTCGCTGATAGAATCTGGAATCATCCAGAGCTTTCATATAGCCTACAACACGCTTGGCCTCCGGCAATCGTTGCGCAATTCTGCCTGCGTGCCATGGTAGGATTTCGATTCTCCTCCTCGATGGTAGGCAAACGCAAACTTGTAACCATAATACACACAGCGCTAAGAAGTCATGGATGGATAATGGCAGAAGAGGCGTGGTTTCAGGCAGAGGTCACGGCGCTGCATCAACAGCGCCGTGGAGAATCTTCAGTGGCAAGAGGCTGTTCAACCTCCAGCGGGCCTAGCACGTCACCAATGAGTCTTGAGGGATGTTGGCGCAGCGAGTGTCGTGCTACTACCGCTGTACTCATAGGCGCCTATATCATAAGCCGATAGCTTTGGTCGGGTGGTTCCAGGGTACGATATTTTCGAAGAAGAGATGGTCAAGCCCTTGTCGATGGCTGGGCTTCCTGAGGCCAGGGTGAAATTCGGCGACGATGGAAGTGTAGCCGGGGCATTGATGAATCCTGGCTTGACCGTATTCACGATGTTACCAGATTGCGTGTAACTGCCCCCAGAGCCGAGAAAAGCTTGAGCACCAGACCCACTCGCGTAGGCAAGGTTGTTTCGAATCACAATCCCTGTACTGCCGCTTGCTGATGTGAAGCCAATCCCATTTACACTGGGTGTAGTAAGCCTGACGCCATTCTCATAAAAAATATTGTTCTGAATCAACGCATTGTCAGATTCAGAGCCCCACACGACAATGCCACTCCGGTTGGTCTGGTAGGCAAAGGTGTTGTTGGCAATGTTCCAATTACGAGAGAGGGCGAACTCCGGCCCCGCATGTTGACTGGAGGAGTAGCTGGCTGACCCGTTCAGTACAACCCCATAGGCCAAGTTGGCGTAAATAAGATTGTTGGTGACCGTGATCGCGGTGCCGTTCATGTATAGACCATGATGTAAAGTGCAACTAGATCCACAAGAACCATTGTGACTGATCTTATTGCGATCGACAACAATCCTGGTGCCATACCCAACAATCCCGTGGTTTCCGTTGTGGTGAATCCAATTCCGCCGAATTGTAAGATCATGGCCGTTGTATATCTTTATACCTTCGTACCCATTCCGCAGCTCAAACCCCTCAATCGTGATCCAGCCGATCGCCTTCCGAAAACTAGCGCCGTTGCTAATACTAATCCGATGATATTGATTCTTATCGATAAAGTTAATGGTCGGGAACTCGCCAGGAGCGTTGAGGAGCTTGATGGGAGCTGACTGGGTACCGGTTCTAGTGAATTTGATTTCCTTCTCGTTATACGTCCCGCCTTTGACGTAGGTCGTATCTCCCGCGACCATTTTGGACGTCGCATAGACCACAGTCCGCCACGGCTGGGAGCTTGTGCCAGGATTGACATTGTTCCCGGTGGTGGCGACATAGTACGTCGCCGCGTGGGTAACCACCGAGGGTAAGAAGGCGCTGGCCAGTATGCAGACAGTGATCGCTCGCTTGAGTCGAAGCATGTGGAGTCTCCTTCATTGTAGCCAGCAACACGCTGAGCTTGCAGCAAAGTGTTAAGCAGGTTCCCAAAATATGGGCCAGATCTAGTTTGATCTGTAAGCAGTAATCGTGCCAAGTCAACCATTCTCTATGTAACTAATAAATTAGAAGAAAGCTCTTCAAAAAAATGTATTAGACTGTAGGCAATGTAGGCGAGAGGAGACAATGACCAGCCTGCTTGCCTCCCTACTGGCGTACGCCGAGGGCTGTGTTCCGGTCGATGTTGTAAGCTTGGAGTCAACCGTGTGAGTATTTTCTCTTGTTTTGTTAAGGAACGTATGTGATCCTGAAGCCAATGCAGGGGTCGTTTTTCAGCCGCACACCCGATGCTCCTCATAAGGTGGTTCGGAGTCCGTTGTTAATGAGTATCAGAGAGCCAACGCTTTTGTGCATTTCTCGGTACAGAAAGGAATTCCAAATGCCGTGGTCGAAGGAATGGCCTGTGGTTTGCCGATCGTGGTGAGTCGAGTCTCAGACCTCCCATAATTGTTGGGGCGGGTAATAGTGAAACTACCGGTAATGCTTTTGCTCCACTGGATATAGCCCGTGCTTTGAAAGCTATGTTGAAGATGCAGTCGTCAGGTGGCATGGTCATGGCTGCCGCTCTTGAAAACTGGCGAATGAGTGGTTTGATCTTCAACGTTTCGTCACAGAGTACGAGGAGCAATATTCAGATATTATCAAGGCTTGCAAAGAGGGGAGGAGGGGACCTTCTCGGTGAAGACTCAGTGGATCTCGTTCGCTAGACATTGGATTCCCAAGAATATTAGATATTGGGTGCAACGATATGTTTGTCTCACTCCGCTCAAATTGCGATGGAGTGAAGAAGTATCACCTCATTCCGGAATCCTTTCGAGTGACAATAATTCAAGTGGTGTCCCCTTCCGTATTGGAATCATCAAGAATTCGATGCAAGCACACGGATGTTATGTAGCTGCATGCCTGGAAATGGGAGTGCCATTTAGAGTTATCGATCTTACGAAATCGGACTGGCTTGACCAAGTACGGGAATCCTCCTGCGAGGCTATGCTCGTCTGGGGGGATCCCTATTTAAGTATTTGGAACTCGATGGTCAAGGATCGGATCGAAATTCTTGATCGCGAAATGGGAATTACGGTCTTTCCCACCACGCGTGAAATGTGGTTCTACGAGGATAAGCGCCGGTTGGCCTATTGGCTAGCAACCAATAGAATTCCCCATGCGCGAACGTGGGTGTTTTATAATCTGGATGAGTGTCAGCAATTTGTTACTTCGTGTGACCTGCCTATAGTTTTCAAAGCGAGTTTTGGAGCAGTGGCTTCCGGAGTAAGGTTATTCCATGATCGGGATAAGCTTCGGCGATTTGTACATAAGGTTTTTCAAAAAGGTTTTCTGCCCAATGGTTTCGATCGCCGAGACAGGCAATGGGGGACCGTGCTCCTTCAGGAATACATTTCCGTGCTCAAAGAGTGGAGATTGGTTAGGATTGGAGATTCATTTTTCGGTCACGTAAAAGGGTCTGTTGACGGTTTCCACAGTGGTTCCGGAGTAGTTGAGTGGGATGTTCCGGAAGAACGGCATCTGAATTTTCTTCTGGAGGTTACCGAAAAGGGAGGGTTTCGAAGTATGGACGTTGATGTGTTTGAAACCACTGATGGTCGGCTGCTTGTCAATGAATTACAAGCGGTCTTTGGGGCAAGTCATTCAGTGGATCAGATGCGAAAAGACGGGATACCGGGAAGGTTTGTGCAAAAGGCAGGGAACTCTGAGTGGAGTTTTGAGCCAGGAGATTTTGCACGAAATGCCTGTGCGAACGAGAGAATTCGTTACCTCATCGCATGTCGATCCGGGGCCCAGTCATTTGGAGGGCTGTTATGAGTTTGAAAGAGTTGACTCGGATGGGAGTGAGTCAAGTCATCGTGGGCGCGGGAGTGGCTAGGTTAAGTCGAAAGTTCTGCCCGAAAAATGGTGCAATGATTTTTTCTGGGCACCGAGTGGCAGACGATGATGAAGGAGGTCTTCCAGGGTTAAGGCCTTCTTGGCTAGCCGAGCAGCTTGACTACCTGAGTCGGCACTATCATTTCCTTCCACTTAGTAAACTTCTTGATTATTACGAACGACACCAATTGATTCCCCCTGATTCGGTTGTCATGACTTTTGATGATGGATTCCGCGATAATTTCACGAACTTATACCCCATTCTTCAGCGGTATCATGTTCCGGCTACCGTGTTTCTGGCGACCGGTTGTGTGTCGAGTGATGACTTGCCTTGGCCTCAAAAAGTTGGTTACTTGTTTCAACAAACAAAAGTTGACAGCCTTTGTCACATAACGACCAAGAAAATACCTGTGCCGCTGAAATCACCAAGGGACCGAAATACCGCAAGAATGACTGTCAGGAAAGTTCTTGAGCATATGCCTCGCGTTGAGCGAGAGCAGAGCATAGCGGAACTCTATGGGTTACTTCAGGTAGAAATCCCGCGAGATCGAATGTTGACCTGGGATCAGGTCAAGACGATGCAAGACGGAGGAATCGAATTCGGAGCGCATACGTTTTCACATCCTTGGTTGCCCTTGATGTCTCCAGAAGAAGCCCGATGGGAGATGGAAGCCTCTCTTCACGACATTCAACATCATTGTGGAATTACGCGCCCCTCTTTTGTTTTCCCATCTGGTTTCCGTACCCCGGAGCTTGTGAAGATGGCCATCTCTGTGGGATTTCGGGCTGTGTTTCAAACTCGTTATAGTGTGCGCGTCAATCAAATCGGAGTCAACGATCAGTTCTCATTATCCAGGATCGGACTTCCCAATGTGCCAGGGGTCATATTGGAGGCGGAATTGGAGGGCCCCTTCTATGCTCTGCGTGGACTCTATCGATCCTTGAAGAATGCTGGATGACTCTTATATATATTCGAATAAATCATCTCCATCTCCGCAGCTCCGCATTTCTCGACGGCGTAGGGAGTCTGTACCGCCCATGATTTCTTGGACCTCTGTCGAGCGTATTCACACCGCCACTTCTGCGGTGAGCAGGGCTCGGCGTACCTGGGCTGGAGCGCGCAAGCTATGGCGCTCATCCAACTGTTCGTTGTCTCTAAGGCCTTGAAGTGGGTGGCTCTGGTTGCGGTATGTAGGGTGATAATTATACCATCAAAAAGATCAGCCTCGATGAAGAGGTTCACAGTGCCTTATTCCAACGGAACGGTGTTTGTCACATCACTGTCCCACATCTGCTGATTGGGACAAGGGAGATAAAGCAAGAACCTAAGAGGTAGAATGATGCAAATGTGGAAGGCTCGCCCCATCGTAGTATTAGGAATGTTGACTTGGGTGCCTACCTTGAATGCATGGCGTCAACGTCGTGCGACGACCGGAGGATCTGACTCGGCTCGATACTGCTATTCCGTTTGGTTTCGCCATCTCACCAAACTCAATCGTTGTGGTTTCGTTTCAAGGTTAACGGGGCGCACATCGGCGAACTGGGGCCGGGAGACAGCCTCGGCATAGGTCTGGCGTCGTTGCTTTCGGGTTCGGCTCGATACGTTGGATTAGATATTGTGCACTATTCTGCCAAGGTTGATTTGGAAAGGATGTTTGATGAATTGCTGGGTATGTATGTGAAGGAGGAGCGGGTGCCGGACGATAAGGAGTTTCCTTTCGTCCGACCTCATATCGATTCATACGAGTTCCCTCGTGATATTGTTGGTCGGAGGAATATCTCCACTAAAGTCGAAGAGATTCGCAATCAGCTCAAGGGTGGTCTCAACAGCGGCTCTCTTCTAGGGTACAGGGTTCCTTGGATGTCGTTGCCACAGATTGATCAAGCCTTTCTTGATTTGATCTTTTCGCAGGCTGTGCTTGAGCACGTTGACGGTCTTGAAGAGACGTATCGAGCTATGTTTGCCTGGTTAAAGCCAGGTGGTTATGCTTCGCATGTGATCGATTTTAGGGCTCATGGTCGATCGCCTTTTTGGAGCGGACATTGGGCCTACTCCGATTGGCAGTGGAGGTTGGTCCGTGGAAAGCGCGAATTTCTACTTAATCGAGAGCCACTCAGTACACATGTGGTTCTTGCCAAGAAAGTAGGCTTCGAATTACTCCTGATGGAGCGAAATCAGGCGCCGAATGGGCTTGAGGTGCAGGCCTTGGCCCCTCGATTTCGTCGAATAGATGCGACTGACGCTCACACAAGCGGAGTCTTCTTGATTCTCCAAAAGCCCAAATCAGCTCATACGCTTGGCTAATTGCATCACGGAAAGTAATTTATGCGCGTTCTGGCGGTGACTAATGTCTATCCTACGCCGCGAAATCCGGGGGCGGGTACCTTTATCGAACAGCAAGTCCTTGGGCTAAGACGTATCGGTATAGATGTTGAGGTGATGCATGTTGATCGCTATGAGAGTGGCATGCGCTCGTATTTTGCCATGGGCGCAGAACTTCAGAGTCGCATTACGCAGTTTCAGCCCGATGTGGTTCATGCCATGTACGGGGGCGTCATGGCAGAGCGAGTGACACGAATCGTTAAGGATAGGCCGACGGTGGTTTCATTCTGTGGATCTGACCTTTTAGGGGAATATCTATCGGGATCACTAAGAAGAATCAGTAGTGAATATGGAATTTTGTCCTCGCACATTGCGGCCAGGAGAGCTGTCGGCATTGTGGTCAAATCTCAGAATCTCAAAGAGGCTCTTCCTGCTACGATCAGTCGATCGAAGGTTCGAATCATTCCAAACGGTATTGATCTTGAGCGGTTTAGACCGCTCAACCAGGTGGACTGCCGCAACGGACTAGGATGGGACCCCGACAAGTTCCATGTTTTATTCCCTACGAACGCCGGTGATCCTCGTAAACGTCTCTACTTGGCGCAAGCGGCAATGGAAAAAGCCAATCGATCGGGCCTGAAATCAGAGATGCATCAACTTCGAGGCGTACCTCATGAAGAAGTTCCCGTTTGGCTGAATGCCAGTAATGTCGTACTCTTAACGTCTTTGCACGAGGGGTCACCAAACATCATCAAGGAAGCTCTTGCGTGCAATGTGCCCGTTGTATCTGTAGATGTGGGGGATGTGTCCGAAAGAGTTGAGGGAATCGAGGGATGTCATATCGCGCTGCCAGATCCAGACGATTTGGGGGTCAAGCTAGGCTTAGTGGGGGCTAGAGGGGTGCGCATAGCGAGTCGCGAAAGGATGCAGGCGCTCTCGTTAGAACAAACTGCTAAATATTTACGGAGCTTCTATCATGAGGTTTTGGAGACTCATCGACAGGATATTGCGAGTCGCATGCCAGTGAATCCCAATGTACTGGTAGATTTTTGTGTATCTATCTTGGCAAGAAGGAGAAA
>CAZAKX010000154.1:0-7114 GCA_964485915.1 uncultured Nitrospira sp. | reverse complement strand
ACGACCACTTACCACACGGTCTGAAGGTACGGAACCCCCTCTGTCTTTGTAAGTCGTTCCCAATGTAAATCAGCAAAACAAGGACCTTGCGTCGCCTCGCTGAACTTAATATCATTATGTTGTGCATTCCATTCCATAATCCTGATGTGCTCCTTATCGTCAATAGCAAGATCCCATCCTATACATCGCGCATAGGGCACTCGCTCATGAAGACTCGTCACCAGCTTAAAACAGTCATCGTACGCGGGAATGAGCTTGCCCTCAAACTTCATCTTACTAGTAGGATGACAATCAATCTCTAGCCAATCCGGAGTGAATCCAACGTGATTGAAGGCCCCGGTTCTGGTATCTATCGGTACCCTTATATGAGTCCTAGATTGTACGTGAGTGTCAGTCCCGTCACCCAATCTCAGATAACCAGCGCGGAGCGAAATCGTGCCGTTATCGTCAATAACTGTGGTCATTCTCAGTGTCGCAACGGACGCCCTTGCAAATTCCTGAAAAAGCTCATGTTGATTAATAAAACTCTGAAATACTCCATTGCCTAGACTATAGATCTTACCTAAATCAAAAGACTCTCTGTCAAAAAAGAAAATGCCTTTCCCTCGCGACGAGTTGTCGAGCTTAAATACGACCCTCTCTCGATCTGAAAAGATTTTTTCTCTAACAGAATCAGGATGAATCACCCGATAGTCGGTATCAAAGAACACGCCATTCGAGTATGAAAGTATGTCGGGGAAGCTTTTGCTCGAAAAGATCGCAGGGTGCAATGATTTCAGGACCGATATTTTTCCGTAGTCACCTTTCAGTTTAGGACGCACGACAGACCCATAATAATTATCTGGTATCCACCCTTCCTTAAATCGCCCTGCAACAGCAGAATAGACGTACAACCAGGCAGCGAAGTGACGATGCCCAAAAACATCTATCGCGTAGTCATCACATTGCTTAACAATCCGATGAGATAAGGAGCCTTTTGCACGCTCTATACTCTTTAGTATTCCCTTCGCATCCGTCATGTGTTGACGGTGATAGTGATAGCTGAGCAGCGATCGTAGAGCACCTCCAATCAAAGACTCACGAATGGTTGCCATCAAAAACTCTCACACATGACTTGGTGAAGTGGCAAGCCCCCATTTAGGAACGTCGTGACTCAGATGTCATAGAACGTTCGTCAGCTATCTCATCTCTCCAGCCCGCAACCCTATAGGCTGCCAGTGTTTCTGAGACAAGCCTCTCTAGCGTGAACTCTCGCTTCGCCTTCTCCCTAGCGGCCGTCCCCATACTCAAGCAAAGTTCATCATCACCAAGGAGGAGGGATACACGCTCTACAAACGTCGTCTCATCCTCCTGACGTACCACAAACCCCGTCTTGCCATCTTCCACCAGATATGGAATCTCGCCCGTTTCCATCGCGACGACAGGAAGGCCACAGGCCATTGCTTCCATCACAACATTGGGGCACCCTTCACTTTGAGAAGTATGAACCAGAAACTTAGCCCCACTCAAGAAGGCCGGTATGTCATGAACTGCCCCTCGAAACTCAACGACCCTGGAAACACCAAGGTCATCTGCGAGTTTGGCGAGAGCGGAACGCAACGGACCATCACCAGCAATCTGAAAACGTATATCCTCACCTAAGACAGTCTTTAGGTTTCGAACCACTCTAAGCAGACGGTCCCAACGCTTGACCGGCGTCAACGCCCCGATTGCTGCCACATAATCTCTCTTCTTAGAAGCCTCACTCACACACGTGAACAGGTTGAGGTCGAGCGCGTTGCGAACGGTGAAGAGGTGTCTGGATGTGAAGAGACTAAAGGCGCAATTTGCCCCATCAGCCGATGGGGTACTATTCACAATATGGAAGGTAGGCCATTTTGCGTTTAGCAGCCGGTTGACTCCTCCACGTCTTCGCTTGTGTGGATTGTACTCGCTGCGTCGAGAGCCTATCGCCAGCGTTTTGGTTGCCCATGCCGCATAGGCTGCGGCAAAGTTTGTATAAAACCCGTACGAATGAATAACTTCCGGTTTGAGTTGTCGCGTTAAGGCTCTTAGCGCTTTCAATTTAGACAGAGAAGACCACTCAGGGGGAAATCCGTACAGTGGGATTTTCAGTGCTTCAATGTCTTTGTAGTACTTGTCGTTGTGATTCAGGTTCCAGACAACGACCCCGGGACAATATCGGGCATGATTCAGATTTGCGAGAAGATAGTACAGTTGCCGCTCTAATCCGCCAAGCCCAAGTTGTCCTACGACATACAGCAATCGACAGCGAGTTGGCATCTGTAACTGGGTATAAATTTTGTCTACCGGTGAGTGAATAACGATCGAACCGCTTTCTTTCCTGGCTTTAGCAATTACAGGGTGCATTCTTATTAAAGTTAATCCCTCCTCACTGACAGATGCGCACACATCAGAGATAGCCCAGGAAGGTATGATTCACGGTAACTTTCCGCTTCTGGCTCTGCATACACTAAACTTGAGCCAGTAAAGGGGAGCATCTATTGTTTCGTTAGAACGCGTCCTGTTGAATGAGGCGATGGTCCTTGATTAACCTCAATAGCCGACACAACACCAGTCGGCCATATCCATTGTCGGCTAGCGACCAACATGCCTAGAGCAAAGGAAAACTCTTTTCCATAAAAACCGTGTGTATGAAACAAGTGTAGACCGGCCGAGACCATAACCCCTAGCAGCGCAAGCGATAGCCCATCACGCCCACAATGGAATGGAAACGAACGATAGACGCACCATACGATCAGTAGAAACATCCCGAGACCGAGAATTCCCCAGTTGATCGTAATCTGTACAAGGGAATTATGCGCAGGCACCGGATGCACACCTCCTTCCCCCCCCCTGACAATCCACTTTTCGAGTCCCCACTTTTTATGGAAATTTCCCGCGCCAACCCCGGACACGATGTATTCCGGTAGACGGTTGAGTGCCGCGTCATATAGAGATGCACGCGCCTCCATTTTACCATTTCGCGAATCGGTCGAGTACTGCATCCGAGACCAGACAGCATCAGGAACCACCGCATAAGCAGCCACACCTAAGACGGAAACAAGGACCAATGCTTTTCCGTGTTTGGCTCCGTAAGTATAGAGAATTATTGCAAATGACGCGAGACTGATCGCTGCGGCACCTCTAGACATAGGCAAGAACGAGGCAATGAGACAGAAAACGCTTATTCCCAGCAATAAGATACGGAGATGGTTCAACCTGGCCGATAAAGACAGGGCGAATGAGACGATCGCTCCCTGAACACAGATAACGGCCAAACCATTTACATTGGCCCCTACGGGCTTCTCCACGTATAGTTCACCGCGAAGCTTGGTGGCCTCGCCGAAATCCTCTGCCGCCATTCCCTGTAGCGTTTCATATCCAGTCGAAAAGAGAACAACGGATATCCACAAGGCTGTCACAATATACGCGTACAGGCCGACAGTCAACGCTGAACGATCTCGACAAAGCACCGCCACACACACCGCGCCTGCGATCATTTGTGCAAATCGTATAAGATGTTCATATGTGGATAGCGGACTCGAAAATTCCAGAAGGGCACTGACGCTGATGAAGGCATAGGCTGCGATGAAAACGGGGTGACACCACATCTTGGCCAAGATGCGAGGACGATTCACAATCGTATAGGCGACGAGCGCGGCAAAGATAAGAAAGCTGAGGCTCATCCCCGCCACTGTGGGAAAATAATTTTCCAGCGGTAACGTAACTATAGCCGTGGACAGCAAGCAGTGCTCGGCCAGGGAGGTACGGGATTGAGGAACGATGTTTCGAACTGCAGACTGGGCTACAGTAGTCTGAATGCCTTGCCCCAATATGGTAGGTCGGTCGATCATGTAAAGACCACACAGGTTTCCTTCATGCACCTAAGTAACGCACAGGCAAAGCTTGCGGTGAGTACAGTAAGACAGCCATCGCGTGCCACTACTGATCGCAGAAGGCTATCGAGATTTTTGGAGATGGCCGTCCATGAACAGATCTCTATATTTTTAGCCTGAGGAACCTGTCCACAAACTACATCCTTGAGAAACGATACCATACCCTGGATCTCGGTGCCTGCAAAACTTCTCACTAGTCCAGTGGGCTCGGTTATCGCTCTCGCATCACTACCGACCGGGGCAATGAGAAGAACAGGTGTTTCGAGCCCGATCGCTTCAAATATCTTGCCTGTAACGATTCCCTTGTCTCCTAAGGTTTCTTGCTCAGCCACTGATGTGATCACTACAGCGAGGCTTGCTCCTTTGACCGCCGATAGGGCCTCTCGCCTCGGCACTCTTCCGTGAAATACTATGCGATCACTCAAACCAAAGCGGTCTGCCTCTCCGCGAACATGGCTCTCGTCCACCCCATAGTAGTGAAAATACCATTTGTTATTGCATTCATTTAAAGACTCCTTGAGGAGTTTGAGCGCGGCTAGGAACGGCGTGATGACCCGCTTGGGCGGATAGAAGATTCCCGCATACACAAATGCGGAATGTCCAAAATCGTATGGTTCAACTTCCGCCATCTCACTAGAATCGAAGCCATTCGGTAAAATATGAAGCTTTGACCCGACGTGAAAACGTTGATCTAACAAAAGGCCCCACGAAGGTGAGACGATGCTGACCGCAGCACAACCATCAAGTAACCTGGCCTCTGTAGCTGGCCATGGCGGACGTTCTGCGTGAGGATTTCCAGTCCAAGGATCACGGTAGTCCAAAACATACGGGCGGCCGAGTCTTTCCGAGAGGTTTCTTGCAAGTCGAAACGCCACGAACGGCTTACCGGATGCAAGGATTACGTCCACGTCATTTGGATTCAGATTGGAACAAGCTCGCTCAGCCTCCTTGCTCCAACCCACATTCGGATCAATCCCTAGGCGTCGTGCAATCATTCGGCAGATTCCTCCAACCAACCGCCCCACGCCCTGATCCCAGCATTTCAGAGCATAAGGTTCCAGACATCGCCATTGGTGGCCAGTCAGGATTCGCTTGATGCCCTCATGATTTAGCTCCGTTAGGACCCTGCCGCCGTCTTCAATGTTTCTCAATATGGAAGGGTCTGGGGTTACGACTGTCACATCCCACCCTAGCCTGGCTAAATACCTTGCCATGTGCCCCGTACGAACAGCACCAGGCGCCGGCCGAGGCGGAAAAGGACATGCGAGGAAGAGCAGTTTTGGTCTATTGGGAAGCTGCCTCGTGTTTGCCTCTGGATTAGTCCGCCCACACAAGTGATCAGCGATCATCTGTGGTCCCCCCATTTGTCACACAGCCACGACCTGAGTGCTGTGGCTGAGATGTTGCTGTTCGACCTGACCTGGTATCCGACACCCCAGTGCTGAATGCTGATACTGGGTGTTGTCCCTCTGAATCCACTCGGTGAATGCCTGCTCCAAGTCGATAGGGCTTGTCCACTCGCGGAGCCCAGAGCATCTTTCTTGAGTGTCCGCAGGAGCCGTTCCGTATCTTTGTTGGTGTGTGTGGCCACGATATATCCTCATGATCATGCAGCGGCAGCAGATTTCACTGAATCGATCTGGTGCAAATGGCTATGAAGGTTCAGGTGTAAGAACGGTGAACTGTTCCCTATAAGGTGAACCAAGGCGCTCGCATAGCGAGCCTGCGATGCTGTGAACTAAAGTTCCCCAATCAGCTTGCTTGGCAATGGCGCGACGATTCTGGATCTCCTTGTTCGAAACCATATCGGGCACCAGCGATTCCGTCAATGCTCGCGACCATTCCGGCTGCGTACTGGCGAGCTTAATGACATGCGCGAAATCCAACAGAGATCGGATTGAGGTTCCGACGATCGGCTTTCCTCCGGCCAGATACTCATGGAGCTTGAGGGGATAGATGTATTTCGTGTAATCGTTGATCTTGTATGGAAGCAAACAGACATCCATGTGCTGCGGATAGGCACAAGCGATCTCTTTTGCCTTGTGTCCGAGAAAATGCACATTCCGAAATTTTGCTAATTGATCCACCAGCATCACATCCGGCCCCAACTTACCTCTTGGCCCTACAAAGACAAAGGACCACTCCATGTGACGTCCAGCTAGATCGAGCAGAAGCTGAAAATCCAGCTGCGTCTTGATGATCCCGATATAGCCAAGCCTTGGATGCGGAATTTCTTTTAAGTCCGCTGGCTCTGCGTGAGTGGTCGCGAACGCCTGATAGTCCACGCCGTTGGGAACAAAACGCGTATGAGGATTGAACTGCCCCTTACGTTCGAGTAAAGCCGGAGAATGAATGAAGACTTGGTCCACGCGCTGAATCAGCCGCACTTCCCGCTCCGACAGAGACTGCTCACTCGGAGAGAAGGAATATTCATCAACGATATGGTAACAACTCAAGTCACATGAGTTACCGTTCAGGACATGATCGAAATAGGGCCGCCAAAGATAAAAAATGATCGTCTTGCACCCGCGCCGATGAAGCAGTCCAGCGGCACGGCGACCTCTTTCGGCGGCAGTCCACGAGGCCAGCCAAGTCGGCCTGCCGAACCCTGGCAACCACCTTTCCGGCTGATACAGAACAAACCCCTCAGGAAACGCTTCGGAGCGATGAGATCGGTTCACCTGCTTGTGACTGCGAAGAACAAGCTCTCTCCAGCTCCTAGCGGGTTCAGCCCAGACGACATGAAAATATCTTGAGAGACAGGTCATCACCTGATGCCGTGACAGCCAGGGACCGCCCCATTCCTCCGGCACGAACGCAACCACCCCGACCTCGGGAAAGAGCGGCCTTGATACACCGTTAGGCGCTAAGCCCTTTCCAACATTCTGTGAAACACCGCCAGTCATCATTCAGTGACCATCAAATTTGGCTTCATGAGCCGATTTGACTTTTCCTCTGGACCAGTCCGCTTAAACAAGCGATCAGCGGTTACCATTATTATATTACGTACTTCCTTATATAAACCGAAGCTTGACGATCGGATGTGCCTGTTGAGGTTTTGCAAGCGAGGTCGTATTCGCGGTACCACATTAAGGAGAACATGTCCTCGCCTTGTACAGACCACTCACTGGAAGTAGCAACTCTGTGATCTCTCGGACCATCAGCTCTGCGACGCCATCTTCCATTTCTCCCCTAACTTCACATCCCAATTTTCC
>CAZAKX010000153.1:0-7126 GCA_964485915.1 uncultured Nitrospira sp. | reverse complement strand
CTAAGAGGTATCGGGCGAAACAGGAGGAGGTGATCATGAAGGTCGATATTGAAAGGTATGGGAGTGCATGCGCCACGATCCCGTCGCGGTGACTCTGGGTGATACGAGCTTGACGGCCGGCGATGTGATGAATAGGCACGATATCGATTGGCTTCCGGTGGTCGAGAGCAAAGAGAATCGTCGTCTGATCGGCATCGTGCGATCGGAAAAAATGCTGCGCTGGTTGGTGGAACAATCCCGTGTCGACCCTTCTGGTTCTTGATGTGTCGAGGCACTTTCCCTGCTTGATTCTTCCGATCAGCGATACTCCAGGAGTAATAGTGTGATTAGTTCCGTTCGGACGCATCCGGGTCGAGGGGGAAGAAAGGCTGTCAATTCATGCATCGCGGCACACTTGCTCTGAGCGGCATCCGTGAGGCATCCTGCTCTCTCGCGGAGGTTGCGGATAGATGACTCCCAACGAACTCAAGCTGTTCGAGTTATTGAAAATCGATGAAGGGGCGGGCACCATCCACTTTGGGCATCGGCGTATGCTGCTCATGGACGCGGACGCGATGGGACTCCTGCGTAAGGAACTGATCGAAACCGTGGGAATCGATCGTGCACGACGAATTCTCACACGCTTCGGCTACGCCTGTGGGTACCGTGACGCCTTGACAACCAAGGACTGGCACACCGGCGGTGATGTTGCCGACTGGTGGTCGCTGGGTCCCAGGCTGCACACGCTGGAGGGGATGGTGCGCGCCCGTATCCTGAACTCACGAATCGACAAAACCGGCGGAGTATTTGATGTTGACGCGGAATGGATCAACTCCTACGAAGCGGAGCAACATCTCGCACATCTTGGCATGGCCGACTCGCCGGTTTGTTGGACGTTGCTCGGCTACGCCACTGGACACTCTTCGGCGGTCTTTGGCCGAGAGGTGTGTTATTCCGAGAAAGAATGTATCGGGAAAGGTGACGCGCGCTGTCTGGTCGTCGCACGCGTGCTTCATAAGTCGGATGAGCAGGTGGACGCACTCAAGGCCGATGACGAGGAAGAGAATATCGAAGTTGAACTCCGGCGACTCCTCGAAGCGCTTGACCGGCGTGAAAAAGATCTGAAG
The DNA here is from genome assembly GCA_964485915.1 of uncultured Nitrospira sp. Taxonomy (GTDB): domain Bacteria; phylum Nitrospirota; class Nitrospiria; order Nitrospirales; family Nitrospiraceae; genus Nitrospira_D. The sequence goes on along the minus strand of CAZAKX010000153.1, from coordinate 6,020 downwards.
CGCCAAGAAATGAAAGTGAGCACCTTGGAGTCTCAGCTCATGACGTTGCGCGAGGCCATCAAAGAATCAGCCGGGGTCGAAGAAATCGTCGGAACCAGTACCGCGTTTCGAAAAGTGATGAAAGAGGTCGAGCGTGTCGCTCCATCAGATGCGACCGTGCTGATCTGCGGCGAAACCGGAACGGGTAAAGACATGATCGCCCGCGCGCTCCATACCCGCAGCAGCCGAGGCGGGCAGCCGTTCATCACGGTCAATTGCGCGGCGCTCCCCGACAGTTTGGTAGAGAGCGAGCTGTTCGGACATGAAAAGGGTGCTTTTACCGGAGCGTTTAAACAGAAGCTCGGCCGGTTTGAGATCGCGAACAGCGGTACGATCTTTTTAGATGAAGTCGGCGAACTTCCTCTGGAGGCACAGGCGAAGTTTCTACGATCCTTGCAACAAGGTGAGTTCGAGCGGGTCGGTGGAACGCGGACCATCACCGTGGATGTTCGGGTGCTCGCGGCAACCAACCGGCGCCTTGATAAGCTGGTGGCCGAAGGAAGATTCCGCGAAGATCTCTTTTACCGCTTGAACGTTTTCCCCATTCAGGTTCCGCCGCTGCGCGAACGACCGGACGATATCCTCTTGCTCGCCCACTACTTCGTCCAACGTTACAGCTCCCGTTTCAAGAAGGAGATTACTTCAGTCGATCAGCGATCCCTGGACAGCCTCAGGCAATACCACTGGCCGGGCAATGTGAGGGAATTGGAGCATATCATCGAGCGCGCGGTTCTGTTGGCCGAAACAGAGGTCCTGACCGTCGAGGTTCCATTCACTGGTAGACCGTTTCGATTGGAGTCGGTGGCTGAACAGTCCGAATCTCGATCATTGAAGACGCTACCAGAGATGGAGCGGGCATACATTGAAGAAGTCCTCCGGCATACCAACGGTCTCATTGCCGGTAAGGGGGGCGCGGCTGAAATTCTTGACCTACCCGCCTCCACGCTGCGCCATCGCATGAAAAAGTTGGGTCTCAAGTAACACACAACCTCCCTGTGTCTGTTTTCCTCTATTCGATTCGATGCCTTGGGTGGACGCCACATTCGGCGTCGGACGCCGTATGCGGCGTTAGTTCGCACAAGGTTTCCTCCTCAGATGGCAATCAACATTGTCCAAGTTCCTTCTTGATTCATGGACATAGCTGATGGAAGCACGCGTGACGAGCTCTCTGGCAACCGACTTGCTTATCACCGGTAAAGGAAGATCGTTCCCGGTCATCGCGACCGGGATTTTCTCAGTCAACCAAGAAGGAGGAATCGCAATGGCAAGTGAACCAATTCGTGACCCTGTCAGAGATGAGTTGCTTACGCCGAAGAACTGTGCGCTGATCATCATCGATTATCAGCCGGTCCAGGTGAATTCGATCGCGTCCATGGACCGGCAACTGCTGATCAACAACATCGTCGGCGTGGCCAAGATCGGTCTCGCCTACGGGTTGCCGATCATTCATTCCACGGTGAACGTCAAGACCGGCTTGAACAAGCCTCCTATTCCACAGCTCCGCAAGGTGCTCAAGGACATCCCGACCTACGACCGCACCTCGATCAACTCATGGGAAGATGTCGAGTTCGTCAAGGCGGTGAAGGCAGCGGGACGCAAGAAGCTCGTCATGACCGCGTTGTGGACCGAAGCCTGCTTGAGCTTTCCGGCGCTGGATGCGCTGCGTGACGGCTTCGAGGTCTATCCGGTGGTGGATGCGGTCGGCGGTACTTCCGTCGCTGCTCACGAGACAGCGCTACGCCGCATTGAGCAGGCCGGCGGCAAGATGATCAGCTGGCCTCAGTTGCTGTGCGAGCTGCAACGGGATTGGGCGCGCAAGGAGACGGTGCCGGCGTTTATGGACCTCTTCATCGAGACCGGAGGAACAGCCGGCATCCAGTTCTCGTACGAGAAGGTCGCATAAGCCATCGCTGTGTCATGGGAGTGCCGGCTGGCCGACTGTCCGCCGGCCTCCCCCATGGCGTAGGCTGGATCCACGGAACATCCTCCGAACAGGAGTAAGAGGATTGTCAGAAATAAAAGACTCTCGGCACGGCTTGGGGACGCAGTTTCATCGACATCAAGGGAACCACCATGGACAACATGAAGCAAGTAGTGAAGCTGTACCAGCCCACTTCGGCCCATTGGGTCGGTGACGGATTTCCTGTCAGGAACATTGTCTCAGATGAGAATCTGGGAGAGGCGATCAGCCCGTTCTTACTCCTAGACTACGCCGGGCCCGCCGAGTTCCCTCCGTCGAACCGGCAGCGCGGCGTGGGCGAGCATCCGCATCGAGGATTTGAAACCGTGACAATTGTTTACCAGGGCGAACTGGTGCACCGGGATTCGGCTGGCAATCACGGCACCATCGGCCCCGGCGATGTGCAATGGATGACGGCGGCCTCAGGCGTCGTGCACGAGGAGTTGCATGATCCAAACTTTGCAAAGCGCGGCGGCCTGCTCGAAATGGTGCAGTTGTGGGTAAATCTGCCGAAAGCCTTCAAGATGTCGCCTCCCCGCTACCAGACGCTGCTCAACGAACAGATTCCGGTAGCCTATCTGGCTGAAGGCGCGGGCCAAGTCCGAGTGATCGCGGGAGAATTCCATGGTCTCAAAGGGCCGGCGAACACGTTCACACGCATTCATCTGTATGATCTACAGCTCGCTGCCGATCATGACTCGGAATTGAGCTTCCCCCTTGGCTTCAACACAGGACTTTTTGTGCGGAAGGGATCGGTGGTGCTGAACCAATCGCATGCGGTGAGAGAAGTGGAATTTGCGTTGTGCAATACACAAGAGAATCGGATCTGCATCCATGCCAAAGAGGAGTCGACCCTCTTGGTGCTGAGTGGAGAGCCAATCAACGAGCCGGTGGCCTGGAGAGGGCCATTCGTGATGAACACGCAAGAAGAGTTGGTCCAAGCGGTGACCGATTATCAGGAAGGTAGAATGGGGCATCTTCGCTGAACGGCTGTTGAGTAACTCGAAGCCGGTAAAGAAATAATGATGTTGGAGGCTGTGCACTTGACCATGCCGTATGCCATGGTGGAGAGAAAGGACAAACTCACATGACCGTTCACGCGTTGGAACCATATACCGGCCTTGTTGGTAGGATTTTACTGGCCGCCATTTATGTCATCTCCGGAATCAATAAGGCCATGAACCCGGAGGGGACGCAACAGTTCATGGCGTCGCAGGGGATAACGTGGATGACAGGATTCTTCTACTTCGGTGCCGTCTTGGTTGAAATCGGAGCCGGCCTGGGGTTGGTGCTGGGTTACTGGACGCGAGCCGCATCCGGTGCGTTGTTCTTGTTCATGATTCCCGCAACGTTGATCTTCCATATTCAGCTGGCAGATCCCAACCAAATGATCCACTTCATGAAAAACCTCGCAATGATGGGCGGCCTCTTGTACGTCCTGACCTACGGACCGGGCCCGATCAGCCTGGATACACGCCAAAGGATGGTAGACGCTAGAAGATAGCCCTCGTGGCGCACCGATTTGTTCGTTGCGAGGAACCCTCCACTGCCTCGGGTTGTGAGTCGGATGGCGAAGTGTTGGACAGAGCAAGGACATGTATCAGGCAGTGCGGAAGAATGGAATCTCTTGCGGGGTCTGGAGCATGTTGATCTATGCGCTTCTGCCATCAAGCACTCAACTGTGGGCGCAGGCGGTTCCTTCAGCGACAGCACTTGCTCAAGAGCACGATCAGGAAGTACAAGGAGCATCCAACCGTTTCGGCACAACCTTGCCGAGGCGATCGGTGCCTCAGCTAACGTCTGCTCCGGAGACACAATCTCCACCCCAGAGGTTGGAGTTTCCAGTCGATGCTGGCCCGGGCATCAGAGGGGTCGTCACAAGAGATCCGTCGCCCTACAAGCAGCTCCGCTACGAGGAAGATTACAGTTACCTCAAGGACCCCAGCCTCCGCACTGACTCTTGGGATCCCATCAAATACATTCCATTCGGTGGTCGGGAGGACTGGTATCTCTCCATTGGAGGAGAAGTTCGACAACGCTATGAGTTGTATCACAATGAAGAGGCAGGAGGCGCACCGGCGGATCGGCATGGCAACAACAGTTACGCACTCCAGCGTTATATGCTGCATGGAGATCTGCATATCGGGTCGGCGATCCGCTTCTTCGGACAAATTCGGAGCGGCCTGGAGAATGGACGCATCGGTGGTCCACGTCCGGACATCGACGAGGACATCTTTGATGTCCATCAGGCATTCGTCGATGTCGCCCTCCCACTCGGGAAGGATTCGACGCTCACGTGGCGTGTAGGGCGGCAGGAGATGACGTATGGTGGCCGCCGACTGATCGATATGCGGGAGGCTCTCACCCTGCGCCGTTCGTTCGATGCCGTGCGATTCTTGCTGCGAACCGGGGCATGGTCGGTGGATGGGTTTGTCTCCAAACCGGTCCGAAATCGACCCCATGTGTTCGACAACGACCCTGATCCGAAGCAGTCACTCTGGGGGCTGTACGCTGTCGGCCCCGTATCCCTGCTACCAGACGGTCATACGGACCTCTATTATCTGGGGTTTGAAAATCAGCAGGGCCGTTTCGACCAAGGTACAGCCTATGAACTTCGCCACTCCTTGGGGATGCGCCTATGGGGTCAACCGCTCCCGTGGGAATACAATTTCGAGTTTATTTGGCAGTTCGGCACGTTCGGTTCCGGCACCATTCAAGCCTGGGCGGTTGCCTCGGCGACGTATTACAATTTCAGCGACCTGCCCTTGCGCCCTCGCCTGGGGCTGGTTGCCGATATCACCAGCGGTGATCGCGATCCGAAGTCAGCCAATCTACAGACGTATAACCCGCTCTTTCCCACGGGGGCGTACTTTAATCTGGCGGATCCCGCCGGTCCCCAGAACTTCATGCACGTACATCCGTTCTTAGACCTGCATGTGACGGAGAGCGTGACCGCCACGGCAGATTGGGGCTTCTTCTGGCGAGAAAGTCCAGACGATGGCGTCTATCGGATCTCCGGTTCTCCTTTTCGGACCGGACAGCAAAGTCGGAAACTATACGTCGGCAGTGCCCCAGCACTCACCGTGACATGGAGGGCAACCAGGCATGTGACGCTGCTGGCAGGGTATGTCCACTTCTTCCCAGGACCGTTTTTCAATGAGACCCCACCAGACAAGGCTATCGATTACTTCACGACCTGGATGACCTATATGTTCTGATCCAATGGCGAAGCGACCGTGGGATGTGGTTCCGTCTGCGCGTCGGTGAATCGAAGTAGTGGACCTGTCTGTTGAGGTCGCTATTGAGGATCGGCAGTTCGGTGGGCCATACTGGGCATCGCTGAGAATGCAGTGTGCATTGTCATGGATGAGACAACTCGCAAAAGAATCACGTTCGTAGGCGTTCTTTTCATCGGAGCAGTCGGCTTGTTCGGGTGCAAGGGCGAAGCCAGCTCTCCCGCGCCTCGTCCGATCCCCGAAGTGCAGGTCGTCGAAGTCGCCTCTCAGACGGTTCCCGATGAACCGGAGTTTATCGGGCAAGCCGAAGCGTCGAGTATCGTCGAGATCCGCCCGCAAGTCACGGGCATCATCAAGCAACGTTTCTTTTCCGAGGGACGCGACATTAAGCAGGGTGATCGTCTCTATGAGATCGATCCTGTGCCTTTCCAGGCGGCATTCGCCAGCGCGAAGGGACGGGTCGCGCAGGCTGAGGCGCGGGTCGTTCAGGCCAAGCAAAATCTGACGCGTGTCAAGCCGTTGCTCATCGAAGATGCCGTCAGTCAGAAAGACGTCGACGACGCGATCGCGGAAGATCTGGCCGCGCGGGCGGCGCTGGAGGCCGCAAGAGGGGATCTGGTCAAGGCGAAGTTCGATCTGGACAACACGCTCATTGTCGCCCCGGCCGACGGCTTGATCGAGCGAACACGGTACTACCAGGGCCGGCTGGTCACGGCCCAGACGGACCTCCTGACCGTCATTCATCAAGTCGATCCCATGTACGTGATCGTCAGCGCGCCGGAGAG
>CAZAKX010000152.1:0-7135 GCA_964485915.1 uncultured Nitrospira sp. | reverse complement strand
TAGACCTTGCCTCACCGGTTACGACCTATAGCATCCTGTTGATCGTGGTTTTCGCAAACGGCTATTTGCTCTTTAAATATTTTAAAGATCGCACTGATCACCAGCCTATCCCACCTTGATGACTTCCGACGTGACTCTTTCACGAAAATCTTCGCTCGCTTAAGGGGAAGTCGCACCGAACACAAAACCCCTCCTGCTCTTTTTTTGTATTTTCTCCTCTGCTGCTCACCCTGCTACTTACTTGAAGGGCGCACCCTTCACATCTCCATCGTTTTCAGTTCACTGAAATATGTAACTGACTGATTAATAATAACCTTATGAGATGGCATTTTATTTGCTTACTTGAGCGTCATCCTGTCCTTGCGTACTTGAGTCGCAAGGACCTACCGCAATTCAATTCTGAATAGGAGCGATTCTTATGCTGGAAAATGCAGGTTTGGCCGTCCTCTTGTTTCGGCAATTCACAAGATTGATACCTGGCCTTATCATCTTGACCGTTATCGGCCTTCCATTAGCCGGATGTGGCGACACCGAAGGAGGAGGACCTATCGTTTCTTCGCTCTCTTCACCAACCGAAGGTACTCCGCCAGCCAAAGAAGGTTCGGAATCGGGCGTTGATTCGAATGCACCAGGCTTGTCCGAAAATGAAAATTCGTCGGCAGACACCGCAGAAAGTGAGGCCGAAAATTCAGAAACTCTCGCCAACTTAGCGAGCCCTGATGAAGGAGAGACCCCCGATATCTCATTTGGAGAGGAGGACCCCGAAATCTCATTAACCTCTACCCCAACTGGGGTCTCGGCCCAATTAACCTGGGATGCATCCACTGATCCCGAAGTGCAAGGCTACTTTATCCACTACGGAAAGCGATCACCCGGTGAGTATGGCTCATGTTCCTACGAAGAAAGCCAACGGGTCGGGACTCCCCCAGCCACTATTACCGGCCTCGAGCCTAATACACCCTATTTCTTTGCAATCAGTGCGTTCGGCGAATCGGAAAGCGAAGCGGAAACCCCTTGTTCAAACGAGGTGCTCATAGTCACACCGGCGACTCAAAGCTGAGAAGTCTGCCTCCTCATCGCTACTCTTACCGCCCTCTGGAAAAATCTAGAGGGCGGATCTCTTCATTGACCTCCACCTAGTCGATTTGCTAGCCTCCTGTCTTGTTTCCGTAACTGCCGATATGATTCCAGATAATCAGTCGGATACACCGTTTGATCCCAATCTCGAAAGGATCTCTAATGGCTGCTTCGTCAGAATTGCTTACGACCTTGCGCAATAAGGCAACCCAACTCCGTGTCGACAGTGTGCGGGCTACAAGCGAAGCAGGCAGTGGTCATCCCTCGAGCTGCGCCTCGGCTGCTGATATCGTCGCCGCCTTGTTTTTCTCCGTCATGCGGTACAATCCTAAGAATCCTAAAGCCCTCAATAGCGATCGCTTCGTTCTCTCAAAGGGGCACGCCGCCCCATTGTTGTACGCAGCCTGGGCGGAAGCTGGGCTCTTCCCTGCGAGCGATCTTTTAAAATTACGCACCTTGACATCAGATCTCGAGGGCCATCCAACTCCCCGGCTCCCCTTTGTTGACATGGCGACTGGTTCTCTAGGCCAAGGGCTTCCCGTTGGGGTCGGTATTGCATTGAATGCAAAGTTCGTCGATACCCTTGCGTATCGAACCTATGTGCTCATGGGAGACGGTGAATCGGTGGAGGGATCTGTTTGGGAAGCTGCCGAGGTTAGCCGCCAGTACGGTTTAGACAATTTATGTGCGATCGTGGATGTCAACCGTCTCGGACAGAGTGATCCAACCATGTTGCAGCACGATATGGACGCCTACCGTTCCCGGTGGACGGGATTTGGCTGGCACGCAATTGTCGTCGACGGCCATGATTTTGTCGCCATACTCGAGGCGTTTGATGAAGCTGCCCATACGAAGGGACGTCCGACCGTACTGCTCGCCAAGACTTATAAAGGAAAGGGTATTTCGTTCATCGAAAACAAACCGGATTGGCATGGGAAGCCGCTGAAAAAAGGAGACGAGACCCAGAAGGCCCTCGACGAGCTCACAAAGCAATTGAGCCCAAACGGCACAGCTCCCCACATTCCAACACCAGCGCTTGCCACCACCCCTTCCCACACCATCGGCACCATGCCGCCAGCCCCGTACAAGATCGGTGAATTGATTGCAACGCGCGAAGCATTTGGACTCGCCCTTGAGGCACTCGGCTCCGTGAATCCCCTCGTCGTCGCGCTTGACGCCGATGTGAAGAACTCCACGTACACCGACAAATTCGGCAAGAAATTTTCGAATCGGTTTTTTGAAAGCTTTATCGCGGAACAAAATATGGTGGGCGCAGCCGCTGGGCTGGCGGCATGCGGAAAGATCCCCTTCGCCGCCACGTTCGCCTGCTTCTTAAGTCGCGCTTACGACTTCATCCGCATGGCCGCGATCAGCGGGTCAAACATCAAGCTGGTCGGCACCCATGTGGGCGTGAGTATCGGAGAGGATGGGCCGTCTCAAATGGGACTCGAAGACATCGCCATGATGGCAGCCCAGCCCAATGTGACCGTACTCTACCCATCAGACGGAAGCTCAATGTATCACTTGATCGAAGTCGCCGCTCATCACAAGGGGATGGTCTATGTGCGCGCCGGCAGGCCAAAAAGTCCTGTGCTCTATGGGCCAGAAGAAAAGTTCCACATCGGCGGCAGCAAGATTCTCCGACAGGGCTCCTCCGATGTGCTTACGATCGTCGCTGCGGGTGTAACCCTGTTTGAAGCGTTGAAAGCATACGATCAATTAAAGGCAGCCGGTATCACTACTCGTATCATCGATCTCTACAGCATTGCTCCTATCGACAGAACCACCTTAGTAGAGAGTGGGAGAACTACCCATGGGCGAATCCTCACTGTGGAGGACCACTATGCACACGGAGGACTCGGTGATGCCGTTCTGAGTGCCGTTGCTGCCGAAGGTATCAAGGTTCATAAACTGGCTGTTCGTGAAATCCCCCATAGCGGGAAACCGGAAGAGCTGGTCGATCACTATGGCATTGGAGTGCGATCCATAGTCGAGGCCGCAAAACAATTTATTAAATAGCCGATCATGCATAAGGCACGGTCGTGCGCTTGGTCGACTGCTCTATGTCAAACTCTTATGAAAATGGCACTGCTTTCATGCTCGTAAAGTCAGTCCACATGGGCGCATAATCCGCTCCTATACTTTCATTTTTCCGACAAGATAAGTTATGGTCTAGTTCATGTGAAAACGTCGTCTGGTTCACGTACATACAACGGCAAGCCAGCTGATCGGTCCCGCTACAAACCGTAAAGGAAGAGTTCTTGGGCTGAAAGAACTGTGTGACTAGCTGAGGCTAAGCAAGGGGGAAAGAGCATGATGCTCTTTCCCCCTTGCTCATTGAGATCGATTCTTGTAGAGCGTTCAGAGTCGGTTAGGAGCTACAAATACCAACACCTTGAGCCGCACGCCTGTATGGTTTTTCACCCCGTGCTCTTCTCCAGCTGAAGCCAGCGTGCCCTGTCCCTCACCAAGTACACGCTGTTCGGTGCCGACTTGAAACGTTCCTTGGCCCTCCAAAACAATGTAGATCTTGTCTTGATGGCCATGGATGTGACCTTTTTGTTCTTGGCCCGGCTCGAAACAATAGACATCACAGAAAAATCGATCCGTTTGGAAGAGGTTATTCTTCTTCATCTTCTCGCTACTGAACTGGTGAAAATCGGCAAGCGTGACAACATTCATCACAAGTGCTCCACAGGCTAGGTGATCACGGCAAATGAGACAGCAGTTTCCGATACGAATGCTTAAGTTCGTTCAGGGCCGTATGCATTCCTTCTCGCAGTTCGTGCCACTTGGCATCCCCGGTGCTTTTCAATTCATCTAATTTCTCTCTAACAGCGTCTTTCTTCTTTTCCAGTTCATTGAGCGACTTCTGAAGATCTCCCCGTGTGGACTCCGAGGCCTTTGCAATCTTCTCCCGCAAGCCGAGGATTTGCTCCTGAATAGCCACCAATTCCTCTTGTGCCTTTCGCTGGAATGCTTCCTTCTGTTGAGCCGTATATTCTCTGGTTGCTTCGATCGTTTCTTGAGCTTCCTTTACAACCTTTTCAGCGCTCGCGGTGGGTTCAGCTGCCGTACTCGACACAGGTGCTATTCCCGCAACGGCTAAAGCTACGACGATGACTATGATCCAACTTCGATTCATCCCACCCCTCCCCCCCAAGGCCTCGAAGTATAGTCTGCCACCTTCCCAAAGTCACGACCACTAAACTTTCACCCGAGATCAGCCGAGAAAGATAGTCGTAACCGACCGACTCTTGTTCGAGGAGTTCGCTTCTATGGCATCGGAAATAGGATCGACCACCACCCCAATTGATCGGCTGGAACAGTCGTTACTCCAGAAAATTGAGACCGGTGAGATCGAGCTCCCCCTACTCCCGCAAGCAGCCAGTCAGGTCATGGCCTTGGCTTCGGATCCAGCCGCCGATGCGGCAAAGCTCTCAGCGTTGATTCACCAAGACCAAGCACTCGCTGCACATGTTCTACGGATCGCCAACTCTCCTGCTTACATGCCCCGCAGCCCCGTTGTGTCGCTCCAACATGCGGTCGCCATGTTGGGCATTACCTTGCTGTCAGAGATTGCCTTTACAGCGTCGCTCAAATCAGGCGCATTTAGGGCACCAGGGCATGAAGATGATGTGAAGCGTCTGTGGCGTCACTCTCTGGCGAGCGGGGCTTTTGCCAAAGAAGTGGCCCGCATGAGGCGTGTCAACGTCGAAAGCGCGTATCTCTGTGGGCTGCTGCACGAAATCGGGAAACCGGTCATTTTACAAACGGCAACGGCACTGGCACAGACGCAGCGTCTCTCCCTTGAGAAAGCAATCCTATACGGATGGATCGATGGGTATCATTCCCGTGTCGGCGCCCTGATTGCGGAGAAATGGGGCTTGCCCAAGCAAGTGGCGACGGCCATTCAGTACTACGACGATTACGATCATGCCGAATCATTCCGTCAGGAGTGCCTACTCACATGCGTCTCCGATAGACTCGCAAGTCATGTGCTCGCACCAGAGGACCTGCCGGAGGAGTCGCTTCGTACGCAACCGGCCTTTGCGGAATTAAACCTGTATCCCAACGACATTGATCAACTACTGACCACCAAGGACCAGGTGCTGGCGGTGGTGAATGCGTTAAATCTATGAGCACACCCGTTGCGTTCGATATTATCGTCATTGGAGCCGGCCCTGCCGGTCAGAAGGCGGCCGTCCAAGGGGCTAAAGCAGGAAAACGCGTCGCCCTGATCGAACGAGAACGCGGGATCGGCGGCAGCTGTGTCTATCGTGGGACGATTCCCAGCAAAACACTGAGAGAAAGCGCCCTGCACCTCGACCAACTCAAGCGGGCCGGCGAGGCGCTCCAATTTACTCTCAAGCCTGATACTCAGATCGCCACTCTCTTAAGTCGGCTTGAAAATGTCGTTCAGGCACATGATTCCTTCATGAGTCAACAGCTCCGCCGGAACGGTATTTCGTTGCTGCATGGGCGTGCACGCTTCCTGAACGAACACATCATCGAGATGCAAACCGTTGATGGTGCACGGCAACAATTCACGGCCGATACCATTGTGATCGCCACGGGATCACGTCCCAGAGCCCCAAAGGAAATCCCTATCGACCATGAACACATTCTGGACAGCGATTCACTCCTTTCCATGATGTACTTACCTCAGTCATTGGCCGTCATCGGGGGCGGTGTCATCGCGTGTGAGTATGCCTCCATCTTCGCACTGCTGGGCGTGGAAGTGACTCTGATCGATCGTGCTCCATACCCCTTGCCATTCATGGATCGCGAACTTGTCAGCCAGTTTCTGCAGAGTTTTGAGCGCCATGGAGGCCGCTACCTCGGAAAATGCCGGATTGCGGAGGTTCGCTGGGACGAAGTTGCCCACGTCGTCACCCTGTTGAGCGATGGCACCACAATCTGCAGCGAGAAAATGCTCGTCGCCCTTGGACGGCAAGCGAACGTCGAAGACCTAGGTCTCTCGGCAGCGAGGATCACGGTTTCAGAGAGAGGGCTCATTCCCACGAATCACTATTGCCAGACGGAGGTCGCCCACATCTATGCGGTCGGCGATATGGCTGAGGGCCCTGCGCTTGCCTCTAAGGCCATGGAAGAAGGCCGACGCGCCGTCCGCCACGCCATCAGCCTCCCGGTCGGTGACGCCGCCTCAACCATTCCACTCGGAATCTATACGATTCCGGAAATGGGGAGCATCGGCCTTGATGAAAAGAGCGCGCAGGAACGATATCGAGATCCGTTGATCGGGCGGGCGAAATTTGAAGAAATCGCTCGTGCTCAAATATCAGGGGCGGGCCACGGCTTACTGAAGATGGTAGCTGATCCTGAAGGGGTGCGCCTCCTTGGTGTCCAGGTCGTCGGAGATTCAGCCACCGAACTGGTCCATATTGGACAATTGGCTCTTCAAAGTTCCGCTACCATCGAATCGTTCATCGATAACATCTTCAATTTCCCGACCTATGCGGAAGCCTACCGGATCGCCGCGCTCGACATCCTTGGCCAAGTGGCAAAACGTCGAGCGGCTAAAGCAGCGTAGCACTTTCGCGATTGGACTTCCTAATCAATGCCGCTTTCCTCCTCATGATCTGATGGTCGTGGCACAGGTATCCTGGGTGCTGGACTCCTTGCTTTGTCCTATCAGCAGAACTGCGTGGGAACTTACTCACTGAGGAGAGTGGATCGATGAATCATGCAACGTCGGTGTCTGCCTGGTGTCGTTGAAACGGATGCTGCTCCAACTCTCTAATCACATGGTGGAGCCTGGCCCATTCATCTGGGCTGAGGTTGACGAACTCGCACCCAAAACTGCCGGATCGACACCATCGCACGACGGACTGGGAAATCTGGATGGGAGGTTCGTCCTCGGATGCATGGATGCGCAACGTGAGGACCGTCCCAGGCTTCACATGGATAAGGCTGAAGACACGGCAACCTCGAACGGAAAGATCGTTGAGAGCGCCATCCCCTGCTACAACATTCGCCGAGCTGAATGAGCTTCGAAATTCAACCGGAAATCGAGTATCCTTTCGTTGTTCCATGG
>CAZAKX010000151.1:0-7226 GCA_964485915.1 uncultured Nitrospira sp. | reverse complement strand
GGGGCGAGAAACTGAAGCATAATCACCTCGGGGATACAACATTCTAAACAAGGCCCGAAGGAATGGACAAGCTGAGTTCGGAAGGGGTTGTCCATCTGAAGGGCTCTGGGCGAAAAGCGATAGGGGAGGAGAAAATGAGGCCTGGCATGCGCGTTGTCTTACGAGGTCGAATTGTTTCATTGTCAAGAGTCCGATTTGACCGAACATGCGCTTTCATTTGGTTCCGACACGAATCGACGGGCCACGGTCATGCCCGGACACGAGCGGCAGTGGCTCATTGTGAGATCCCTGCACGCCAAGCCCCTAATAATATCCACTATTTTCAGATTCACTGGATTGACACCATTCTCGTCGAGAAGTAGCCTAAGCAGCCCCTTATTCATCAGCAATACATCCTTCATTAGGGGGTTATTTCAAAGGGAGCATGGGAGATATGAGCAAACGTGATGAAACTCCCATGGAGTTAGTGGACTCCAACGGGGAAGCAACTGATCACCCCGTGGTGTTCATCTCTTACTCACACGATTCCTCCGCACACAAGAAATGGGTTGGCGACCTAGCTGGAAGGCTAATGGAGAAGGGGGTAGATGTTATTCTGGATCAATGGGATCTTGAGCCTGGTGATGATGTTCCAAAGTTTATGGAGCAATCAGTTAGAAGAGCCAATAAGGTTTTGATAATCTGCACAGACGCATACGTCAGGAAAGCAGACGATGGGAAAGGCGGAGTCGGTTATGAATCGATGATAGTGACGGGAGAACTGGTCCAGAACTTAGGGACCTCAAAATTCATTCCTGTCATTCGGCAGGCAGAGGGGCATACAGCAAAACCTGCGTCAGTAAGTACGCGCTTGCATATAAATCTGAGTGAGGGCCAGGACATTGAGGAGCAGTTTACCTCCCTTCTGAAAGCAGTTCATAAGATGGTTCGGTCAACCAAGCCGCCCCTTGGTGCGAATCCTTTTTCGACTACCAGTACAGCAGTTCCTCCCTTAAGAGACATGAAAGTCAGTGTAGATAACATTTCAGATTTGTTCAATGATGCGCTTGAGATCGCAAGGCGGCAGGACTTGATCGCATGGAGAAGATTGTCAACGAAAGCAAGAGGAGGACTGCCAGAAAAGTTATCAGAGTGGCGGAATAGATATGAAAGACAAGGGCTAACACCGCGTAATCCCAACGAACAAGAACGATCCAAGTTGTTCTCAATATTGATGGATAATGTTGCCGAAGGAGTGGGTATATATCAGCCATTATTTGCCATCTCATTAGCAGGCGTGATCTCAGGCGATCCCAAATTCAACAATCAAAGGGCAGTCCTGGACGACTTCATCCATCCACGCGGTTGGAACCACAGCGGTTCAACTGATATTGCCGATATGCCTCTCACCATTGCTTTTGTCTACCAGGCTCTTCACGGAGCTATCTGCCTCTATAGTGATCAATTATCGCTCGCAGTTCGTTTGGCCCGAGAACGAGTAACTACTGGGTATGGGCGCGATGCTAATCGGCTGTTTGAGGAGGAGAGAATCGTGGGCTGGCCTCCATCACTGGGGAGAGACTCGAAGCTCGGATGGGAGTTTTTGTGGAACCTGCCTGATCGGTGGACTTGGTTGCTTGAAGCATTTGGCGATGCAGATGAATACAGAGTATCGCTTTGCTCGTATTATATGGGACTAACACTGCTCGAATTGGTGGAGGTAATTGAGAGTGGGCATCAGGAGTTGTTAGACAAAAAGGATGTCGGGATAGGTGTTCCTATTAGGTTCCCTGCTATGGAGAAAGATATTGTAAGACGTGCATATCGCAGGTTCCTCAACAGCCCAGATCAGGTCATGGAGATATGGCGTAGCCGCGATATCACAGAAAAATCAGTAAAAGCAGTCTGGCCAAAATGGATTGCACTCACGTCGCATTTGGTTAGGAAAGAATACTGGCCAGATGACTCGATCTTCATGGCACATGAGAACTTATTTGATGACGTGTAGTAGATAGGTAGGTAAACGAGACCATCTACTTTACTCAAAACATAATTACGCCAGCCGCCCACCTAACTCGAAGTGCTGAGCGTTGGGTGTCGGGGAACGTTCAGCGTCGTTCGCCGTCGAAGCGATCAGTCATCAACTTTCGTTTCTATGTGTTTGCGTTCCCCGCGCCTTCACGCCAGGTACGCTGCGACAATGCCTGAGAGCACGATGCCGTCGAACGTCCCCGCACCGCCGATGCTGGCGATGCCGGTGGCGAGTTTTTCAATATCGTGCAGATGGAGCAAGTCCGCGCCAATGAGCGGGCCGAGCACGCCGGCGACAAAGGCGACCGCAGGGGCATGGTCCGGAACGAGGAGTAAGGCGCTGAGGGCAGCCAGCAGGGCAGGAAAGAGACCGGGCATCGCGATCCCGACTCCCTCGACGGGCTTCGCCATCCAATAGCACACCATCGTGTTGATGAAGATGGCCAGGAGTAATCCTGCGAGCGGGTGCCAGTCTTCCGTCACGAGATGGGCCGTTTCATAGACTGCCAACGCCACCGGGATAAGGCAGCCGCCGACATTGACGGCGATCACGGTTTCTCGGCGTTCACGTTGGAGCATGGGCCACCAGCTCGACAATCCAAACACTGCCAGCGGGTCTGCCAGCACCGATTCTGTTCGAGAAATTCGCTTCACAGGAATGTTGATCGGACTGCCGAGGAAAATACCGATGACCACCAGCAGGGCGGTCGTCGGGTCCAGTTTGAGTTTGATCAGGGCCGCGGTAAACACCTGGCCGAAGGCGAACGGGAGCAGCGCCAACAGAATGAGAAACAGCAGCAGCGGGAGCCAGCTCAGCCCTCTCATTTGGTCTCTCGTTTGGTTTGTTCTGCCAGCAAGTCAGCCTGCCTTGTCGGTTCCGGAATCCGGTACCCCTTCCCGCAAGCGAGCGTGAGGCGGACCGCCTGAGCGAGCCCGATCCGATGACCGACCGAGACGAAGACCGGCTTCACTCGGTCACGGGTCCGCACGACCGCTCCCATGACGCGGTGGGCCGCATCATAAGCCGACGCAGCGGCTCCGCGCGAGAGCCCCGGTGCCCGATAAGTGCCGACCAGCAGAGACTTCGCGCAGCCGATCGTCGGTTTGTTCAAGCAAACGCCGACGTGGCAGGCAATTCCGGCTTCACGCGGATGCGACAATCCGTGACCGTCGATGAAGACGACGTCGGGATCGTGCCGAACCTTCTCAAAGGCGTGAAGCAGTGCCGGCGCCTCGCGGAACGAAAGGAGGCCCGGAATGTATGGGAAGGCTATGCGTTCTTTATGCACCACCGTTTCAACAGGCTCTAATGAATGAAAAGCGAGGACCACGACGGCTGCAAACACGCGTCCAGCTTCAAGGTCAAAGGCCGCGTCCGCTCCTGCCACAAACTTTGGGCTCGACATGCGTCCGCAGAGGACGACCTTCCCGCGAAGCTGTTCCTGAATCCGGACGGCTTCTTGCGGAGTCACATCCCATGAGTGAAATCGGTGGATTTTCATCCAGATCTCACCGTTCCGCTCTTATCGCGGTCAGCCGGGTCAGGAGATGTTCCCAGTGAGTTCCCGGCCAAAAGACCTTGCAGCATCGAGGGCATTGAAGAAACGTCTGGTAGTGTTGCGCGACAAAGGGAGGGACAAGAGGAACTGCAACTTCAGGTGAGATCGATATGAGGACAACGTTGCAATCTGCACAACGATAATCCCTCTGATGGGTCATGTCGAGATCGATCTTGAGGTCCCTATGGAGCTGGCTCAGCTGTCCTTCGACCACATCGCTTGCAATCAAAGTATGGCGGCCACGGAGAAGCTTGCGCAGTACAAGACGCCGATCGCGTGTGAGCAGCCAGCGTTGTTCGCGTACCGCTCGCTCGACTAATGCTTCGTCCGTGATCACTTTTTCGTACGCGGTGTCGTAGCCGAGAATGCGCAACCACCGTGCCAGGCGACCAAGCATTGAATCAGCGATGAACGCAAGGGGCTTCGGCGGCTGAATGGGAAGATCGGGCATGGACGATTGTACCGCAGTGAAAATGGAGGTTGACCCCCCATAATTTCTGACCACTGCCTGCTCCCATATTCACGGCACTCTTTCGATGGGCAAGAGGCCCGCAGGTTCGATGAAGATGTTTTGGCTTGAGCGGAACTATCGATACGATTTATCTGCCAGGTGCGCAGAACATGAAGGCTAACAGTCATATCAGACCCAATCCGTCAGACTTCAATTAATACTCCCGCGCCATGTGGGTTCGATGAAAAAACTTCGTCTTAAACGAAACGATTGATAGGATTCATCATCTGCTATGTGCAAGGGGAGATGACAGGACTTGTCTCGAATCGTGGGAGTGGTCCTATGTCGAACAATCGCAGATACAAAAGTTACTGGTCTGATCATGAAAGATGACAGCATTTATCATTAAAAGCATCTTAGTGGATCAAAAGCTCATAGTCTTATCCGATTTAAGCATCCGGACTCTATTCAGTTGGAGGGCATATGGCATTTGATGACAAACTGAGGCAGATGTTTGACAAGCTGGAGAAGACCAGCCGATCCGATCTTCAACGACAAATCCGCTCTCTCGCGAGATTAGCCGCAGACGCTCTTAAGGATGACGTCTGGCGTAATTTGTCAGCAAAAACTAACAAGGCGCTCTTGGACGCCGCAGAAGAGGCACGCAGGTTGGCAGGCATTCTGGATGCGACAGGCTATCTTGAGGAAAAAGTTCTCCGGTCTGAGACGTCATTGATTGTCGATGTTAGATTGAAAACAGATCTGCGGTCCGCCCAAGATCAGATCGTGGGAATGTTTAGCGCAAACGAAGCGCCTGATCGGGGATTTGTGTACATTGCGTGGAGCGCCCGACCAGAAGAGTATTGGTATGTGGGCAAAGCGAAGAACGATGGACGGTTAAACTTGGCGTCGCACGGGAAGCTCGCTCACGCTACGGCCCACGCGACGCAACTCTCGCTCATTTTTCCGTCACAGAGCCGTGCTGAGATCCTAGCTGGAGTAGAAGCAGCCATGATCGCGGTGATTGAATCTCATACGGGCAACCTTCCTAGACTCAATGACCATCGAGAGCGAGTTGTTGCAAATAATGGGACCAAGGAGCTTCGCCTACTGTCGAGTTTTCTTGGGTCTATCGCGGATGATCTTCACTATGAAAGGCCTAAAACCGCTGCTTGAGAGGATGGAGTGTGCTTTTCAAAATTCGCGGTCAGAAAAAGAGTTAACGTGCAAAGGGGAGAAGAAATGGGATGGTCATGCAGGCCTCGATTCCCACAGTCGTGGCTGTCTGATGATGTGAGGGCATAGAGAGTCGGAGAAAGATCTAGCTGATCCCTCCATTTGTGGAAAAGCTTGGAGGCATTCGCTATCATGACGGCGGTTGGCTCTTCGGAGGTCTCAACGAATGGCGGGTGTTCTCACATTTCCACCGGTCACAGACCAACTCCTCGTCGAAGTGGTCCGTCGCATTCTCACCATTGGCTCTCCCATCAAGATTGTGCTGTTCGGCTCCCATGCCAGGGGTACCGCCCGGTCGGACAGCGATTTGGATCTGTTGATCATCGAAGAGTCCGACCTGCCTCGCTATCGGCGTTCGGGACGGTATCGGCGGGTGCTCTGCGGGATATTTCCCGCTAAGGATATCGTCGTCTGGACCCCCCAAGAGGTCGAAGAGTGGAAGGCCGTCCCCAATGCCTTCATCTCCACCGTACTGGCCGAGGGCAAGCTGCTCTATGAAAGATAGGTCGGCTCTGGCACGAGGGTGGTTTCTGAAGGCCGACAGCGACCTCGCGGATGCTCGACGCACGACTGCCAGTGAAGGTCCCTACGACACCGCATGTTTCCACGCCCAGCAAGCCGTCGAGAAGTATTTGAAAGGTGTGCTCGCATGGAGGGGCCTGGAGATTCCCCGGACGCACGACTTGGAGGAACTTCAGCGTTTGTGCATTCAGCTTGAGCCGTGGCCGGAGCTTGCGAGCTTCGATCTCACGGACCTGACGGCGTATGCAGTTGAACTTCGTTATGATGCGGAATTCTGGCCGCCGCAACCGACGGCCGCCGACGCTGTCACGTTGGCTGAACGGGTGCGCGCCTGTGTGCTCACTCGTATGCTGCCGGACACCCGTCCGTAAGGCATTGTTGAGAGCCGACCGCTGACCTCAACCCTGGAAATCAACATTTTCGCGATTTCAACTAAAAATGGGAGTGACGGATTGCGGAGGATTGGCCAATTCGTCAGGCGGAAACACGTTCCCACTCCCTGGCGCGGGCGGCGAACGCCTCTTTGTGCTCGGGCCAATCGTGGAGCGTCGCGGGATCAAAGTCAGCGCCGTTCGGCCAGACTAGAGTTTTGACCTCCGAGTCGACGGTCACTTGGTTGAACAGCTGGAGGTCGAGCAGCGGGCCGTAGAGTTCGCCTGCAAGAATCGGTTTGAAATTGATGATTTGCTCCGTGTTGTCGGTAAATTGGACTCGCAGCGTGTATGGTTCGACAACCTCGACGGCGCAAACCCGATAGATAGGATGGTTCATGATTTTTCTACGTCAAGGTAGCAATGGGCAAGGCTTTGTGGCCGGTTTGCAGCCGGTCCCAGTCGGCAGCCAGTTCTGCCTGATGCAATTCGGCCCATGCCTCGACTAACCTCTGCTGACGTTTCGGTAACGCCCCAGCTAACCGTTCCACCGGCTCGATCCCCTACACCGCCACATGCTCCTGGTAATAGGCGTGGAAGTGCGGAGTATGATGCGAGGCCTGAACCTCGACGAACATTCGGATGATGATCCCAAAGAATCGACAGAGTTCAGGCACAAGCGCATTCTACTTGCCTGCCTAAGGAACCGCAATAACAGTCATTGGAACAGCCATTGGGGGTAGAGTGCAATTGGAGAAAGAAAATGTACCGAGGAGTCCTTTCTCTTCATGTAACGCGCCCAGCGGGGTGACTGACTTGTTGGGATTCATCCCTCTGAGCCAGTTTTCTTTTAACCCGCTGCTCGACTGTGATTCGGCCGGAATCCCGTCCCCTGGATCGCTAGACGCTGCCCATCGATGCGGATGTGCGTACCAAGCAATGTCTCGGCCAGCCAGGCGCTCGTGAGCACATGATCAGTGAGAGATGGAATAGTGAATCGACTCTCACCTTCTGCCAATGCCGCAAAGGGAATGATTTGGTCGGCAGCAAATCGGTCCAGCGTCGCGCCGGACGCAA
>CAZAKX010000150.1:0-7236 GCA_964485915.1 uncultured Nitrospira sp. | reverse complement strand
CAGGGTTCCAATAGTGTGAAGTCCTCTTCCTCCGGACAACCAGGAGGCATGACATAGCCGATGCCATCGCAAGCCGGACAGGCACCGTGGGGGCTATTGAAGGAAAACACTCGCGGTGTGACTTCGGGATAGCTGACACCGCACCTGATGCAAGCGAGTCTGTCGCTGTACAGCTTGGTCTGCCCATCCTCCGTTAAAACCCCAACCAATCCACCGGTCAATTTGACCGACGTTTCAACTGAATCGGCCAGTCGCCGCATGAGCGCATCACCGGATTTCATGACCAGCCGATCGACGATGATTTCAATCGTATGCTTCTTTTGTTTATCCAGTGAGATGTCTTCACCAAGGTCGACCATCTTTGTATCGATGCGGGCACGGACATATCCGGCTTTGCGCATCTCCAACAGCTCTTTGCGGTACTCGCCCTTCCGGCCACGGACAATCGGCGCCAGAATCTGGAACTTCACGCCTTCCGGCAATGCAGCGATCGCGTCGACCATCTGCTGGACGGTCTGCGCGGCGATCTCTTCTCCACATTGAAAACAGTAGGGATGTCCGACCCGGGCGAAGAGGAGCCGGAGATAATCATAGATTTCCGTCACCGTCCCGACGGTGGAGCGAGGATTGTGGCTGGTGCTCTTCTGTTCAATGGAGATGGCGGGAGAGAGACCTTCAATCGAATCGACATCCGGTTTCCCCATCTGCTCCAGAAATTGCCGCGCATACGCCGACAACGATTCGACATACCGCCGTTGGCCTTCCGCATAGATGGTGTCGAAGGCGAGCGACGACTTGCCCGACCCGCTCAAGCCGGTGATCACCACTAACTTGTCGCGCGGGATCTCCACGTCGATGTTCTTGAGGTTGTGTTCCCGCGCGCCCTTGATGATGATGGAATTGCCCATAAGAGGCGGGATTATACCATACGATAAAATCAGATCGTGGACTTACGATCGCTTGCGGGATCTGCGGCGAGTCCCATCGAGGGCTTCACCCCAACGAATCAGAAACGCTGTCACGAACTCATGTTCCTCCGCAGGCGGGACTGCCAGACGAGCCAAGGCAAACGCGACTGCCAACGCGATATGATAGCCCTCCGAACGTGACGCGACTGCGCGGCGGTAGGCAGGATGCGCGTCGTTGATGACGACGGTAGACTCGATAAGGCGCCCGAGGTCCGGGTCTCCCTCATGTGACTCGAACCGGATGGTGAGCCCGTAACGACCCGGCCTGGACCGTCCTTTGCCTCCAGGTATGACGGCAATCTCGGATGAAGAATCCGACTGAGACCGTGGTTCTTGTTGTGCGGCTTCGTCCGGCAATTGAACTTCGGCTGGTTCCTGTAGCGCATCCGGAGGAGTCACCGCCTCCTCCAGAGCCTCCGCGCCGGTCATGACGGACATCGCAAGGACCGCATGCCCATCCTCGGCCGACGTGGCTTGCCCCATGGGCAAACGCTTCTGCCCGCCGGCTCGCCGCTCAACCAGCGAAGCCAACAGCGGAAACTCTTCAGCCAGATCCACCAAAACCGTTTCCAGATCGCGCTCCATCGGCCGCACCGCCCGACGGCCGGCTCTGTCTCCGGATTCCCGAATATCTCCCCAATGGGCCAGCTGCTGCGAGACCGCTTCTTGGATCGCTTTGCGATACCCCAGGTACAACCCGCCCCTTGTGCCGACTCGGACGAAGTCCCCCTTGTTCAGGGTCAGCGCCTCGGCGAGCGCCGGAGCTTCAATCATTCCGGTCATTCTGTCCGGTGCTGTCGGCGTGATCCCCAGCCAATCCCATCCACGTTTGATGACCTTGCCGAATGTGCTGATCGCCAAGCCTCGCTGATCCTCAGGAAACGGAGACTCGCTTCGCAACAAGTAGCCAACTGCCGCCGGTTTGCGCTTCCGCGCCAGGCAGACAGCAAGTTTCGACACCTCCGCGCCCTGAGCCTGTCGGCGCTCCAGTACTCGGCCATTGACCTCGAACCGGAATCCCTTCGGATAATACGCCGCGAGCATCTCGTCGAATTCAGGTTCCAACAGCGGCTGATACTGTCGTCGCAACGATCCTTCGATATAGCCTTTGTCCAACAGCGGCGAGAGCGCATTGTGCAGCTTCAGTTGCACCGCCGTGCCATGTTCGGCCACCAAACCCAACGGCGGAACCCATTTCCACGGCGCCTTGTGGCGTCCGGCCAAATGCCAACGGCTCGCCACATGTTCCTTGCCGCGCCTGGTTTCGGTGACCACGTCTTCACAAACAAGCAGGCCCAGCTTGATCCCCACCCCGGCAAATCCGATGCCGTGCCCCCGCGTCTTCGTACTGGCGGCCAAATCGTGGTACCGCACCAAGTCCCGCCGTCTCATGCCCGACCCATCGTCCACAATCGTCAAGATCGACGACGCAGGGTCCGCCGTGAGCCGGAGCAACGTGGCGCCCGAATCCAGTGAGTTCGCAACCACTTCAGTCAAAATGGTTTCTTCAAGCGCGCCCGGATAGGCGTCACGCAAATCTTCGAGGAGATGCTGGAGATCAACGCGAGTTTCGCCCATAGTGCCTCAATTTCGCATGACCCGTTTTCCCCGTCAGCATTGGCACCCATGTGAAGATGTGCCGGTTCCGCTCAGGCCGGTGAGCACCACCAATTTGCCGCAGGGAACCTCCGGGTTGATGTTCTTGAGATTGTGCTCGCCCGCGCCCTTGATGATGGAATTGCCCATAGGCGCGGGATTATAGCATTGGCGCCTCATTCTTGACACCGTCCTATCGTACGTCTAGTATACGTACGATATTAAGAAGAGGCACTATGCCTAAAACGGCTTTAAAAAAAGAAAAGTGGACGCTCTCATTCGATCCGGCGTTGAAAAGCGCAGTCGTCAAAGCTGCCAAGCGTCGAGGCATGTATCCGGTCACCTTGCTGGAAAGCCTCGTGAGGGAAAAGTTCAGCCCGTACGGGCATGCCGATGTCGACGACAGCGCCGCCTATGTGAGCGCGCTGCGAAAACAAGGACGCAAGCAGTCTGACGAGGCATTTCTGGACGAGATTGCGGCATGGCAAAAGTCTCAGTCCTCGTAGACACCGACATTTTCATCGATTATTTCAACACGGGTCGATTCCACGCATTGTTCGATTCCAGTCGGTTCGCTGTCTACTACTCGATCATCACCAAAAAAGAATTGCTTACCAAGCCCGGACTCCGCGACAGCGAACGCGCCTCCATCCTGGCCGAATTGACCCGCTGTAGACTCATCCCACTCACTGGGTCGATAGCCGCCCGATACTCCGACCTTCGCCGCCGCTATCCTTCCCTCGCACAGAGCGACGCCCTGATTGCTGCCACCGCCCTCGTCAAACGGCTTCCCTTGATGACCCGCAATAAACGACACTTTCAGATCGTATCTGACCTGACGTTGTTCGGAGAGTGACGCCACTTTCTCCTCAACAATCAAGACCGCCATGTCGAGCGATCGGATGGGATCTCGACATCAACATTCTTGAGGTTTCAGGAAGAGCAGCCATCTGTAGCCTACCCTCAGCTTCCCGCTAGATCCTCGACCTCCTGCGCCGCTTCCAGAGCGTGGAACCTCCTTAATTGAACTTTTGCGAGGAGACGTGAGGCCCCTTCTTCTGGAGCGAATCCTCCAGCTTCGCCAGCTCTTGCCGAGACTCTGACTAAAAGGCGTTGAGAAAGACGTGGAATTGGGAGGACGCAGACATCGCCGAAGCATCCCGATGACAAGCGGAGTTTGTTTGGAAGCCTCATGACTATGGCGGATCGTGTCGTAGGTGGCTACCTTGACAAAGCGTGAAAGCGGGTGCTACCACGGTCGAATGGTGAAAACCGAGCGCCCTCATTTAGCGCGGGACTCCCAAGCCCCGGCGAAGGTGGTCTCCACGTGGTCCGGGCAAGCGCGTGAAGATGCCGTTCAGCGGATGTTCACCTCTATTGCGAGTACCTACGATCTCAACAACACCCTGTTGAGTTTCGGGCTCCATTACTATTGGAAAAAAATTACAGCTTCGTTTATCGCCCCCGTCGGACGGGGAACCGCCCTTGATGTCGGAGCCGGCACCGCCGATCTCGCTCTGCTCGTGGAATCTCGAATGGGACCCAAGGGGCGTGTGATTGCATCAGATTTGAACCATGCGATGCTCGCGAAGGGCCTCAAGAAAGTCGGCAGGAAAGGACTCTCTGAGAAAATTACCTGCCTCCAGGCCAGCGCCGAGCATTTAGGATTCGGCGATAATACCTTTGATGCGGTGACGACGGGGTTTTGCATGCGTAATGTCGGGGATTTACCCCAAGCCGTGCAGGAGATCCGCCGCGTCATGAAGCCCGGCGGCCGTTTTGTGTGCCTGGAGTTTTCGCGCCCGGTGTTCGGCTGGTTGCGGACACTGTATGATTGGTATTCGTTTAAACTGTTGCCTTGGATCGGCACGATCGTCGCTCGGGATCGCACAGGCGTCTATGAATACCTCCCGGCATCAATTCGAACCTTTCCTGATCAAGAACGGTTGTGCCAAATCTTACGCGATGCTGGATTTCGTCAGGTGTCTTACAAGAATCTCAGCGGTGGGATCGTCGCGATACATGTCGCAACGAAATAACCATCGCGATGCCTATAAGGTCGAGCGTCAGTACGCCTGAAGGCCGTCGATTCTCAGGCTTGACGACTTTAAGACAATGAATTCGATTCTTTACATTTTTCTTCCCTGCAAGAAAGTCTATCCCATCGGGGTCACGTACATAGCCGACTTTATCCATCGTCGGAAACCTGAAGTCCGCCAGCGGATTCTCGACCTGTCTCTATTCCCTCTCGCGCAACGAAAGCAGGCCATCCTCGACGCAGCCACGGAATTCATGCCGAATCTGGTGTGTTTCTCGTGGCGAGACATTCAGATCTTTTCGCCGCATGAAGGCGACTCGTCCTTGGAACATGCGTTCAATTTCTACTTTGCCAGCAACCCGCTCAAGCGAATCACCGCGTCATTCGCCGGCGTCAAGCAGCTCTATCGTTACTACAACCATATCAATACGATCCTGTCGTACCCTCAATTAGTCCGCAAGGAGTTCCCCAGAGCTCAGATGATGATCGGCGGGGGGGCATTTACGGCATTTGCCGATCAATTGATCGAAAAGCTTCCTGAAGGGACGATTGGGATCCTCGGCGAAGGAGAAGACGCAATCCTCAAGGTCATTGAAGGTCGCTCGATCGAGGACGAACGGTACATTATCAAAGAAGGAAACCAAATCCGGAAAGGTCGGCAGGCATCTCCGGCACTGCTTGAATCATGGCCGGTGGATCTTCCCTATCTCACCTCGATTTTCCCCCAATATCAGGAATACGCAGACGAATCCATCGGGGTACAGTCCAAACGAGGGTGCCCCTATGACTGCGCTTTTTGCCTCTATCCCTACATTGAGGGAAAGCGGGTACGCTATCGACCGCCTGAAACGGTCGTAAAAGACATCGCTCAGCATTATCATCAGTGGGGCACCCGTCGATTCTGGTTTACGGATGCGCAGTTCATCACGGGGAAAGAAGCGTACCCTCAGTGCACAGAAATCCTTGAGCGCATCGTGGCGGAGAAACTCGATATCGAATGGTCCGGCTACATTCGAACGTCGTTAATTACCTCGGAGCTCGCCAAGTTGATGGTACGATCCGGCGTCGGCGATCTTGAGGTGGCCATCACGTCCGGCTCGCAAGAAGTGCTGAACAATTTGCATATGGGATTCAAGCTTGAACGACTCTATGACGGCTGTCGCTATCTGGCCGAGGCCGGATTTAAAGGTAAGGTCATTCTGAACTACTCCCTGAACAGCCCCAAGGAAACAGAAGAGAGCCTGCTGCAAAGCGTCGAATCGTACAAAAAAGTGGCGTCGATTCTTGGAGAAGAGCGTGTCTTCCCGCTGATGTTCTTTCTGGGCATCCAGCCCAATACCGATCTGGAGCAGCGACTGCTAGAAGAAGGGTATTTATCCGCGGGTTATAATCCCCTGATGCTGACACCGACCAGCATCAGGAAATTACTCTATAACCCTGCGCCACTGAATAAGATTATCGCGAAAGCCTGTCTTCGGGCATGGGAACGAAAACAGGGCAGCAGTGATCCCCGTCGATGGACAGGCTCACTTTCTCAGTCGACCAACCCATCACCGACCTATGCCGACCAGAACCTCAGTCGAGGCATTGAAGGCAACTCTGGTCGAGACGCTCTCTTGTCCCTGGAAGAAATTCTTGCTTCGCGCCGACCGGCTTCATCCCCTTCGCAGGCGACCGAGCCCAGAACAAGCTCAGCCGGGTGATGGCCCTTCGACCGTCTCGTGCCTGAATTCTTGAGGTCATTTCCTCTTCTTAAACACGCCCCGACGCCTTGCATTCCAGTTTCAGCCAGTGCTATCATCCACTCTCTTTTGGTGTCGATTTCATACGTCAATCGTTTGGTTTTTCATATAATTACGGCCATTAGCCCGTTGTCTGGTTCGCGCCTTAAGGAGGCGCCCTGATGTATAAGATTATCTATATTCCGGTCGATAATTCCGACCATTCCAATACAGCGGTAGACGTTGGTGTTCACTTGGCAAAGACCTTCGGCTCTAAGATCGTGGGAAGCCATGTCTATGCCGCCAAGATGCATGACAAGCGGTTTAAGCAGATGGAAGCCGGCTTGCCCGAGGAATACCACGATGAAAAGGAACTTGATCGCCAGCGCCAGATTCACGACTCGCTGATCACCCGCGGGCTGCAAATCATCACCGACTCCTACCTCGACTATGTCGATAAAAAATGCACGGAGTCCAACCTTCCGATCGAGCGACGATCGCTCGAGGGGAGAAATTGGAAAGTGCTGGCTGAAGACATCAACACCAACGGGTACGACCTGGTCATCATGGGAGCCTTGGGGGTCGGCGCGGTCAAGGACAGCGTGATCGGCAGCAATACCGAACGCGTCGTCCGACGGGTCCGTAACTCCGACATGTTGATCATCAAGAATATTCAGCCGCTGACGGGCGGCAAGATCGTGGTGGCGGTGGACGGAAGTCCGTATTCGTTCGGCGGGCTCATGACCGGGCTTGCGCTCGGCAAAGCCTTTCATATGCCGGTTGAAGCGATCTCGGCCTTCGATCCGTATTTCCATTATGCCGCCTTCCACAGCATTTCCGGAGTGCTCAACGAAGAGGCCGGCAAGGTGTTCCGGTTCAAAGAGCAGGAAAAACTGCACGAAGAGATTATCGA
>CAZAKX010000149.1:0-7295 GCA_964485915.1 uncultured Nitrospira sp. | reverse complement strand
TCTGCCCCTTGAGCTGTTCCGCCCAAGCCGGCAGCTGATGGTTCATGGCAACATGAGAGGAACTCTCGGCAGTCACCAGTGCTGGCATCGCCAAGAGTGCGATACCAGCGAGACTGCCCAGAACTCTGGTGGATGGGTGATGAACACGAAGCATGGACCGACCTCCTTGCTAAGTAGAAGCGTGGGTATGGCGGCTACTCGGACGCCCTCCCCTCTGCCTTAATTTAAAAAATTAAGAAGACAAGACCAAATCGATTGCCTCAATATAGATAGAGATAGATAGAAAATTTATGAATAATAGACATGCTCGTCTTCAAACGATAGGAGCTGTAAGATACTGATATTACATTTAAGTGTCAAGGCTCCTCGATCCAGAACCTCTTTTCATGCGCCGCTAAGGCGCAACGGGTGATTTTCGATTGGCCGTGTTCTGCAGATCCATCTCCAACACCATCGCACTCTCACGATTCTTGGGATCCGTTTTGATGGGCATCCGGTCCACCATTAACTTGATCACAGGAAGAGCCACGATAACTGGAGCCTTATCCGAAGCATTGGAATGGAGCGCAATGCGAATATTTTTGGGTCGGTCGCTGGGGGTGACTTCCGCGACAAGCTCCTTCCCCATGAACCCTACGAGCAGTCCACTGCCGTCGGAGAGCTTATGGATTTCGTAGTCATGATCGCTCGACATGGTCCGATCCAAGACAAGATCCGGACTTTGCGTGACCAGCGCCAACCCGAGGTGTGTCGGCGCAATAAAGCCATAACTGCCCGTCGGTGCGTCCGAGAACCGACCTCTGCCGACCCGAAGCTCAACGACGCCGTTCTTCGTTCTCATCTGGCGCCGCAGCTCGACCTCGCTGCCGGCGGTTTCAATCACGACAGCCGCGGGCGCAGCCTTTTGTATAGGCAACGTCTCGAGTTTTTCCCCTGAAGCCGTCTCGATACCGTTCGGGACGCCGCTCAGACTCATGAATAGGAGTACAAAGACGACCACGGGGTACTGACTCGGCCTGATGCGAGCACTGTAGGACGCGATATGGGTATGACGCATAGTTTCTCCGGCAAGCTACGCTAACTATTCTGGATTCTAGAAAAGCCGACGGGGGAAAAGCAAACGAGATAGGATGTCACGGAAGCTCGACTAGTCGCGCAACCTCTGATGTCGCGCATCGAAAACCAGTCAAATAGCTCTGGCGATCAGGTGGTGCTGCATTGCGGCCGGCAGACCGTGCGACCTCCGGGTCTTCATTCCATGAGCCGCCACGAAAAACCTTGAGTTCTCCAGTCGTTGGCCCTTGCGGGTTCAGTTCGCCGCTATGCCGATAGTATTCAGCTTCGAACCAGTCCGACACCCATTCGCTCACGTTTCCTGCCATCTGATACACGCCGTACGGACTGACACCCTTGTCGTAACGATTGATGTTGGCCAGCGGGGGATACTTGAACCCCCGTTTCGAGCCCGGGTGTGCGATGTTGCTCTTGATCCACCCGGCCGGTTCATCGCCCCACGGGAAAATCCGCCCATCCGTTCCACGCGCGGCTTTCTCCCACTCCGCTTCCGTCGGCAAGCGTTTGCCCGCCCATCGACAGTAGGCATCGGCTTCATACCAGTTGACGTTGATCACCGGATGCAGGGCACTTTTTTCTGGAAACGGACGGTCTCGCCAAAACTTCGGCCATTCCATACCCATCACGAGCACGAAGCGTAAGTACTCGACGTTCGAGACCTCATACCGGTCGATCCGGAACCCATCGAGGTAGATACGACGTTGCGGCAGCTCTTGAGGACCGGCCGCACGATCCTTCTGCGGATCGCTTCCCATGAGGAATTCTCCGGCGGGCACCCCCACCATCCCACCGGGCACCTCCATCATTGCCAAGCGTTCCGGTTCATCGAGCGGGGTCCAGAGAGGACGCTGCATCGAGGATTCATGATCCGCCGAACTGGGTCCGATAGAGACTATCACTACCGCGCTCATCTGCATGAACACGATGACCGCGAGCGTAGCCCATCTCTTCATGGCACTATCATTAATTCTCGTCATACGAGTCAACCGGTGACTGGTTTGCGGAATCATCATTATAAAACAGGAGGGAGAGCCGTTCTCACATACGACTCCCCCTCCTGTTTTTGATGCCATGCCCGATCGGTCTATTTCATGGCCGTCGGCATAGCCTGAGGCTGCGGTGTCCCATCCGCCCGCTTAGCCCCCACACCGCCCATACCGAGCGGTTGGATCCGCGTATCACCGACTGGCAACACACGGAGGTAGCCCCATTGTCCTGATTGCGTATAAGGCAGTCGTTGATTCGACCACACGAAGTCTCCAACCTGGTGATACGGGCCGCCCGCACCGCCGCGCAGGAACACGTCCAGTATTTCAGAGCCAGCATACTCGACCACGCTGATCATGTCGGCTCCCGGCATATAAGGCTCGATCGGCCACTCATGGCCTTCAATCCCGAACATACCGTTCTGCTCACTGTTCGCGCCGATCAAGTGAATCCTGATCGGATCACCGGCATGGGCCTCGATCAACGGCGTCACCGGATCTTCAGGCTTCTCCACCACGCAGGGTTGGAAGATCTTGCTCAGTGAGCAGCCTTGATTCTCGCGGAACAGATACGGCTCAGCCCGGTAATTGACCGAGGTCAGACCCGCGACATTCTGCACGTACGGCATGAATGAGGTCCCAATGATGTTGTCCTCATCCTGGAAGAAGAGGGCCACATCACGGTAGTTCCGCTTTCCGACGTTCTCAGGCAGGCTGGCATCAACGATCACGTCAGCTCGCCAGGAGTTCTTCTGAGAAATATCGGCTCCGCTCACAGGATCCCGGTACTGAGATCCTCGGGGACCGACGATGACCGCGCCGTACAATCCGTTGCGGGGATTGACGACGATGTTCCCGCCGTCCCACACCAGCGATGTCGTCTCCTTATTAGCCGGATGCGCATAGTAGGTGTAGGTGCGTGCCTCTCCTGGGGCCACGGTCTGATCGCCGCCGTTGTTGCCGACGTTGAGCCCCTGGCTATCTCTTGGATCAAAGGCCAAGCCCGGCGCAAAGAAGGACGCCCGGCTCGCCTTCATCTTGTTCTTCAGATTGACCTTGATACAATCGCCAAGATTCACTCGCAACGTCAGTGGATGCGGGGTCTTGCCGCTGGAAACCGTCGTAGCTTCCTCTTCGAGCGCGAAAATCTTGCCTTCCGGCATGGTCATTTCGATCTTCCGTTCGAAGTCCACCTCGATGACGTCCGGCGATTTCGGATTGAGCTTCATGGGCCGATCGACTGCCACAACGTTGAAGCTCTTCACCGGTGCATCCGCCGGGCATACGGAACCAGGAGTGGCTGGAATACTGAGGGGATTGGTACCCTTCGGTAACGGTTTCAGATCGGACACCTCCTTATCGAGTACCCGCACGATCCCCCATCCTCCTTCGGCGAAATGCGAGGTGCGTCCGTTAAAGTGGATGTAGTCGCCCGGCATTCCCTGAAATCCGCCGGCCTTTGTCACGAGATCGTATCGTTCAGCAATCCCGACGTGAATCGAATTCTTCCGGTTGGCATCTGCCGCATACCGTTCGGTCAAGAACGTATGCCCGGAGATCGTCCAGACGTGGGATTCATTCATCAGTTGGTGCAACAAACGAAACACCATCGTATCGCCTGTATAGGCCCTCAACAGAGGCGTATCCGGATCACCGTGAATCGCGCTGCTGAACAGCTTCGAGGTATCCGGATTGTTCGCGAGCCGTTGCGCAAACGGTTCCGCACGGAAGTTGAACCCACTGCCTGTCGTATGGGTACCCCCATTGATGTATTTATTCGGGGCGTTCAGAATTTTTTCCGGCATCTGGAACGACACGGTTTTGCCTGCTTCCAGCGCCACTTCAACCGGCTGTCCAGGCGGATTTCCCGCCTCGATCACGTTGACCGTATGCGGCACCGTGTCGTGGATGGAGACCATCAGCTCACGGAAGCTGCCGCTCACACCGGCTCCGATCGGTTCGTTGCTGTGAATGTCCGCGATCGGACCGCTGTAGACCAGTTTGCCGTTCTTCGGATCGTGATACGTCGATCCGTACGGTTCCACGATCGTGACACCGAATCCTCCGTGCGGCCAGGTCGTGGCGCCGAATGCATGGTCATGCCAAAACACCGTCCCCATATCGACATCGACCCACCACCGATACCGGACAAATTCCGGCGATACCAGGTCATTGGCCGGATGATGGTGCTTGAGCGGTTTAAAGAACGTCACGTGATCGCCCTTGATCTCTTTAATGCGGGCGACTTCCTGACAGCTCTTGTCTCGTGGGAGAGACGCCGTCGGATCGTTGCCTTTCTCCAAACAATCCATCCCCACCATGACCTCGGTGTTCACATGAAACTTCGTGGCACCAGGAGCCATCTGGATTTTAACCGATGTGGCACCGGCCTTGACTGCGCTCGCCAGCTTTCCAACCATCGGCGCAGGCAAGCCATGTTTGGTCTTCTTGCCCCACATGGTAAAGGGACGAACGGACATTTCATATTCGAACCCGGAGATCACACCGTCCGAGTTTCCGGTATCGAACTGGAAAAAATGCGGATGGATGTTGATCTTGGACGACTGGAAATTCGTGTAATCGTCGTCATCCCACTCACTCGTCAGAATGACATCGACACAGTCATACACGTTGGCACGAATGACCGCCGGTACTTTGAGGTCATCATTCCCTCTCGTCAACCGTTCTTCCTCGTGCAACACGTAGATCAACCCGTCCTTGTCGACGATAGGCGGTTCATTGCCTTGCTTCTTCGCCAGCGTAATCGGCAAGCGAATGAAGTGAATATTGTAATGCTTGCGGTTTGCATTCTCCGGGCAGAGACTCCACCGCCCCTGCTCGCCGGGCATGGCCGGCTCCGAAGTTCTCTCACCCTTGGCGTCCTGGTGAATCGGTTCCAGCCACGGCGCCCCGTTGTGATTGGCGGAAAACGGAACACGTTTCCCAAAATGTGGTTTGAACAGCGGCCACGCCATTTTCCCCGTCGTTGGGTCGAAGAGAATCGCCGGTCTCGTGCTGTCGTCCCACTTCGCCGCCCACACATATTTAGGGTTTTGGGCCGTACTTTCGCGCTCACCTCGCGCGATGTTGCCGTCCCACTTCCAATCCCACACGGTCGCATCATAGGCCATGATTTGGCCCTTCTCGTCGTCAGCATGGCCAGGCTTCCCCTGCGCGGGCACGAACATCTCGACCCAGTCCTTGATGCTCACAATCGCCGGATTCGATTTCCAATTGGTCTTCTGGCTCTTGTCCACAATTTTGAACGTCTTGCCGAACCAATCCACAGTCGTCCCGATCAGCTTGTCGGACGACACACCCAGCTTCATCCGGCCAGCGCGATCCGGCAGCTCCCGGAGATCCGGCATGCTGTCCGTATGAGCCCCTCCGACTTGGAGCGTATTGTAAAACCGGCCATAGCCCCACATTCCTGCGACATAGTGGTGCGCAACGTGGCAGTGATAGAGGAATTCACCGGCCAGATGTTGACAGCCACCGCCGCCGCACTCGGGCTCGAGGTCCAGGGCTTCAGACGGACCGATGACTTCGACGTCCACACGGTCGGACTTCGTTCGCACGACCGGATATTTCACCGGGCCATCCTGACCCATCGCCCACATATTGTTGGGCTCGGTACCAGGACTGCGTTGCCAGCGAATCGATCCGCTATGCGGATGGTGGGAATGAAAGACTTCCGACCCACCGTGGACGAGCCGCCACTTGACCGGATCGCCCAGATACCCACGGGCAATCGTCGTCGGCGTATCGCCGAATGTGTAGGAGCTATAGGCCAACGATTCGTCCTCGAATCCGAAATACTCGTGCTGTAAATGCATCTGATCGATGCCGAACGGCTCACTGCGGTAATTGATTGCCCGTCCACCAGGACGATAGGCATCCGTCAGCGGATCGCGCTGCGGCAAGAAGTCCCCCTTCTTGTTCAAGGGGCGAAACGCCTCATCCCCGACTTCATGGTAGAACAACACGAACTCGCGAAAATCAGGGCCCGAGGCATTATCGATATTCACCTGCCAGCCGCTCCTGACCTCCGGGGCAGGCCCTCCGCTTCCAAGCGCATCGAGATACCTGGCGCCCTGCGGCTCCACGATAAAGGCGCCAAAGAGACCCAGGACCGTCAGTTCACGGTCGTGGCTATACGAGTGGAATTGCCGGACGCCCTCCTGCATCTTCGGATGGATGTACCATTCGAATTCTTGAGCCTTGCCAGGTGCCACAATGGAATCGGGATTGGTCGTCGTGGCCGGTTTACCGGTCGCACTCACAACCATGCTCGACGCTTGGATGAATAGACTGCCGTCTTCCCCTTCCATTTGATTGCGCAGCGTCATCTTGACGCATTCGCCCTGATTCGCCCTGAGGACCAAGGGTTGAATCACATCGCCCTGTAGGCCGGTGCTGACGGCCCCCGGTTCAAAGCCGTCCTTTTCACGAGCTTCCTTGTTCTTGGCCTCTTCGGCTCGCGCTTTGTCCAAATCCTCAGTCAACACATACATATAGCCTGGATAAAAATCGAGCCAACGGTTCAATGTGATTTCGATATTGATCATCGACACATCGAATTGTTTGGTCGGCGCTCCGGCAGGACATTTCCCTCCCGAAGTCAAGACCGGCTCACCTTTGTTCGAATCCGTCATGAGAAGGAAACTACTGCCGTCCTGCCCCATGTACTGGTGCATCATCGACATATTGTTGAAGGCACCCGACGTCTGCTGAGCCTTGGCGTCTTTTTGGGCCTGCTGTTCCAACTTTTCCATCAACCGATGGTGCTGCATCTCCATCTTCTGCGCGCTGTCGGCATGCCCCTCGATAGCATTCTCCAGCACTGTCTGGCCCTTGAGCTGTTGCGTCCAGCCCGGCATCGCCACGGGTGTGGCGTGACCTCCCTGGGACGAATGATTGGGTTCTGCGGCAAACACCGGTACTGCCGCAACGCTTCCTGCAATCAGGACAGCGTGCAGCGGCAGCAACCGTCGCCGCCAATGCTGTGGTTGAAATAGTGATCTCATATCTCGGCCTCCTCTCCTTGGATATGCCTATTGTTTCAGACCGTGAGTGAATTGCCACTGGCCGATCATCAATCGACCATCCCCTGTACATCTATTTCGGTAGTGAGCACCGGCCTCCGACTCGCATCCGGCCCCCTCTCTCTTCGGAGGGTAAAGAGCTGGTGAAGGGTTCCTTCTTGCGAAGGAATGGGTCATTCGGAGGCCGGTC
>CAZAKX010000148.1:0-7326 GCA_964485915.1 uncultured Nitrospira sp. | reverse complement strand
TCCATGCTGCAAAAAATACTAGTTGGTCATCGATGAGGCTTTCCCGGGCCGACTGGTACGCTTCGGCAGTTGCAAAGCCGGCCTTGGAGTGTTCGACGAACGAGCGGAGTTGCTCCATCTTGACGTGGACACGATCAAGATCATCGCCGGACACTTCTTTTAGCAGGGGCTGGACAAATCCTCGCTCCGACGCTCGTCGCGCGAGAACACGACCATAGGCAAGGAGTCCTTCAACAGTGACGAAATCCAGAGGGTGACTCATGACAGGTCGTTACTCCAGCAAACGGTCAACACACGCTGTCCATCTTCATGGCTACCTTGATGGTAGACCAATACGTACAGCTCGGCAAGAGACGAAAGATGAACGGTCCATACAATTCTCTCGCAGGATCACCCGATTTCGCACAATAACCTCACGGACCTGTATGTCGCCGGACTGGGTGTCCCACAAGACTATGTGCGCGCCTAAATGAGGGTAAATCTCGACGCCGGACACATGCAGGGCGAGGAAAAGAAGCAGGCCGAAGAAAATCGAGAAGTTGTCACCCAGCGCATGACCCCCGCGCAGATCACCGAAGCCAAGCGGCTCTCGGAACAATGTCGGTCGAAGAAGTTCAAAGGTTGCTGAGATTCGACTTAATAGTTCTCTACCTGCTACATGTCCATCCTCCCTGCTCGCCACTCAAAGCTATGTTTTATTGCATGCGACCCATTTTAGAGAGATGCTTTGATCTCATCTCGAAGACTCGCAAATAATATGGCCTTCCCCCTGAAACGGACGCGTTGATGAGGAATATTGCACCGAAACCATTCCTGCTTCTCAAAGCGAAGAAGCGTCTTCCATATTGTGTCAAATACCTTTAGCAAGCCTCCGCGATCTACTCGTGTTGGAATAACAGAAAGTTTCAGGGCCTTTGTTCGCAGAGTACGGGGATCAACACAACTCCTGTACTTTGTATCTCCGTATGCCGGATGAAGCGTTGCATTTTTTAATACCATCGGAACTGGACCACCCCACTCATAGTTGATCTCCCAAAGATGGGCGTGCCTTAGGATATCACGCAGTACATAGGCTTCCCATAGGGATTGCCTATGTCGAAGCTTTGGAAAGACAGATAAGACTATATCAAGAGCGCTTCCCTTTAGAACAGGCACTGATATTGGGGATGTGTAGCGGAGGCGAGACACGTAGGACTCGAACATCGCGACGAACAATATGATTCCAGCTGCACTATAACCACATTCATGATGTGTTGATTGAACACGAGTAGGACTGACATGTTTGCGCTGTATTAGCTGATCAATTAGGTCAGCGATTGGCCCCAAATATGCTGACCCTATGATGGTAATCAAATCATCCTGGGTTCGTGGCACTGTACCACTCCTGATTTCTTGGACACGGTTGTAGCCAGAGTTGACCTGATTTGGGGCTCGCAGTTCTCGACGC
Organism: uncultured Nitrospira sp.; assembly: GCA_964485915.1. GTDB lineage: Bacteria > Nitrospirota > Nitrospiria > Nitrospirales > Nitrospiraceae > Nitrospira_D. Next base: position 5,879 of record CAZAKX010000148.1, on the reverse strand, counting down.
TCGTAGCTCCTAGGCTAAAGCTTGATGAGCGGCCACCGGAATGAACGACGCGGCTTTGACATGATTAGGCTTTCGGCTTCACTTCCCAAAGCACAGATCATTTTTATGATCCTGTCACATCTGAGACTTCGTTCACTGGAGAAGGACTTCTACAAACTCCCACAAAGCAGAGTCCCGTCCCATGCCGCAAATGCATCGCAACGGGTTACCGACTCTTCACACAAAGGTCTACTGGAACAGTAACAGTAGGACCAACGCCAGAGACACCGCCGCTACCACCGCCGTCGCAAAGCACATCGTGAGAAGACGCTGATACCGACGCTCCGCCAGAGCCGCCCCCTTTTCCAACGCCTCGAGCGTGGTTCGCATTTGCATCGCCAAATCCTTGATGTGAGTGTCGTTCTTCGCCACGGCCGCCTGAAGCTCGGTAACCTGCTGTTGAAGCATCGAGGTCTGATTGGCTGGCGCATCGGCACTCTTCTTGGTAAACACAGGGGCCGCTGCGGACAAGATTGTTCCAACATGCGGCAGAACGGCTTTCAATGCAGGATAGAGCCAGGCGGGCATTGTCGAGGGCCTCACAAAGGTAGACTTGACCAGACCAGTGGCCTGGTTCATCACGAAATGAAATTTGCCATAGATTGCACGTTATTCTTGCAATGGTTCAAGGACTTGTCAACACAGCTCAGTTCACCACCCCATCTGAAAGGATTTCCCTCCTCGTCCCATATCCCTCTGTGAAGGCCACCACGAAAGCCATGGCAGGCTGGAGCCGCCGCAAACCCTCGGCGATCCAAAGAGAAGATTCCATGGAGCACGACAACAGCACAGGCCAACCGGACCAACCAGCCTTTTGGCATGAATGATGCCGTCCAGGACTATCGCGACACAGGCGGCATTTTTTCAATGAAGCGCTGAACGTGGTCCAAGTACATGGGAATCCGGCGAACTGCGACAGGCAAGGCTTCGTACACTCGCTCAGGATCGATGTCGTCGTATTCGTGAACAATCCGATTGCGAAGCCCGGCAGCCATCGCCATTTCTTTGGCAAGATCGGTCGTCATCACCCCGAGCGTGCCAAGACGTACGAAGGATTCGTGATAGTCCTTGGGCGGTACCTGGCAGGACTCAGTGATCAAATGAAAATTAATATCGATCATACGGCCGATCGCCCGTTCGAGATAACGCTCGGCCAAGGCTTCGTTGATGGAGTCCTCTAAATACCGCTCGCGAGACAATTGGGACAACCGGATCATCGCAGCCAAATCCTCAAGAATGAGGCTTATTTTTCTGGTGATAAGCTGGCGGTCGATCATGGGCGAGAAGGCTCCGCCACCAGTACCGACAATCGCCTCGCGACAGACTGTCGTTCAAGCTCCAAGTAGGGTCGAAAGTCTTGGTATGTTTTGAACGAGTACAGACGCAGCCGGGCGAATTCTTGAGATGTCCCGAAGAGCATCCGACAACCCTCCATGATTTTCTTCCGGAAAAGCGGATCTGCCCGATTCAGGATCGCCAAATCCACTTCACTCCCAGGAAACCGTGACTGCAAAGCGTCCTGCATCTCCAGAATGGTCTCCAACGACACGTCAGGGGTATCGAGTTGCACCGCCAAATCCACATCGCTGCGGTCATGCGTTGTTCCTATGACTGTAGAGCCGAACTGGAGGATGACACGGATGCCGAAACGCTGGGCAAGTTCCCTCAACCCCGACCCCGATTCTGTAATAGATTCCTCGCTCATCCGTCCACTCTGAGGATTATCATTAACGCCATAGCCTAGCCCAGACAGCGATAATTGTCTATGCGGCAAACGGAACTGCGCACCACGGCAGGCTCACGAAACATCCTGGAATCGCACTGAAAGGAATTCCGTCTTCGTCCCATATCCTCCTGTGAAGGCCGCCACGAAGCCGAGCGAACCAGGGGAGGAACCCATGGGGCAATACAACGACATATGCCAACCTGACAAATCCACCTTCTGGCGCGATCCCCGCCTCTATCAAATTGCCAGCCTTTCGATCCTCCTTCTCTATGGCCTCTTCTGGCTCGACTTCGACATCTCGATCTGGCAGATCGTCGTCACGCTGGGCGTAGCCCAACTGATCCAGTATGCCGCGACGAGATATTTCAACCTCACCACTTTTGATCCCAAGAGCGCACTGATTTCGTCTCTTTCCCTGTGCCTTCTCCTCCGTACGAATGATCTGCTTGTCGCAGCCTTCGCAGCACTGATTGCGATCGGCAGCAAGTTTGTCATCCGCTGGAATAACAAGCATGTGTTCAACCCGACGAATCTTGCATTGGTTGTCATCCTGAGCAGCGGCCTTGGTTGGATCTCGCCCGGGCAATGGGGCCACGTAGCGTGGCTCGGATTTCTGGTCGCCTGTCTGGGCAGCCTGGTCGTCACCAGGGCGGCACGTGCCGATGTGACACTGGCCTTTCTTACTTTCTACGTTGGTCTGTTGTTTGCTCGCGCACTGTGGCTTGGCGATCCGCTGACGATCCCACTGCACCAGATTGAAAGCGGTGCGCTGTTGATTTTCTCGTTCTTCATGATTTCAGATCCAAAGACCACGCCGGACTCCAGAACCGGCCGGATCGTCTATGCCCTCCTGATCGCACTCACCGCCCTCTATATCCAGTTTGGGTTCTTCAAACCCAATGGACCACTGTGGGGACTCATTGTGTGCTCGCCGCTCGTTCCCTTACTGGATCGTCTATTCCCCGGTGCTCGATATGACTGGGCCAAGCCTACGACCGGTCATACTTCCGTGCCCGTACCTTTGTCACTGTCGTTTCAACCACAAAGGAGGTTTTCATGAGATGCGTCATCGTGCCGACTGTCACCTTTCTGATAGGGCTATTTCTTTGGAGCGCCGAGGCTTCAGCTTTTTGCGGGTTCTATGTCGGGAAGGCCGACACAAAGCTTTTCAATAAGGCCTCGGAAGTCGCGATTGCAAGGCACGACAACAAAACCGTGATCACAATGGCGAACGATTTCAAAGGCGATGTCAAAGAATTCGCGATGGTCGTGCCGGTCCCGACCGTGCTGGAGAAGGACCAGATTCATGTCGGCGACGCAGCCGTCCTTAAACACCTCGCCGACTACTCTGCGCCACGGCTCGTCGAATACTTCGATCCAAATCCCTGCCAGATGCTGTACCCGGAAAGCCGGGCCATGGATCTGATGGCCAAGTCGGCTGAGGCTCCAGCGAGACAAGAGCGCGACAAGGCGCTCGGGGTCATAGTCGAAGCGCAATACACGGTCGGCGAATATGACATCCTGATTCTTTCGGCCAAGGAAAGTCACGGACTTGAAACATGGCTCAGCGAGAGTGGATACAAGATTCCTCGCGGTGCATCATCGGTCTTACGTAGCTACCTGAAGCAAAATATGAAGTTCTTTGTCGCGAAGGTGAACTTGGCAGAACAATCGAAACTCGGCTTTACTCACCTCCGTCCTCTGCAGATAGCCTTTGAGTCACCGAAGTTCATGTTACCGATCAGGCTCGGGACGGTGAACGCCGACGGCACGCAGGAACTTTTCATCTATGTGCTAACCAAGCAAGGCCGGGTTGAGACAACGAACTATCGCACGATCCGATTGCCGGAAGCGCAGGAGATTCCGCTCTATGTGAAGGAGAAGTTCGGCGACTTCTACCGAGACCTGTTCGCCCAGCAAGTGAAACGCGAGAGTGAGCGGGGTGTGTTCCTCGAATATGCCTGGGATATGAACTGGTGCGACCCCTGCGCCGCGAATCCATTGTCGACTGAGGAACTTCGCAGCTTGGGAGTCTTTTGGCAGGACAGCCCAAGCATCAAGCAACGAAGGGGGTTCGTACCGCAGGCGCAGAACGTCTTCCTCTCGCGCCTCCACGTCCGCTATGACGCCGCCCACTTTCCCGAAGACTTGATGTTCCAGGAGACGTCCGATCGCAATAATTTCCAGGCTCGGTACATTCTCCGCCACGCCTGGACTGGGACGGACGACTGTCCAGCTGCCACCACCTACCGGCAACAGTTGCGCGAACGATATGAGCGAGAAGCGCAAACTCTGGCGAATCTGACCGGCTGGAACATCGGCGAGATTCGTAAAGCGATGCACTTAGCCTCACTCCCGGGAGGTGAAGACCTAAAGTGGTACCAGCGACTCTGGACAAACTAAGCAAGAAGCGGCAGGGCGAGGCCCGCGACAGGCCTCGCCCTGCATCATCACATCAGCTGCAATATCGTTACGGCTAACCTTGGATGGAGAACGAAAATGTGGTGAGATCCATCGAACTGTAGGCAGTAACCACGCTGCTGTTCGTGCTGAGTGGCGGCGCTTCCCCTGAAATCTGTTCTACGGAAGAATCCGGTCCATCTTTCTCATGCTCATGCCCCTTTGGGATCCCCTTCAGGAGGTCCTCATGCAGCTTCTCAAAGAAACCCGGCAGGTACTTCTGGAATTTCTCCAACTCGGTCTCCGCTTCCTTCAAAACATCGAATACCTGTTGAATAAGCGACGCAAGTAACGTGTCCTTCTCCGGCACAGTGAGATGGCCATCCTCAGCCGAATGCGATGACGGGGTGGGCGCCGTGGTACCGTTGGACGACAGCGGGATCGCCGCCGTCGTCGCAGGCGCCCCACCCGGGGTAACCGAAGACGCCGCCACGACCGTGACGGATCGTGCGACCTCTACACTTAAATCAAGGCCGGAGAGCGTCGCCAAACCGCGAAACCGTTCCGCAAGTGCGGCAGTATGTGCCAAGGCTGCTTCATCCTGCCCCTCAACAAATCCATGAAAGATGTTGGAGATCTTTTGTAAGAGTTTTTCGAGATCGCTCAGCTCTTGTTCGTTCAGGTCTCCATCGACTGTGATGCCGAAGTCTCGCCGAAGGGTAAATTGCGCAGACTCCGCGCCGACACTCGCCGCTGCTTCCGCTGAGCCACCATGAGCGTAATGCCGCCCGGCGCGAAAGTCTGTCTCAAGATCTGCCGCAAGTCGAATGGTATCGCCTTCTGCTGTCGTGATGCTTAGGCGACCTGAAAAATCGTTGGAAAGGGTCACGCCACTGACTCCTGTCTCGATCCTATGCGTTCCAAGAGCAGCCGTCGAACGGAGATTGAAGAACTGGTTTGGATCGATGGCCGCTAGCGATTGGACCGGCATAGATTGCCCCCGCGTGATTGACATAGAATAAGCCGCTGTCACTCCCCTATCGGCACCAACTCGGCTGAACTTAAGGACAGTGTGCTATAGTGGATGGCATTGCGTAGGCCTTTATGACAAGGAGGATTTCATGCGACATGTCCTAGGATGTATCCTGATCGGCTCGACAAGCCTGATGCTCGGCGCAACCGGCTGCACTCTGAAAGCGACGATCAACCAGACGACCGATACCACGTCCAACATCACCGGCACCACCTCGGGACAAGCCTGGTGGAACGAAGACGGCCAAATCAAGCCGGACTTCAAAACGACGGCGTTCATCATCCTTAATCACGAAAATCTACAGCAGGACTCGGCAGCAGGCCGCGGAGAATATCTGGCGTCGGTGAGCACACTCTTGGGCGTGCCGGATGATCGGCAATCGGCATTTTTCTCCGCTGTGCAAGCGAGCTATACCGAGACGGCGGGCACAGATTCCACAGCGCTACTGGCACTGCTTCGGAAGACCTCTATACCATTTGTTCGATAACCGCCTTTAGGGGTAACGCAGCGTAGCCTGCCCGCCGATCTTCTCCTGAGAAGAGAACGCGGCTTCAGCTTGCCGTCCGATGACGGTCCGCACCGCCACTCCGTCTTTGAAGACGAGGAAGTTCGTGGAAACAGCGGGGATGCGTGGTCCTGGGAGCACAATCCCTGCGAGGTTCAGCGGATCACAGGCAGACA
>CAZAKX010000147.1:0-7342 GCA_964485915.1 uncultured Nitrospira sp. | reverse complement strand
AGGGAGGTGATTTCGTAGTCGATCTTTTGGTCTCCCCGCTGGACTGGGCTGACATATTTGTAGGGATTTCCCCAGGGATCTTCCGGAAGCTTCGGCAGGTACCCACCGATCTTCCATTTCTTGGGCACCACACCGACGGCCGGCCTTTCAATGAGGGCTTTGAGACCTTGCTCGGTGGTGGGGTAGATCCCGTTATCCAATTTATAGAGTTGCAGCGCGCCTTCGATATTGCGTATCTGCACTTTCGCTGCGGTCCGTTTGGCGTCATCGGTCCTGCCCATGATCCGAGGGACGACCAATGCAGCGAGGATGGCCAAAATCGCGACGACCACCATGATTTCAATGAAGGTAAAGCCGGCGGAAGATCCTCGCGCCCGCTGCATCAGACGGGCGCCTACGAGGATGAGTCGATTCTTTTCCGTCGTTCGTACCGGCTGCTCGCTCCGCTGTTCTGAGTCACTCATCATCACTCCCCCTTGTTCATTCCACTCTGTATGCTAGTTCGTGTGTTCTGCGCCTTCATCGTATCATTTGTCCCATTTCGAAGATGGGCAAGAGAATCGCCACGACGATGAAGAGGACAATGGCTCCCATCACGAGAATCATGATCGGCTCCATCAAAGAGGTCAAGCGGGCAATCACGCGCTCGACTTCGCTGTCGTAAATTTGGCTGACGCGGCGGAGCATCTCTTCCATTTCCCCGCTTTTCTCACCGACGGCGATCATGTGGGTGACCAAGGCAGGAAATTCTCCGCTCCGCTTCAAGGGATCGGCGATCGTCTCGCCCTCTCGGATGTTCTGCCGCGCCCCTTCCACTGTTTCTTCGAGCACACGATTGTTCATGACCCGTTTGGAGACATCCAGTGCATCGAGTAATTGGACACCGCTCGCCAACATCGTGGACAGGGTGCTCGTGAGCCTGGAAATCGACACCATTCTGGCGACGTCGCCGATCAGCGGGAGCCTGAGAATCACGCGGTCGGCGACCATGCGGCCTCGCGCCGTATGGGTAAATCGCCGGATCAGGTACAGACCTCCGATGACAACCCCCACTAACACCATCCAATAATCGGCCATGAACTCGCTGACCGACATCAACGCGACGGTCGGCCAGGGCAATGCCTGTTTCTGTTGCGCAAACACCTGGGTAATCTTGGGCACGACAAAGGTGATGAGGAAAAACAAGATGATCGTCCCGATGACCAGCATGATGATGGGGTAGAGCATCGCATTGGTGACCTTGTTCCTCAGGGCCTGTTGCTTCTCCAAAAATTCCGCGAGCCTGAACAAGATCTGATCAAGTGCTCCGCTGGCTTCGCCCGCTCGTACCATATGGACGTAGATGGAGGAAAAATCCTTCTCGTACGATTCCAAGACGACACTCAACGCTTTCCCACCGCGAATTTGTTCTCTGATGTCGGCGAGCAGGGCCTTGATAGGTTTCTTCTGCGCTTGATCCACGAGGACGCCGAGCGCGTCGACCAGGGGGAGCCCGGCGACCAGGAGTGTCGCAAATTGCCTGGTCAGCAAGGACAGGTCGGTTGCCGAAAGGACGGAAGATTTCCCGTTCGTACGCGCGCTCGCGGAACGGCCTTTTTCTTGCGGGCGAACCGATGGTTGGTTTTGCTCGACGACATCGGTCGGATACACGCCCTCTTTCCTGAGCTTCAGCCGCGCAACTTTGACATTTTCTGCGTCGATGATCCCTGTCGCAGCTCCACCGTCGCTCCGGTACCCTTGGTATTGATAGACCGGCATGATCAGCAGGCTCCCGGAGAACGACGAACCACCCATGGTTTTCCGATGACCCGATAGGAATGAGTACGGAAACGATGGTGAGAGAAACGGGCTGCCATCTAGTCGACGTCGATTTCTTGTTGAGTGATTCGCATGACTTCTTCCAGCGTGGTGTGACCCTGGATGACTCGCTGTGCGCCTTCCTGCTTCAACGTCACCATGCCCTTGGCGATGGCCGCCTGCTTGATGGCGGTCGAGTCCGCTTTGCTCCCGATCAGACGCCTGATTTCGTCGTCGAGCACCATGAGTTCGAAAATGCCGGTTCGTCCTCGATACCCGGTCTGCGAACAGGCTGCACAGCCTGCCCCTCGGTACAGGGTCACAGCCGAGCCTGGTGGTAAGTCGAGGCGATCGAGCTCTTCCTCACTCGGCGTGTAAGGCCGCTTGCAGTCCGGGCAGATCCGTCTCAGCAATCGCTGAGCAAGAACGGCGACGACCGATGACGCGACGAGAAACGGCTCGATGCCCATGTCGATCAAGCGCGTGGCGGCGCTCGCGGCATCGTTCGTGTGCAGAGTGGAAAACACCAGGTGTCCCGTGAGGGAGGCGTGAATGGCGATCTCCGCTGTTTCACGGTCGCGGATTTCACCGATCATGATGACGTCGGGGTCTTGTCGAAGGATCGACCGCAGTCCGGCAGCAAAGGACAGATTGATCTTGGGGTTGACCTGCATCTGCCCGACTCCGAGCAACTGGTATTCGACCGGGTCCTCGACGGTGATAATGTTCTTGTCCGGTGCATTGATGTGGCTCAACGCGGCATAGAGCGTGGTTGTCTTGCCGCTTCCCGTGGGACCGGTGACGAGAATAATCCCGTGAGCGAGCTGGATCAGTTGATGAATCACCGCGAGTCGTTCTTTCGAGAATCCCATTTCCGAAAGATTCAGGAGGCGGTTTTCTTTCTCCAGCAAGCGCAGGACGACTCGCTCGCCGTGTGAGGTCGGTAACACGGAGACACGAAGGTCGACATCCTTTCCAGAGGTTCGAATGGCGAAGCGGCCATCTTGCGGGAGACGCTTCTCAGCGATATTGAGGCCGGCCATGATCTTCAGTCGCGCAATAATGCTGGCTTGTAAATGCTTGGGGGGTGTGAGGACCGGATACAGCACACCATCGATACGATAGCGGATCACCAGCCCACGCTCGAACGATTCGAAGTGGATGTCACTGGCCCGTTGTCGAACCGCCTGAAACAGGACCGAGTTGACCAGTCGAATGATCGGCGCCTCATCGGTCGCATCAAGCAAGTCTTGCGGCTCGTCCAGTTCGTGCGCCAGCTGGTCGAGGCTCTGGCTCGCCGCAATATCTTCCATCACTTGTTCGGCGCCGGCCGGATTGGCAATTTCGTCGTAGGCGCGGTTCAAGCAACCGAGGAGGGTCACGCTGCTCGTCAAGATGGGCTTGATGGGTTTGCCTAGGAGCAATCGAAGGTCATCCAGGGCGACGGTTTCGAGGGGATCGGTCGAGGCGGTCAGGATAAAGCCCTCTTCATACCGAAGCGGCAAGACGTGGTATCGCCGACAAAAGGCGATAGGGACCTTCTTGATCAGCTCGTGGTCGACCTGGCTGGTATCCAGCTGCGGCATCCACGTCATCTCGAATTGTTGCGCGAGCGCTTCCAGCAGCTGTTCTTCCCGCAATGAGCGCAGATGGAGTAGGACCTCTCCCAATCGGCCGCCTTTCTCCTGCTGATAGGATAAGGCTTCCTCCAGCTTTGACTCCAAGAGGTGAAATTTTTCCTCGAGGATGCGCCCCAACAGGGGACGACGCGGACCGGAATCCGGTTGATCGGTCTCAAGCATGTGGCCAAGTTCTTTCATGTCATGTGGATCGAGACGGATACCATGAGATTAAGCCTTAGCAGTAGCCGTCCTGTTCGATGTAAAGATACTCTTCCTTCCAATAGCCTGGCAAGGACAAGCCGGATTCTTTACGTAAAATTGAGACGTTGCACATCCTGAGTTGCTCAAAACCATCAGTAAATCGCCGCAATGAGCGGGCGAATCTTTCGATCACCTGTTTCAAAGATCCTTGGTCCTGGCCATGATCGAAGACTGTGACCAGGGAACTCGGCATGCTAGAAGAATGAGATGACGGAGATCAGAGGAGTGTGAGCATCGCCGACCGTGATTCAGCGTAATTCATAGGTAATCGTCGAACGTTGGTTGTTCCGAACCACATCAAGCTTGACGATCTGCTCATTCTTGAGCTGTTGGAGCAGGCTTAACATGGTACTAGGATCACGGATGTCGACCCCATTGACACGTTGCAACACGTCTCCAGCCTGAACACCGATCTTTTCATAAAAACTCGCCGGGGCAATGTAGTCCAGGCGATAGCCATTCACGGCTCCATTGGTCATATTTGGTACGGCTCTCGCCTGCGATAAGAGCTTTGGGAGGTCGCTCATGGCCTGCTCCACTTCACGGCGATCGACGACTTTTCGCAGAGGAGCGCTAGACGTCGACGGCTTATTGGAAGGTGGGGCTGTGCCGGCAGGATCACCGGCGACAGGTGGGGCTTCTGCATGCGCCAGTTCCAGTAACTCTTCCAAGTTGCCTTGGCGAATCACGATCCCGTTGCGACGAATGTCGCTGACTTCGCCGAGGTCGAGCACTGAGTCGTGCAGATGATAGAGGGACTGTTGTTTCGACGAGAGGTCTTCAATGATCGCAAAGACGCCGCGCTGGTCGCCCAGCACGACCCCGATCAAGCGTAGCTTCTCTGCCAAGCCAAGGGAAGCTCGCACCGCGGCACCGGAAGCGCCTGGACGTCCGGAGCTTGTGGCATTCGTCGTGCCGTCGCCGGCTGTAGGTGGAAGAAGGAAGAGGCCGCTTGATCGAATCTGCTCGACCGCTTGGAGGGGCGAATAGGACGTGAGCGAAGGAGCTCCCACCGAAGCGCCGGCGCCGACTCCGGCAGGGGGCTCCGGCATCATGTATAACGCATCTGCGACAAACGCATTGATGGAGTGGGCGAGGAGCAGTCCGCATGCCATCATGCACAGTATCAAACTAGCGTGACGGACATGTTGAGAAGAAACTGTGGCCAATGCGTTGCCTCTGTTTAGTTGTACTTGTCTGCCATCGTAACCGGTGAACCTCCATAGCCGCAAGAATCTTTTTGTTGCGATCTTTCATCTGATGGGTGGACAAAACGACTTGAGCAAGCAATAATCCCTTTCTTTAAGGAGGTCGCACGCGTGAAGAAAGCACTTATAACCGGGATTACCGGCCAAGATGGCTCCTATTTGTCTGAATTCCTACTGGAGAGAGGGTACGAGGTGTACGGTATCGTGCGCCGTTCCAGCTCGTTCAATACGGGTCGAATCGATCCCATTTATGAGGATCCGCACGTGCCTCATCGGCGACTCCATCTCGTCTACGGCGATTTGAACGACGCCAGTTCCCTAAATCGGATCTTGCGTACGGTCCAGCCTGATGAAATCTACAATCTTGGGGCCCAGAGCCATGTGCGGGTCAGTTTTGATATTCCTGAATATACGGGAGAAATCACGGGGCTTGGGACCATCCGGCTCCTTGAGGCGATCCGAGAATCTGGGCTGAAGCCGAAGTTTTATCAAGCCTCGTCGAGCGAAATGTTCGGCAAAGTATTGGAAGTGCCTCAGAAAGAAACGACTCCGTTTTATCCCAGGAGCCCCTATGGGGCTGCCAAAGTCTATTCCTACTGGATTACGGTGAACTATCGGGAGGCCTACAATCTCTTTGCCTGCAATGGCATTCTGTTCAACCATGAATCACCTCGACGGGGCGAAACTTTCGTGACGAGGAAAATCACTAAGGCGGCTGCACGGATCAAGCTCGGTACGCAGCAAGATCTCTTTTTGGGCAATCTTGATGCGAAGCGGGACTGGGGCTATGCCGGCGACTATGTCGAAGCCATGTGGATGATGTTGCAGGCGCCGACGGCGGATGACTATGTCATTGCCACGGGGGAGACCCATACGGTCAAGGAAATGTTGGAGCTGGCGTTCGACCGGCTGCAGCTCGACTGGAAGAAACATGTCAAGATCGACGAAAAATACTATCGACCGACTGAGGTCGATCTGCTGATTGGAGATGCCGGCAAGGCCAAGAAGGAACTCGGATGGCAACCCAAAGTGAAGTTTGAAGAATTAATCGCCATGATGGTCGATGCGGATCTGGCTGCGGAAAAAGAGAAATTGGATGGGACCAGGAAACGCAACTAGGGGAGCCTAGAGGGATATGCCGCCATTCTGGAAAGACAAACGTGTCGTCGTGACCGGAGGAGCCGGGTTTCTCGGCTCTTTCGTCGTGGACCAGCTACGCACGAAGGGTTGTGAACAGATCGTGGTGCCGCGAAGCCGAGAGTATGATCTGGTGCAGATGGATGCCGTGAAGCAATTGTATGGCGACACCAAACCGGATGTCGTGATTCATTTGGCGGCGCGTGTCGGCGGCATCGGTGCCAATCAAGCCAATCCAGGACGGTTCTTCTACGACAACTTGATGATGGGTGTTCAGTTGATCGAAGTGGGCCGACAACAGGGGCTCAAGAAGTTTGTGGCCACCGGGACCATTTGTGCCTACCCCAAGTTCGCTCCGATTCCATTTAAAGAAGATGACATTTGGAACGGGTATCCCGAGGAAACCAATGCTCCGTACGGATTGGCGAAGAAAATGATGTTGGCGCAGTCGCAGGCCTATCGGCAACAATACGGCTTCAACTCCATTGTGCTCTTTCCAGTTAATTTATACGGACCGCGTGACAACTTTGACCTGGAAACCTCTCATGTCATTCCGGCCCTGATTCGGAAATGTGCTGCGGCGAAGGAACAGGGGCGTGCATGCATCACCCTCTGGGGAGATGGATCTCCGACTCGTGAATTCTTGTATGTCGAAGATGCGGCCGAAGGCATCCTACTTGCGGCCGAACAATACGATGGCGAGCTCCCGGTCAATCTGGGAACGGGTGAAGAAGTCAAGATTCACGATCTCGCCACGATGATTGCTGCCGAGGTAGGGTTCACCGGTCAGATTCAGTGGGACACGACCAAGCCGAACGGCCAGCCTCGTCGATGTCTTGATGTCAGCCGGGCGAAACAGCTCTTTGGATTCCAAGCCCGACATGTCTTGCGCGACGGACTGAAAAAAACCGTTCAATGGTTTCAGGCCAACCGCCAGTCCATCCGCGAAGTCCATTTCTGAATTATCTCAGTAGACCGTACGTGTTGTGATAGAAATACATATGTCAGGTACTGGTCGCACGTTCATTATATATACAGAATGCCGCCCGTGTACGCGTGTCATTGCCTGCGATATCCGAGGCATTAGCATGGAGTAAATATCTCATTTTGATGTGAGGAGCCCAGTGAAGCGTATCGATATCATTGCCGGGGCAAGACCAAATTTCATGAAAATCGCACCGATCATCGAGGCGTTGAAAGCCGCTGAAGGCCGTGGTAGTCAGCTGCGATACCGACTGATTCATACCGGTCAACATTATGATCGTGCGATGTCCGGGAGTTTCTTCGAAGAACTCGGAATTCCCGACCCAGATATTA
>CAZAKX010000146.1:4814-7360 GCA_964485915.1 uncultured Nitrospira sp. | reverse complement strand
TCGTTGCGATCTTTGTGCCGTCACGTTGGATGGCGCATGAAGTAATCGAGACCGTACCCTATCGAGCCGACCGTTCCTTTATTATAGGAAAGGGGTACGGCCGTAAATCCCAAGATAATTCAGTGCCGCTTTTGGCGATAGACATGCCTCTGATTGAGCTGCGCGGGATCTCAAGTGTGCTCAACCGTATGCCACCGTGCTGACCGGGGGGACTTCTGGATTCAACGCGCACGACCATGCGCCGGGAATGGCCATGGGCACTTTTACGATCGAATCGGCGTTTCCTATCTGGGATGGAACTCGATGGGTGGTCGGCTTGAACGTCACGGGCAATTCCGCCGGAGTAGACAAATATGGCTGCACAAATGTTGGCTCGGTCAAGACCGGGCCTTATGTGTTGACTCCGCCGAACCCGACGGCCTCTGGAAATGGCTCGCCGGCCTACTGCAATAGCAAGTGCTCATGCTTTGGGTATCCCATGACGTTTACGATGGGCGCCTTCAGTCCCACCGGCCCGCTCAGCTGGCAAGTTCCGTTTACATTTACTTACGAGTCGCATTCGATTGCGGTCATGGTAACGGGAACCTTTCTCGATACGTACAGCGTGGCGCCCTTAACGGGATGCTTTCAAGAGGAGCAAACCTGGGATGTCACATCCACGGCCGGGGACACCTGTGGCGAGTATCGAGACAAGGGCTGCAATCAAGTCAGCTCTCGCTGCGCATCGGTGCAGCCGGGGACGGGATATTGCTTGATGTACGAGAACACCTACAAGTGTCCAGGACTGTCGGAATGTTCGACGACGCAACCGATTACTCAATGCACGAAGTGTGGGAAACCAGACAGTCCTGTGCCGTTTTGCGTGGATACCAGTACGCCACCCAATGAGAATCTGGCGTTAGCGGCGACCTGGCTGGCGATGACCAAGAATGTCGAAGAAGATTGGGATCCGGACCGTCTGCGTATCTTCACGGGCAAAAGGAGCACCTGTGATTTCAGCACAATCGGGCGATCACTAATCAATTGCTGCGATTCGGACCCCGATAAATTGATTGGGAAATGCTCTGAGGAGGAGCTCGCGCTTGCGAGGGATAAACACGATCGAAAGGCTCATCTAATTGGGACACATTGTGTGGATAAAGGCTCCTTTCTGGTCGGCAGTGTGTGCCTCCGAAAGGAAGAGGTCTACTGCACTATGAAATCCGAGCTCGGTCGGATGGTTCAGGAACAAGGCCGTGTGCAGTTGGGCATGACCTGGGGATCAGCGGATGCGCCCCAGTGTGACGGATTTACGGTCGATCAGTTCAGTGCTTTGAACTTCCAGGCGATGGATTTCACTGAATGGTACAAAAATGTTTCAGCGAATATTGACCCGGCTGTGATCACGAAGGAAATGGCGACGAAGATATGCACCTACACGGGCACCTGTTAAGGCGGGGGTATGGTGGGCCTCTGGGTGTATTCTCCATACCGAAAAGTCGCCGTTCGACCTGGTTCTGTCTTGCGGTGGTATGTCTCGGTGTCTTGCCGGACAGTGTTGCGGCGGAGATGCCTCCGGACCGGTTTTGGTATGTGAACCACAGTTGTGTTGTGGCGGCGGCGAATCGCTACGCGGTGACCGTGCAAATATTGGAAGCCATTATTCTAGTGGAGAGTGAAGGGGATCCGCATGCGGTGAATGTGAATCGGGACGGGAAGGGGGATCGGCGAGGACCACTTTCTTTCAAGCAAGCGACGGATCTGGTTGCTGAACTGTGGAAGGCGGGGGCGAATTTTGATGTGGGGATTGCACAGATCAATAGCGTGCACATGCGGCAGTACAAAATTGATCCAGTCCATTTTCTCGATCCTTGTATCAATATCCAATGGGCTGCCTTTGTCTTGCGGCAGAAGATCAACGAGTACCAAGAAACGTGGACCGCCGTAGGCCGTTACAACGGCAGTCGCAACATCGCGGGCTACAGCTGGAAGGTGTATCGGGCATTGGAGCGCCTCGCAGGCATCAGACGAGCCCGTGGCTTGCTGCGATGAGTCCGCGGGGTGAGGTGGAGCGGTTTTCAAAAGGAGGAACTGTGAGCGACAGACAAACAGAGGCGTGCTCCACTGAGAATGCTTTACATGCACGGTGGGCGTTTGATGTCACGCCAGGCCGTGAACGACACGTGGCCTTGCAGCTCCAGGAGTTGGGGTGCACGGACGTGGAACGTCCGACAAAGGGCTATGTGATCGCTCACTGTGATCCAACGGCCGTTCCCGTGATCAAGCGGCTGTCTGGAGTGGTGCGAGCGCTTCCTTTGCTGGATAGCGACCTCTTCGAGGACCTTAGCAGTGTTGCACCACTCCTGGCCAAGGTGGCCGACGTGGTGCAGGTGAGTTCGGGCCCATATGCGCAGATGACTGGCATCGTCCGAGCCTTGGACGGTGAGGATGTGCTGGTGGATGTGAGTTTGATGGGGCGGGTGGTACGAGTCCGGGCTAAAGCGACGCATGTGAGCGTGATGCCGTTACCGGAACCGTGGAGGTGACATGCTCGGGAGATTGTGGGG
>CAZAKX010000146.1:0-4714 GCA_964485915.1 uncultured Nitrospira sp. | reverse complement strand
GGATTTCATCATGCCCTATCAACCGGTAATTGAGAGCCAGCGCGCACTGGAGCCGCTGCTCACGGTGGTGAAAATTCTCGAAGAATATGGGGACTGTCCGTCGATCGTGACGGCCGGTATCGAACGCGACGAAGAATGTACGGACCTCTATTCCATTCGCGATACGCTCGCGAAAATCACGCTGCGAGACCATACGTATCGAGTCACGGAGTTAGCGTTGGCGTTACTCAAGCAGACCTACCGGGATGGGGATCTTATGGTCCCGAAGGTATTGGTAGCCACACTAGGACATGATCTGGGTAAGATTCCGCGCTTTCGTGCGACGGCCGCCCATGCGATGGGGGATCATCCGGTTGTCAGCGCCATTAAGCTCCAAGAGTGCTTTGCCGGCACGTCCATTCCATGGTTCAGTGAAGTTCTGGATGCCATCAAGGGCCATCATCGGATCGGGAAGGATCGGCTGGGCGTGATACTTCGGCAAGCCGATGGGCAGGCACGCGTGAAGGAAATGATCCTCAGCACGCAGGAGATGCAGGAGAAGCCGTTAGACAGTTGGTGCGCCGGACCAGAAGTCTTGGCGATCGTGGCGCCTCGGATCAATCGTCCACTCAAAGGAAACAAGTGGGCGGCGTTTTCGCTCAAAGGGGTCGTGTATGTGACGCCGGATGCCATTCTGGAGGCCGCCAAAGAGTTGGCACGGCAGAAGAAGATCGTCGAAATGGGACTGATTCGATCGACCGATCGAGAGGATACGCTGCGGCGACTGGTAAAAATCCTAGGTGCGGCGGATCTATTGGCCATGGAGATTGGCGAGCATTTTTACGGCCGGCCATTCGACATCTTCACGAAGAAAGCGGGCATCAAACAGCGGGGTTATTTTGTGCCGGTCAAACTTGAGGCGTTTCAGATCGCTGAGTCGGAACTCGAGTCTCGCAAGGTGGCGTTTATGCAGTTGGTGACCGAATTCCAGCTCGGTCGAGGATAGGAGTACAGGTATGGATCCGGAAACGTTTATTGCCGTGTCATCGTGGGTCAATACGACGTTGCTGGCCGGTGTTCCGCTCCGCATCCTGGCCTCTGCCACTCTGGCGGCGACGTTCTGGTTCGGGGCCTACAAACAGCGCATTGCACTGGGATTCTTGTTTTTCATGCTGACGATTTTGCTGTCGTATTTTCGGCCCCTGATCAACCTGATCGGCTCGGGGAGCATGTAATAATGGAACAATCAGCTGCGCGGCGGGGACCGATCTTTGCTGAGGGGGCTTCAGGCCGAAGCCGTCCCCGAAGTCTGATTGCAGCGATCAGCGAGATTCAGGAGTTGGCGGTGGTGGAGAAGCTTGGTACGCCGCTCCCAGAACATCTCATTCTGCTCGATCGCAGCTTTGCCTATACTGAGGTGGGGGTGCATAGCGTCGTGGTTGATGGGCTGATCAATATGCTAGGAGTGCCGATGGGACTCGGTGTGATGGGGAGCTTGATGCCGATCTTCGGGGATCCGGATCCGAGCCTCTTCGATCAGGTGTTCGCCCAGCTGATCGGGATCACCTACGGCGTAGGGTATGCGGTGATGATTGGGCATAATCTCGGGTCATGCTACATCGGAAAAGTCTGCAAACGGGCAATTCAGGACATTTATCAATCGATGATCGTGGCCAACATCATTAAGGTGATCCTCCTGTCGGTCTTTTTTAATTTCATGTATCAGCTCTTGACCCCGGAACATGTACAGGAAGGCTTTAAGGTTCTCTGGCCGCTACTACGGGGGGTGATGTCAGATCAGATGGCGGTCGGGGTGCAAGACTGGGTGATTAGCATGCGCGAGGTCATGATTCCATCGGCCACGGTAGTCATTCTGGTGACTATCGCCACGCTCTGTGTTCCCTATGTCTATTTTGTGATTGGTGGACGGGAGGCGGCAGAAGAAAAGCGCCGGAATCGCCTGTATGACGTCTGCTGAGTTAAAAGGTAAGATTAAATAATGAGTGAGGGCTGAAGCGCGTTACGATATTATCTTGAGACCCTATCGGAACAGGCAGTCGAAGCCGCCTACCTCTAGTCTTTTGGCACATCCCGAAAATGGTTCTTCCGCAGTCTAACAGAAGAGTGCGTATGGCAGCACATGTTTTAGTAATTCAATGAGGATCGCCGACGTATTCGAGATTCGGAGCAGTGGTCTAATCAGGCGCGCCCCCACCATATTTGAACTGGCGCAGCCGGGTTCAATAGTGGGATCGACAATCAACCTAGTCGGCTTGATTTCAGGGGAGCACAAGAGCGCACCCGCCACCGCTTCATCGATGTATTCCTTTCGTCGAGGACAGGCCAAGCTGCCATGTTATTCTCGTTTTTCGTTGCTGTCGTGTGAAGAAGATGTCGCTACCCTTTTCCTGATCGTTTCCAAGATCTCAACATCTCATATACGTTAAGTGACTGAAGGATCTGAAAATCGAAACGGCATACCTGCGGTGCTACGGAACGCGCAGGGCTCACGTAGAGAGAGTCGCCTAGTCATTAAGGTGTGGAGATCTCGTAAGTCCTGTAGAGACCTCCTGTTACGTGGGATATTATACGGCTCAGATGGCCTACGGACTAGTGATCTCGGTTGACCGGTTACGCTGGGAGCTCTCTTATTAACTTCCCCAACAATGCAATTCCTCCATGTATTGCATCTTCGCCTGCCGAGGAAAAATTCAGCCGAAAGGTGTTGTCCCCTCCTCCGTTAACGTAAAATGGATGTCCAGGAACAAATGCAATATTTTTCTCTATAGCCTTTTCAAGCAAAGCCATCGATGACTGCTTCTTCAAAAGCGTGACCCAAAGGAACATTCCCCCTTCCGGGTTCGTGTAGAAAATCTCTTTAGGAAAATATTCTCCAATAGCGGCCAACATGGTCTTGCATTGGCGATCATAGAATTCAACTATGGTCTTCACGTGTGTGTCCAGGTCATTATCATAAAGATATTGACAGAGCACGCGTTGCACAAATGTGCTCGTGTGAAGGTCAGAAACCTGTTTTGCAATCACTAATTTTCCCATGAGGGGGCGAGGCGGCACAATCCACCCTAGCCGGAAAGCTGGAACGACCGTCTTGGAAAACGAACCGAGCAGTATGGTTTTGTCTGGCAAGAAGTGCCTAAAAGAAGGCTGTCGCGAGCCGACGAAACGAAGCTCGCCATAAGGATCATCTTCAACGAGAAAGGTTGGCGAATCTCGCAAGGCGGTGGCGACTGCCTCACGGTTGTCTTTGGTATATGTGATTCCCGAAGGGTTTTGGAAATTCGGTACCACATACATTAACTTTGGTTTGCACCGTCCGAGAACATCAACAAGCTTCGAAATGACCATCCCTTCAGTTGAGATGGGCACTGTGTTAAGCCGTGCGCGGTATAACGAAAGAGCTTGAATGGCTCCTAGATAGGCAGGTTCTTCGATGATCACCTCAGTTCCGTCATTAATAAGAACTTTGCCGAGTAGGTCCAGGCCTTGCTGAGCACCGCTCGTGATGAGAACGTCCTCCATCGAAATAGGCAAGCCTTGCTTCTCCCAATAACGTCGAGCGATATACTCACGAAGTGGTTCAAAGCCCTCAGTGTTACTGTATTGCAGTGCGTCGGCACCTTGATCTTCGTAAACCTTGTTCGTGGCTTCTCGGAGAGCGGCGATGGGGAACAGCTCGCGGCGGGGTAGGCCACCAGCGAAGGAGGTCATAGATGAATTTGAGGCCACCTTGAGTATTTCCCTAATAAAGGAAGGGGCCACATTGTTAATGCGATCGGAGAACAGCTCATTCATTTTCAGGCCCAGGTAGTGAATACTGAAACGTGAGGTAGTTTCCACTCAACTATCTTCATTGCGCTAAGCTGATAGCAGTCTACGCCTCCTTAGTGGGAGGTCGGAGTTAATCGAAGCGTATTGGTGTATTGTGGTTCGATGTTGTGAGAGCGGAACGGCATCGTCCTATTCTCCGACGAAAGCCAGGGTTGGATGCCATCGGCATAATGTGAACTTGCCGGATTCCCACTTTGCCCCCCGCTGTTCATAATCCACATTGGTTCATCTCTAGTAAAATCAACCACCATCCTAGATGCTGGCACGATCCAGACTTTGAAATCTTCGCCAATGGCATAAGAAGCTTGGTTGAGGGTGTTGTGGTTCCCTCCAGCTGGGTAAGGGCCGCGATCCAAAAAACCGGACAATATGCCGATGGCGAACTGTTGCAGATTGCCAAGGTACGGTTTTAACTGCGTTGCCTGGCTCTCCCACCGATACGTATGTAACTTGCCCCATCGCCACTGAGTTGAATCCGAGCCAAGTCGTTGTGTTCCAAACTGCCAAGATCGACTCAGGGCACGGGCGAATATGTCCCATTTGGTTTCAGTTGTCGTAGGTGTCGTAATGTCATCCCAAAACGGGCTATCCTCTCGTTGAAGCATGTGATCCTGTTGGGCGGAGTAGCTAAGAACACTCATTTTCACCAGACCCAAATACGCGGGGGCATTGACAGGACCAAGTTCGTCGAGAAACGTCTCTTGAGTAATGAAATGTTGGAACATTCCGTAGATCGTGCTTTCACAGGAGTCAGGTGACATAGTTCCATCAAAGGCAATTAGCATTGCCAGCGCTCGTTGCGCATCTGCGCTATCGCTGGAAGGTAATCTGTCAATTGAGTAAGACACCTTCTCGTGATTCTTCAGCAGTACGACTTTGAGCCTTT
>CAZAKX010000145.1:0-7439 GCA_964485915.1 uncultured Nitrospira sp. | reverse complement strand
GGCGATGTATTGTGCATCCAAGGCGGCGTTGCACAGCTTCTCCAAAACGTTGCGCTGGCAACTTGAGGGCACGAGGGTCAAGGTGTTCGAAGTGCTCCCACCGCTTGTGGACACGGCGATGACGGCGGGGCGTGGACGAGCTAAGATTTCTCCGGACAGATTGGCAGAGGAGTTCTGGCTGGGCTGGCTGCGTGATCGCTTTGAAATGCGTATCGGGCTCGTCAAGCTGTTCGGGTTTCTGCACCGTCTCGCGCCGCCGATCGTGGAGCGACTCGTGCGGGCAGGCAATTAGTCGAGTGGTTTCGTGGATGGCAGTCAGAGATGTGGGAGAACATCTCTCAACATGGAAGTCGCCGAAGGATTCCTCACAGCCTAGCCCTGTGGCGGTTCAGGAGACAGTTCTGATGATGAGTCATCGAGTCGTGAAAGCCGCCGGGCTCTATTTCGCCCTCGTTTTTGGGGCGGGCTTCGTGCTGGGAACCATCCGCGTGCTGTGGCTTGTTCCAGCTGTCGGACCACGAACGGCTGAGTTGTTCGAAATGCCGGTGATGCTGGCCATCATGGTTTTGTCAGCACGATGGGTGGCTCAACGGTTCCAGGTCCCGCCCACTGCATCGAGACGTCTTGGTATGGGAGGCATGGCCTTGGCCATGATCCTCGCGCTTGATTTCACGGTTGTTCTCTGGATTCGCGGCTTGTCGCTCGGTCAATACATCGAGATATTTGACCCGGTGGCGGGAACGGCGTACTTCGTGACGTTGGGATTGTTTGCCCTCATGCCCTGGTTGGTAGTCTATGCAAGGCGGCCGAAGGGATGCTCAGAGCAACTGTCCTAAAACTAAAGGAGATTTTATTGTCGCGCCCCGCATTGTGCGGGGGCAGGTTGCCGGCATTGAGGGATTGCTGTTCGTACCGTTCGATTCCGTATTGTATGCCGTGGATATTCTGGGCTACAGCTTCATGAGTGTGGCGACTCTGTTTGCCGCGCCGGTGTTCTCGAGGGGCGGAGTGCACCGAATGGTGCGCTGGTTTCTGATCGCGAATGGGTTGCTGCTTCGCTTCATCGCACTGCAAATGTACGTCCACCAGCTGATTTGGGTTGCGGCACTGTGGACAGCGACGTTCCCAGGATCGACCTGGAGCCTTGCCATCCTCTTCAGCCGTGCCGATTCGACGGAACCCACGTGACAGAGACCGATGCCCCTCTGTATTTGAGGCCGTGATCATCTGGCCGCTATGGGGACGAACGACGTCTGTTCCAACAGACTAAGGACACCGTGTTCCTGGAGCCGATCCACTGTTCGATGTGAGAGGCGATCCCGGTATCCAGACCTAACCAAGTGTAGTTTTCCGCCACAGTGCCTATTTTCAGTACTGTAGCAAGACTCCACGCGCTGCTTTCCCCCTCCTCCAGGAGAACCCCGAAAACCCTGAATGATCTTGAGGCCTTCGAGCGTCAGCCGTATCTAGAAAAGCAAGGTGTCGTCTTTGCACAATTGACCAGAGAGGGAGTGCGACAAGCGAGGAACGTTCTGTTCTGTCGCTGTCGGCGGTCACTTTCCGTGATCGAGGTGCAAAGATGCCTAATGTTCCTGTGTATCACCTGCGGCGAGTCTCTACAAGAATCATGGGCGTGATCCTAGTGGTGATTGTTGGTCCGTTTGGGTCCGGCCTTCTATGGGCCGAGGACTCCCCGGAGCATGCTGAGTGGCAGAAGCGAGTCGTACTGAGTGCGGGGCAAGAAGTCCAGGGGGATTACTTTGCCTTCGGCCCGCACGTGGAGATTTCGGGGACTGTGCATGGCGACGTCTATGCAGCGGGAGCTGAGGTGCTAGTGGACGGAGTCGTGGACGGGGATTTGATTGTGGCTGGTGGTGAGGTGCGGGTATCGGGTGAGGTCACCCAGGACATTAGGATAGCCGGAGGGACGGTGACGCTCAGCGGCAAGATCCACAGGAACGCAACCATCGCCGGTGGAGACGTTCACCTGACTGAATCCTCGCATCTCAAAGGTAGTGCAGTGATCGGCACTGGTAATCTATTGCTTGGAGGATCGATCGACGGAGATGTTCGGATCGGTGCAGGGAATGTCACGTTGTCGAAGACGATCGGCGGCGATCTCGCTGTTGCGGCGGTGGCCATTCGTCTCACGTCCAGAGCGTCGGTCGGAAAGAACGTCCGATATTGGAGCGACGACGAACCTTCGATCGACGAAGGAGCCACCGTGCTCGGCACGGTCACGCAGCATCCCATTCCGGAGGTCTTCAAGGGCAAGGAGGTGCAACGGGGGGTTACGGGGTTAAAGCTCTTTGCCGGGATGGTCAGTTTCACGTCAACCTTGTTGCTCGGCCTTCTGCTTCTGCGCATCTACCCGGTGTTTACGCCGAGGGTTGCGTCGATGATTCAGGAAAAACCAGGGGTCGTGCTCAGCGTCGGCGGAGTGTTGTCGTTCGGCGTTCCGTTGCTGATTCTCCTCTGCATGGTTTCGGTACTGGGAATCCCGATCGGCCTCATGCTGGCCGCGATGTATGTCGTCACTCTGTACCTGGGACGGGTGTTCGTCATGCTATGGCTTGGGCAACGGCTCCTGAGATTGGTGTCGGGTTCCTCTTCAGCTGCATGGGCTTTCGTGACAGGGCTTGTCGTCTATTTCGTTCTCTCTCTCGTGCCGGTCGTCGGAGCGCTGCTCACGCTAGCGACGATCGCGATAGGGCTCGGAGCGTTGCTGATTACGAAGAAGGAACTAGTAGTGAGCTTGCGGGAGCAGCAAGTGGTCTAGTCCGGTGTCTATGGTCGGTTTTCCAAAAATGGATGAGACCCGCACATTTGGGTTGTCTTAGGGGAGAGACCTGCTTAGGGTAGACCCGTGGGGAGGCATCGAAATGTCTAATGGAGCGATCGGAGAGTTGGTTGGAGGAAAGAGCCCGCTGGTCGCCTATTTCTCCATGGAAATCGGCCTCGATCCTGCCATGCCGACGTATGCGGGCGGGCTGGGGGTGCTGGCGGGAGATACCATTCGATCTGCCGCCGATCTCGAAATTCCCATGGTGGCGGTGACGCTCCTGCATCGTCGCGGGTATTTCTATCAACGGTTGGACGAACAAGGCCGGCAGCGTGAAGAGCCGGTGGCCTGGCCGATCAATGATTTCTGCAATCCTGTGCGCCCGCGTGTTACGGTCGAAATCGAGGATCGCACGGTGCATGTGGGTGCCTGGCAATACCGCGTGAGGGGCGAGTTGGGCGACGAGATCCCTGTCTACCTGCTCGACACGGATCTCCCTGAAAATCAGCCATGGGACCGAACTCTCACAGATAGGCTCTATGGCGGAGATGATTATTATCGACTCTGCCAGGAGGTGGTGCTGGGAGTCGGAGGGTTCCGCCTGCTGCGGGCGCTCGGCTACGGGCACCTTCGCCGGTTCCATATGAATGAAGGGCACGCGGCCTTGCTCGTGCTCGCCTTGCTGGAAGAAAAACTGGCATCCCGGTCTCATGAAGAGGGAGTCCCTGCCGATCTCATCGATGCCGTTCGGGAACAATGTGTGTTTACGACCCATACGCCGGTTCCGGCGGGGCACGATCAATTTCCCCCCGACCTTGCTCATCGAGTGCTCGGCGACCGGCGCTGCGCCTGGCTTAAGGCCTGTGGTCATGACCATAGCTTGAACATGACGCAACTCGCGCTGGGCGGCTCACGGTTCGTCAACGGGGTCGCCATGAAACACGGCGAGGTTTCGCACAGCCTCTTCCCCGGTTATCCGATTCACTCGATTACCAACGGTGTCCACGCCGTAACCTGGGCCGCCCCCGCCTTTCAATCGCTCTACGACCGGCGTCTGCCTGACTGGCGGCGTGATCAACTCTCGCTTCGGTACGCGATCAGCATTCCAGACGACGAAATATGGGACGCGCACGTCGCCGCCAAGCGGGCGTTGGTCGATTATGTGAATCGCGAGACGAATGCCGGGTTCGACCGTGATGCGTTGACGATCGGGTTTGCCAGGCGGGCGGCGGCGTACAAGCGGGGAACCTTGATCTTTCACGACATCGAACGGCTGGCCAAGATTGCCGAACAGATCGGACCTGTCCAAATCGTCTTCGGCGGCAAGGCACATCCACGTGATCAGGATGGGAAGAGCATCATTCATAGAATCCATGAACTCCGCGATGCCTTGCGTGGTAAGGTTCCGGTCGCGTATCTCGCGAACTACGATATGACGCTCGCCAAGCTGCTCTGTGCCGGTGTGGATGTGTGGCTCAACACGCCGCTCCCTCCGATGGAGGCGTCGGGCACCAGCGGCATGAAGGCGGCGGTCAACGGCGTGCCGAGTTTGAGCGTCCTCGACGGGTGGTGGGTCGAGGGCCATGTGGAGGATGTGACCGGCTGGTCCATCGGTGATCGGATCGAAAGCTGTCTCGAGCCGAGCGGGGGGATGGATGCCTGCCATGCCGAGGCGCTGTATGACAAGCTGGAACGGAAAGTCTTGCCGTCTTTCTATAAGGAGCGTGAACGCTTTATCGAGATTATGCGGCAGGCGATCGCATTGAACGGCGGGTTCTTCAATACCCAGAGGATGATGGCCCAATATCTCCACAATGCGTACCGACTGGTCGGGGAGTATCTCCGACGTGAGTAGCGGCCTGTCCTGATCGGAAGACTGAAGATGGAACCGTCATGACAGATTCCATTTCAGCTTCCAGTAACGGCTTGCTCCTGGTGATCAATGGAGGATCATCGACGCTCAAGTTTGCGTTGTTTCGCACAGGGACGGCTCCGGTTCGTGAGCTGTCCGGTTCGATCGATCGCATCGGATCACCGGAAGGGACACTGAGATGGACGCCTGAGGGAGCCGGCACAATTGGACCTCAGCCGGTAAACGCTCCGAACCATGCTGCCTGCATCGAGGTTCTGCTCACCTGTCTCACCGACCGGTTGACGAAACGTCCACTGGTCGCAATCGGACACCGGATTGTGCATGGCGGTCCGCGCTATCGTGCTCCCCAACTGCTGACACCGGCTGTGATGGCCGAGCTGCAGCGGTTGAGCGCCTATGATCCGGAACATCTTCCTGGTGAGATCGAATTGATTACGGGGTTTGCGCAACGGTATCCTCACCTCCCGCAAGTCGCTTGCTTCGACACCGCCTTTCACCGCGATATGCCGCCGGTGGCTCGTCTCCTGGCTATTCCACGACGGTATGAAAAGCTGGGCCTTCAACGATACGGATTTCATGGCCTGTCCTATGCCTTTCTCATGAGAGAACTGGGGCGGGTCGGTGCTCCGCACGAAGTCAACGGTCGCGTCATTCTGGCCCACCTTGGCAATGGCGCGAGTATGGCGGCGGTCAGGGATGGACGAGCCGTCGACACGACCATGGGTTTTACACCGACCTCCGGTCTGCCGATGAGCCGCCGATCGGGGGACCTCGATCCGGGGCTTGTCTCATATCTGGCTCGGACGGCAGACATGAGCGTGGACCGGTTCCACCAGATGGTCAACACCGAGTCAGGCTTGCTCGGTGTCTCGGAGACGAGTTCCGATATGCGCGATCTCCTCCAGGAGGAACAGAACGATTCAAGGGCGGCCGAAGCGGTCGCGTTCTTTTGTTATCACGCGAAACGATCCATCGGTTCGTTGGCGGTCGCTTTGGGTGGGTTGGATGCACTGGTATTCAGTGCGGGCATCGGAGAGCATTCACCGATCGTCCGCGCGCGCATCTGCGAGGGGTTGGAATTCCTCGGCATCATCCTCGATCCCGCGCGCAACGAGGCGGGGGAGGCCGTGATTTCTAAGGAAGGCAGCAGAGTGACCGTACGGGTCATTCGCACGGATGAGGAAAGTGAAATCGCCAGGTCCGTCATGGGGATAATCGGAGCCGTGTCGTGACGATGAAAGGTGAGGAGATGATGGAACGAAGAGCACCGAAGACGTGGAGTTCTGAGCAGTTGAAGAAAATGGACGCCTATTGGCGCGCGGCCAACTATCTGTCCGTCGGTCAGATCTATCTGTTCGACAACCCGTTACTGAAGAAGCCGCTCACGCGGGCTCACATCAAGCCGCGTCTGCTCGGCCATTGGGGGACGACGCCGGGGTTGAACTTCATCTATGTGCACCTGAACCGCCTTATCAAGGAACACGACCTCAATATGATCTATATCACCGGGCCCGGTCACGGCGGTCCCGGGCTCGTCGCGAACGCCTACCTCGAAGGCACTTACAGCGAAGTCTATACGCATATCTTGCAGGGCGAGCAGGGGATGAAACGCTTGTTCAAGCAATTTTCCTTCCCCGGCGGCATTCCCAGCCACGTGGCGCCTGAGACACCCGGTTCCATCCATGAAGGTGGCGAACTGGGGTATGCGCTCTCACATGCGTACGGAGCCGTCTTCGATAATCCCGACTTGATTGCGGCCTGCGTGATCGGTGATGGGGAGGCGGAAACGGGTCCGCTCGCGACAAGCTGGCATTCCAATAAGTTTCTCAATCCGGTCACAGACGGCGTTGTCCTCCCTATCCTTCATCTGAACGGCTACAAGATCGCGAATCCGACCGTGCTGGCCAGGATCAGTCACGACGAGCTGGATCACCTGATGCGCGGTTATGGGTATAGCCCCCATTATGTCGAGGGCAGCGATCCGTGGGAGATGCATAAACGTATGGCCGCCACGCTTGATTCCGTCCTGAAAGACATCGAAGGGATCAAGGCTGCGGCACGCCGAGGCGGTTCTATAGAGCGGCCGCTCTGGCCGATGATCGTGCTCCGAACGCCAAAAGGGTGGACCTGCCCGCCACAGATCGACGGCAAGCGGACCGAAGATTACTGGCGGTCTCATCAAGTGCCGATGGGGGACATGGACAAATCGGCACATATCAAAATCCTTGAACGGTGGATGAAGAGCTACAGACCCCACGAGTTGTTCGACAAGACGGGAGCTCTCCGTCCGGAATTGGCGGAGTTGGCGCCGACGGGAAACAGCCGTATGAGTGCGAATCCCCACGCGAACGGCGGCCTGCTGCTCAAAGATCTGCGTCTGCCTGATTTCCGCGAGTATGCCGTCAAGATTCCGGGACCCGGCGTCCTCGAAGCGGAAGCCACTCGCGTGATGGGGGCCTTTTTGCGGGACACGATGAAGCTCAACATGGAGCAACGGAATTTCCGACTCTTCAGTCCGGACGAAAACAACTCCAATCGCTGGCAAGATGTCTTGGAAGTCACCGACCGGACGTGGATGGCGGACCGCCTTCCCTATGATGATCATCTGGCGCCGGACGGAAGGGTCATGGAGATGCTCAGCGAACACCAGTGTCAGGGGTGGCTGGAGGGCTACCTTCTGACCGGCCGGCATGGCTTCTTTTCCTGCTATGAGGCCTTCATTCACATCATCGACTCGATGTTCAATCAACATGCCAAATGGCTCAAGGTCTGCAACCACATCCC
>CAZAKX010000144.1:5039-7488 GCA_964485915.1 uncultured Nitrospira sp. | reverse complement strand
GCAAAGGGAATGATTTGGTCGGCAGCAAATCGGTCCAGCGTCGCGCCGGACGCAAGCTCCTCGAGCAATTGCTTCGCGACGTGTTTGCCGATCGACTCCGCGCTTCTCCTCAAAGCGCCGGCTTGATCCGCCCCGAGCCGCACGGTTTCTCCTCGATCGGCGAAGAGTGCCAGCGCAGCGCCTCGTTGCGGTGATTCTGTGTCGTGACGAATCTCCACATCCGCCTGATAACCAGATTCGGAGAGCACACCGTGTGCCGATTCTGCCATGCGACGGCTCACCTGCCGTTCTTCGAGATGGGAGGAAAGGGCGATGCCCCATAATCGCGTCACCGGACCCGGCTCTTCTCGGATGAGCCCTCGTAAGGGACCAGTGAGCGGTTTCACCGTGAGCTGCAATATACCTTCGCCTCGTGGGACATAACCGGGTCGTACGATCTCCACTTCTGCGTGGAGCCCCATCTTGTCGAGAACCGGAAGTAAGGCATGCTGGAGATGGAAGGCGGACGGAGCAAAATCCTGAAAGAGTCCGCCTCGCAACTCGACCGTGACCGGCGATCCTGAGAAGGCCAGCACCGGTAGAACACCGAGCGCCAGCATGGTCGTCGAGCCGGAAGAGCCGATGGCCCAGTGGTAATGTCGCCCTATCTTGAGAGGCCCTGGGCGAAACGTGAATTCCTGTGAACCCTGGACAAGACCTTCCGTTCTTCCATTCACAAGCTCTGAAATGGCCTCCACGACCCGGATATGTTGTGGGCGCAAGCCCGGCTTGTCTCGTTTTGCACGCGCATTGACTACGTGGATAGGCAGCCCGGTGAGGGCGGAAAAGGCGACGGCTTGCCGCACGATGGTACCGCTGCCGGAATAGCGGGAGCCGTCGATGGTCAGGATTGCGTGGTTGGCCTGTCGCAAGGTCATGCGAGAGTCAATCCAATTTCTGGTGCTGTTAGCCCATCGGCGTCATGAGTCTACCTGGTGCAAGACCCAGTGCAAAGCCTCGTCCACTGTTGCATCTTGCCTCATCGAACCTCACTGCTCTGTAGACGACTACCCCAACCGATTGCCTGATCCAAGAGGTCCGTGCTTCGAATCTCCCTAAACCAAACATGGGAATCTGTGAAAGATCTGTTTCTAAGCGCTGTGGCATTGAGATTGCTCAATGTAGACAGAGGCAGGAACTCTATTCCATTGTCGGAGAGGAGGAGTATCGCCATGAAAGTCACCCTCAGCATCATCAAAGCCGATATCGGTTCCATCGGCGGCCATATCTGTCCCTCCCGGCAACTGCTGGAAACCGTTCGGAGCTATGTTGCCCAGCATGGCTCTTCGCTGTTGATCGACCATTATGTTAGCAGCACCGGTGACGATATCGCGATCTTGATGAGCCACCGGCATGGTGCAGGCCACGAAGCCGTCCATAAACTGGCGTGGGATGCCTTCCTCGCCGGGACGGCAGTCGCCAAACATCAGGGGCTGTACGGTGCCGGTCAAGATTTGTTGAAAGACGCCTTTTCAGGCAATGTGCGCGGGATGGGACCGGCCGTGGCGGAGATGGAATTCAACGAGCGGCCGAATGAGCCTTTTCTATTCTTCGCGGCCGACAAGACCGATCCCGGTGCCTTTAATCTCCCACTGTATCTGGCCTTCGCCGACCCCATGAACACCCCGGGTTTGATCCTGGCGCCCAACATGGCACAAGGCTTTCGCTTCGTCATCATGGATGTGAATCATACGGAAGGTGACAGGATTATCGAGCTCCATGCCCCGAAAGAATTGTATGAAATCGCCGCGCTGCTGCGAGACACCGAACGGTACGTGGTGGAATCGGTCTGGTCAGTCACCAGTGGTGAACAAGCGGTGGTGGCATCCACGTCACGGCTGCATAACATTGCCGGGAAGTACACCGGTAAGGACGACCCGGTGATGCTGGTGCGGGTCCAGAAGGATTTCCCGGCGACGGGTGAGGTCTTAGCGCCCTATGCAGTCGGTCCGTATGTGGCAGGTGGCATGCGTGGCTCTCACCAGATGCCCCTGATGCCGGTCCCGCTTCAGTCGGGCATCAGCTACTTCGATGGCCCTCCGGTGATCACCTGTGCCGCCTTCGCCATGCACGAAGGACGGTTTACCGAGCCAGCGGACGCTTTCCTCCATCCGTTCTGGAACCGAGTACGGGATACCGTCTCCGACAAAGCCATCGACATGCGACGCCAAGGGTTCTTTGGTGCTGCCATGTTGCCCATGGCGGAATTGGAGTATACCGGCATCATGGAAAACTTGAAGGCGCTTGAACCACGATTCCGCGTGCGCACCGATTCGTGATTGCAGGACGTTGAAAAAGTCCTCCAGCTTCGTTCTCGCATCGCTCAGAGGCTTAACGTACGGCACAAAGTACGCTTCGCCTCTTCGCTCGCTGCGGCCTTGCTGGAGGCCTTTTTGAACTTCCTGCGGAC
>CAZAKX010000144.1:0-4939 GCA_964485915.1 uncultured Nitrospira sp. | reverse complement strand
TCGCCTCTTCGCTCGCTGCGGCCTTGCTGGAGGCCTTTTTGAACTTCCTGCGGACTCTTTGGATTCGGTCTATGACTTCAAAGATGTCGACAGTTATCGAGCGTCAAAATAGTTTTTTAACGGTCTGCTAGGCGACTGGTCACCTCAGAATTCCGCTCACGATCATTTCCACCGCTTGCTCCGGCGTGAGCCCACGCGCCATCAAGGTTTCCAATTCTTTCTTGTCCACACTTCCGATGGCGGCTTCGTGGGTCACCTTGGCCTCCGGATGAAACACCCTCACGATGGGGATCGCGCTGGCCTGGGCCTGGCCTTGCACGATTTCCATACAATCCACATGGCCTCGGGCTCCTTTTGCGTGGGCTTCGGTGATCCCGGTGATTTCCGCGCGGGCTTCGCCATCGAGCACCACGCGCGTCTTAATCAGGCCCCGCGACCGTTCCCCGCGGAGCATCACCGTTTCTTTGAGCGTGATGTGATCGGTCTTGTGCGCGAAGATCTTCGCGCTGAGTTCGGCGATGCCCTCTTCCTCCACTTCCACAAGATAGTCGATGTCGAGGGTCCCCACTGAGCCGGAGAGTAGTGAGAAGTCGGAAAAGTACCGCGCGCCTTTCCCGATCTTGATCGTCGCATGGGGCAGGACCTGCATGCCGCCATGGGGGCCGTGGTAGTGGCCTTCGGTATAGATCAGCGATGCGCCTGGTCCGATCTCCATGACGGCCTGCATCCGATGTTCCGCTGCTTGCGCGAGAGGGAAGAGGCAATGCGACAGCACTCGCGCCTGCGCCCCTTCGCAGATCTGTACGTCGATGTTGATCTGCTGGACCCCGGTCGGGTGGGCGAGCCCGAAACACATGTGGATAGGCTGAGCGATCTGTACTCCCGCTTCGACAATCAGTTTTCCGACGATGGCGTCCGGCGTTTCTTCCATCTCGACGCGGAGACCGGGTACTGTCCGCCGGCTTAGGATGTGATGCCCATGCGCCACGACATGCGCAATGCTCGTATCATCGAGAATCGAGGGTTCAGCTCCGACCATCGGGAGGGTGCGTCTCAGGTCGTCAAGGTCGGGCATAGTTACACACCTCCCCGTCGCAACGAACGCAGGTTCGTCCGCGGAAATGATCGACGGCTTCCTGTGGACTGCCTGAGAAGATGATGCGTCCGGCGCAGAGCTGCGAGGCCCGGTCGGCAATGAGTGCAACCTCTTCCTGGTGCGTGATCAAGAGGACCGATCCCCCCGCTTCTTTCAGCGCGCGAATGATGTCGATGATGTGGTTAATCGAGAGCATGTCGATCCCAGCGGCAGGCTCATCGAGAATCGCCAACGTCGGCTTCATCGACAGCAGGGATGCCAGCTCGATGCGATGACGTTCTCCTCCACTCAGGGCTTTATCAACCCGCCGGTTCAAGTACCGGTCCGGGTCTAATCCGACTTGTACGAGGACCGGTTTTGGATCGGACTCGGAGCGACCTAAGGTCAGGTACTCGCGGACTGTGATGCCTTCGAACCGAGCGGGCTCTTGCCAGGCGAGAGTTAAGCCCGACTTCGCCCGTTCATACATCTTAAGTGAGAGAAGGTCCGCGCCTTTGAACATCACGGTTCCCGCCGTCGGCACATACCCGTCGCAACCCATGAGGAGATAGGCCAAGGTGGTCTTGCCGGAGCCGTTCGCGCCGAGGAGCGCATGAATTTCTCTCGGGCGGATCGTGAAGTCGAGTCGGTCCAGAATTCTCTGATTGCCTACCGCAAAGGTAAGGTTGCGAATGTCTAGGAGAGGAAGCATCACGGTTGCATACCACACAATCTTCAATCGTCATGCATCGCGTGTGCCGTGAGGCGGCCCATTCCCCCGGTTGCTTCGTCCAGCTGTCAGTCAAAATAAGCGTGGCGTTCTGCAGCAGGAGCGCAAATCTATGTGGGGAATTAGTCCCCATTGTTTCGCTGTTCTGAAACTTCTCGGCATGACTGGCGAGCGCCCTCCAGCCTGAACGATCAGTGACTCTTCGACATTCATGCGCATGGCATTGCAATTGCTCCACAGGGAAGGAGTGCGGGTACGTTTGTTCGGCAATACCTATGAAGACAACGGCTGTATTAGAACGGGATCGGATTCTGAAAGAAGTACGCGCCGCTCTCGAGCGGGAGCCGCGCATTAACTTGCATAAGTTTCGCGTCGAGATGGAGTTTCGTGATGGTGTCCTCACGCTGGAAGGCGAAGTCGAGCATGTCGCCGCGAAAAAACTGAGTCTGGAACTTGCGATGGCGGTTCGGGGCGTGACCGGCATTGTGGATCGCCTCCATGTCACACCGGCAACGCGTATGGGGGACGGTGCCATCTTAGATGCGGTGCGCGATGCGCTGCTCCAGGAACCGATGCTGATGAATTGTTCTGTTCACGTGATTCGCAAGGGGCAGCTTGAACCTGTTCGAGAAGTTGCCGATGAGCCTCGAGGGGCGATCCGGTTGTCTGTGACCGACGGAGTCGTGTTGCTCGACGACCATGTGACCGGGCTGACACAGAAGCGGTTGGCTGGAGTGTTGGCCTGGTGGGTTCCAGGGAGCCGCGACGTCATCAATGGGATGGCAGTTGTTCCGGATCAGCCGGACTCGGACGAGGAAATGGCGAAGGCGGTGCGAGTCGTCTTGAAGAAAGATCCATTCGTCAACGAGGAGCGAATCCGCGTATTGGCGCGGCAATCTGTGGTGATGCTGGAAGGCGATGCGCCTTCCGTACCGCAGAAAGAAATGGCGGAGTTCGACGCTTGGTACGTCTTTGGCGTTGATAAGGTCGTGAATCACATTGAGGTTCATCCATGAAGGATGCGTGCTGATTCGGACAATAGATTTGAGAGAAAGCAGTGTGACGACCGTGTGAGTAGACAACAACCACAGGTCATTAACCCACGAGGAGGAGTGTCATGACAAAAGCAGCCGCAGAAGAAAAAGCCGTTGCCACCAAGAAACCAAGCGAGATTGTGTCGCGCGGAGAAGAGTTCGAACATTGGTTGGACCGCTTCATGGATGACATGTGGCGGCGCCCATTCCCCAGTCTCTTCGGACGCGACCGCTGGTTGCCAATCCGACCTCTGTCGATTCGAATGCCTTCGCTCGATGTCTATGAGGAAAAAGACACGGTTGTGGTGAAGGCCGAGCTCCCCGGTATGAAGAAGGAAGAAGTGGAAGTCAACCTCGCAGGGGAAACCTTGACGATCAAAGGCGAGAAAAAAGAAGACAAAGAAGTGAAAGAGGACGACTACTATCGCCGTGAGCGATCATACGGGTCGTTCTTGCGGAGCGTGAGTCTGCCTTGCGAAGTGAAGAGCGATGAAATCAAGGCGTCCTTCAAGGACGGTGTGCTGGAAATCCGGATGCCGAAGACGGAGGAAGCGAAGAAGAAATCCATCCCAGTGAAGATCGACTAGCCGCTATTGGAGGACGAAGCGCATGAGTCTTCGATTCATAGTTGGGTTGTGCGCCATTATCGTCGGGGCATTTAGTGTGACGACCTGTCAGCCCCCAACGCCCAGATATCTAAAGGCGAAGGGCCGGCACAGGCGGCTGTCGCCTCAGGCGTTACCACAGTGCAGGGCATCCTAGTCGCCTTCGAGTTGACAGGGCTGGCCCTTCAGATACGTAATCTGGATGGTCAGCTCACCAATTCCTCGAAGCGCTCCCGCTAGGACAAGCTCAGGCACTTAGAGTTACGCAGATACCAAGGACTTCACACTTCATAACGTGGCTCAATGTCTGAGCACTCTTTTGAAGCGATCCTCACGGTCATGGTCGTCATAGTGCTGGTGTGGATCTTTTGGCGGAAGGGGAAATCCGACTAGCCGACGCGGGCTGTTACCAACGAACATATAAGACCGCCAGGGCTCATCGTCGCTCGGTTGCGGGCGTAGCCAACCTTTCAGTAGAGTAAGGAGGTTCTAAGGCTACCATCTTGATGCTTCACTGGTTGATTAACCGGTTGCAAGGAGAACCGATGTGGTCTCGTGACAAGTTTTTGTTGATGGGATTACTGCTGTGGTACGTTGCTCTCTCCGTCTGGACGGCGCAGTCGCCGACCGACCCCCAGTTCTGGCTCATCTCGAGTATTTTACCGGCTGCCTTCGTGGTGGGGTTGATCGCAACGCACCGTGTGTTTCCTCTGTCCCATGCCTCTTACACGCTCATCACCCTCTTTCTGACTCTCCATGCGATTGGCGCGCATTACACGTATGCTCAAGTGCCGGTCGGCACGTGGATGGAACAGGTGTTCCATCTCGGCCGGAACCATTTCGACCGGATCGTCCACTTCAGCTTCGGCTTCCTGCTGGCCTATCCGATGGAAGAACTGTTTCGTCTTGGGGCGAGGGTACGAGGTTGGTTGTTGTACTACTTGCCGGTCATGACCGTCTTGGGATTGAGCGGACTCTGGGAGATTATCGAATCATGGGTGGCGAACGCTGTCCATCCGGAGTTGGGCATCACCTATTTGGGATCTCAAGGAGATGTGTGGGATGCTCAGAAAGACATCGCTGCTGCGCTCTACGGGGCCTTGCTCTGTGTGACGATCCTTGCGGTCGTCCGCGTGGTTCGAGGGGCGCACGTGCCGTCCCAGGCCCAGCCGATCATCGTCGATTCATCCCTGTGAGATGATGGTCGAACGCTCAGACCTGAGCTGGGCAGAGTCGAGAAGTTCTCATCTGGCCTCTGCACTCCTCCTCTGCTATGGACTGCTCTGGATCTGGCTGGCCATCGCGCCGGTGAATCGAAGGGATTGGCTTCTTGAGAATCTGCTGGCTTTTGCCTTGGTGGTTCTGCTGGTTCTGACCTACCGACAGTTTCAGTTTTCAGGTGTGTCCTATGGGCTTATCGCATGCTTCATGACGCTCCACGCCGTGGGCGCGCACTATACCTATGCCGAGGTGCCTTTCGGCTTTTGGCTCAAAG
>CAZAKX010000143.1:0-7534 GCA_964485915.1 uncultured Nitrospira sp. | reverse complement strand
GCGCCGATGACACCAAAGGGGGTCACGACGAAGCTCATAATCATCACCATCATGACCGTGCCGAAAATCGCCGGGAAGATCCCACCCTCCGTGTTGGCTTCTCGTGGCTCCGTCGTCAGCACCATCCAGAGGTTTCCGGCATAGACCCACACCTTCTCCATCTTCGAAAGGTCGTTCGGGTGCAAGACTCGGATGACTTGGCTGAGTGCAATGGACTTTTCTCTGCCATTGGCATCGGCAAGAAGCACCATGTACGGGCTCTCTGCCTCGCTTGATTCGGCCTGTCGAAGCAGGGTCGGAAGGGACTGCCATACGGCCTCTGAGCCTTCGGCCACAGTGTGTTCTTCCTTAGCCAGCGTCCGGAGCCGGCCATAGAAGTTCCCCCACTCGCGCCGCTCCACCATCACGAGATCGGCCGGCGTGGCTCGCTCGACGATCTGATCGGTGTTGATCCACCGATAGTCCAGCCCGTATAGATCGCGATTGCCGATCTTCATTTTGATTCGCGGAACCCCTTTCGGACCGACTTCTTCGCCGGCCAACTGACCGATCACATGTTTTCCGTCTTTCAGCGTCAATTCGACGAGATCCGCCGGCCAGAAGTACCCGAACCCGTTGAGGAGAATGAGTACCAGGAGGCCGGCGATCATGAGCAGCGACAGGGAGAGCCCTGCCCCGCAGCCCCAAATGAAGAGCTCCCCGCTCGCCATGAAATGCCGGAGCCACAGCTTCATTGAATCACTCGTGCCCCAAAATTTTCAGACTTGCGTCCAACACCTGAGCGCTGCCTGCTAGTCTGGAAAGTCGCCTTGCGTAAATCATATCGATTAGAATTGGCTGTATTTCTCTCTGAGTCGCTGTCGAACCAGCTCCGCGACCGTATTGAGCAGAAAAGTCGCGATAAAGAGGAGCAAACCCGCCAAAAAGAGTGTGCGATACAAGGTCCCGCCATGCGGCGCTTCAGGGATCTCCACGGCGATATTCGCGGACAGGGTTCGAAACCCGTTGAAGAGGCTCCAATCCATGATCGGCGTATTACCGGTCGCCATCAGCACGATCATGGTCTCTCCAACAGCCCGACCGAACCCGATCATCAGCGCCGAGAAGATACCCGGACTGGCTGAGATCAGGACGAGATGGGTGAGCGTTTGCCACCGCGTAGCGCCGAGGGCCAAGGAACCGGCGATCAGATTCTTCGGAACATTGGAGAGCGCTTCTTCGGAAATACTGTAGATGATGGGAATGATGGCAAATCCCATGGCCACACCGACCACGATGGCGTTGCGCTGGTCATAATTCAGACCAAGATGAGTCTGGAGCCACGGCTTAAAATGGCCGTCGAACAAGAAGGACTCCCACCATGCATTGGTCTCAAGACACCCCCAGACCACGGCAACGATGATCGGCATCATGAGCAGTGCCTCAACACCAGGCCGCACGCGATGCTTGAGGGAGGCAGGGAGCAGGAGAAAGAGTCCAGTCGAAACGGCAATGACCACGGGCATCACCAAGACCATCCCCGTCATGGCAGGAAAGTTCCGCTCCAGGACCGGGGCAAACCAGAGGCCGGCTAGAAATCCCAGTACCACGGTGGGCAATGCCGCCATAATTTCAATCGTGGGTTTGATCTTGGCCCGGAGATCCGGATGCATGAACATGGCGGTGTAGATTGCGGCCAACACCGCCAACGGCACTGCCAAGAGCACGGCATAAATGGTCCCTTTAATGGTTCCGAAGATCAGCGGGGTCAAGCTGAACTTGGCCTCAAAGTCGTCCGACCCGCTCGAGGATTGCCAGACAAGTTCCGGCCGATCATACCCCTCGTACATCACAGGGGAGAACAGCGTGGTTAACGTGATTTCTGGGAAGGGATTCGAAATGTGGTAATGCACCAGCTTATTATTTTCAGCGAGACCGACCAGGCCATCCGCCTTTGGAGAAAAATACGTACTCAGAAGGGTCCCTTGTTGCGGAGCGAATGTCAGCAACGTTTGTTCGGACGTCGAGTGGTGCAACCGAATTTCTCCGCCGGCATCGGTCGTGATGAATCCCTTATCGCGCTGAGAAATCGTGATGTCGGTGACCGCACGCTGATGAGGGGCAAACCGATGGATCCGCGTCATATGGGTCGTATTAGTCGTCGCATGTTCTCGCACGGGCATCCACACGGCAATCTGCCCGGACGAACCGCCGACCACCAGACTCCGGTCACCCATCAAATAGGCCAGCGCGGTAATCGCGTCACGTCCTTCAGAAGCCTGGGTCGTGTCAACAAGGCCGGGCTTCGCCGGTTCCCGAAGGTCGAAATGGTAGACCTTGCCCCCTTCCGTTCCGACGGCGAGAAGCTCGGCTCGACTCGCGAGCGTGAACGCCGTCACCCGACCGGGGATGCTGGGTGTGAGATCGACCTGCGTGATCGAAGCCTCAGCGGTTCCATCGGGACGGGATGTGTTCCGGCTTGTGGTGAGCCAGAGATGCTGATCTTGAAGCAGCGCGGCAATCCGAACGTCGGAGTCCGTGCTCTGATACGCCATCTTGGTAATCGGTTGCGGAGTCGGTGCGGCACTCATCGAAGTCCCGACCGTGACGGACGGGACAATCGACCGCTCATTTCCTTGGAAGTCCTGAGTGAATTCAATCGCCACGGGAATGACGCGGCCAGCTGCCGTACCCATGGCGAGAGAATGTCCCTTCCCGAACGCTCGTGCGAGCGCTGTGACCGAGCCATCGGGCAGTAAGCCTCGAGAAGGAATCTTTGTTATGGCTGACGTGGTTTCCCCTAAGAAGACAAACTCCAATGAGTCTCCGCGCAGGACATAGGCAAGCTCTTGATGCTCGTCGATGCCGATGAGGGCTGAGGGTGAAGGACGCTCAAGTGGAGAGAGTGCAATCGGCTCGGTTGGGGTGGCGTGGGGCGGTTGAAAGAGTGGGATGACTTCTTTTACCAGAAAGATGCACATCCCGAGAATGCAGAGAATAATGCTGATTCCACCGGTCTTGATGATGACGTTGGTCAGCCCATCCGTGATTGACCTGATTTGGCGGCGACTAAACAGCCCACTCACCAGGGCCGGGGTCGGAACGGAACCCCGGCCTGGGGAGGGCTCTCCTTGAAGGACCGGTATCGGAGTGAATGGCGGCACGTTCATGCGTTGGCTTTCGATCTCCGTTCCGATGTTTCAGCTTTCCATTTCTCACAAGATCGTGAGTCGTCATATGCCTGTTATGGTCTATCCACTCCGGACAGCCGGTCTTAGACTCATTCGAGCTTTGCCGATTCCTTTTCAATCACAGACTGGGGGAGAGGGAAAAAACCATCCTTGATGGTGATGGCTTGGCCTTCTTTACTATAAATGAACTTGATGAACTCCTTCACGAGTGGATCAAGCGGCTTGTTCGGCGCTTTATTGACATACACCAATAGATGCCGCCAGAGGGGATAGGATCCATTCAAAGCATTTGTCTGCGATGGCTCCACAAAGGGTGCACCCTCTTTTTCGGCTAATGGAAGGACTCGAACACCGGAGGTCAAGTACCCGATCCCGCTATAACCGATACCTGCCGGATCTTCCGTGATGCCCTGCACCACGGACGCTGAGCCTGGTTGTTCCTTGACCTCATCCTTATAGTCTCCGTTTTTCAACGCGAACTCTTTAAAAAATCCATAGGTGCCGGATGCAGAGTTGCGGCCATAAATGCTGATTGGCGTGGTGGCCACTTCACCTGTAACTCCTAGCTGGCCCCACTGATCAAGGGTTTGCGACGCCCCAAATCGGCGAGTCTTTGAGAAGATCGCATCGACTTGCGCCATCGTGAGACCTTGGACAGGGTTGTCTTTATTGACATAGACAGCCAGCGCGTCGATGGCGACCGGGAATGCTGTGGGTTTGTACCTGAACTTTCTTTCGAAGGCATCCATTTCAGTATTTTTCATTGCGCGAGACATTGGTCCAAGCTGCGCGGTCCCTTCGATCAGGGCCGGGGGTGCCGTGCTCGATCCCTTCCCTTCGATTTGAATTTTGACGCTTGGGTATTGCTTACGAAACCCTTCGGCCCACAGCGTCATGAGGTTGTTGAGTGTGTCCGAACCGATACTGTTGACATTGCCGGTTACCCCGGTGACTTTCACATACCCTTTTAAGGCTGGGTCCAATACAATATGATCATCGGCATGAACCAATGGGATGGCAGAAAGAAGAGTTCCAAGAAGGACAAGGCAGGTTAGACCAGGCTTAGCAATCGATATTTTCATAAGACATAGTCCTTTCATGATCACC
Organism: uncultured Nitrospira sp.; assembly: GCA_964485915.1. Taxonomy (GTDB): domain Bacteria; phylum Nitrospirota; class Nitrospiria; order Nitrospirales; family Nitrospiraceae; genus Nitrospira_D. The sequence continues at coordinate 3,257 of CAZAKX010000143.1, read as the reverse complement.
AAATCATAGATAATCCTAATCATAAATAATCATCATAAATAATCCTGTTTTGTTACCAACGCATTACGGGAGTGTTACGAGAGTGTTATTTACGGACTGGTTCAGATCCTCGCACATGTGATTAAGGGCTGCCGCTTTCCACCCCACGCTCGGCCAGCCATCGTCAATAGTTCCATTGCAACTGAGTCCGAATAATGTCCCCTTCTTGAATTTCAAAGGGCGCCGTTCGTGTATTCGTGCGTTCGGTCCTGGCATACGCGATGACGAATTCCAGGGCCCGACCGAATTGCCACTCAAGCCCGAGTTCCCATTCCCGAACGACGGCGAACGGTGCATTCGTCCGGTTCTTCCTCCCTCCGTCGTATTCTTGCCAGCGTACATAGGGTATCATGGTGGTCAACCAGGGCTTATTCACGTCCCACTTATACATCCCCTGGACGTAGCCGCCTTGGAGATCCCCTTCCTGGATAGCTGTTTGAGTTGCGTTCAACTCCGGTCCATGACCCCAGTTCCATTCCGCTTGGAAACCGAAGGGTTGCGGATAGAGCACAAAATGCACGCCGACCCGCTCGTCGCGGATGTTCCCATTATTTTCCGGTACGACTCCTGGGCCCGACGCGACATCGAACGTCCCGCGGTACGCATCCACGCCGAACTGGATGATCTGCCCGTAGGGCAATTCCATGGGATAGGTGGCATGCAGGACGATATGTTTATTGTCATTGCGTTCGGAGATATTGGTACCCTGGCCGTTATAGACCCCCACGCCTAAGACGCCATAGTCTCCACTTCCTTTGAGACCTGAATCGACCAGTCTTCGGAATAGTTGTCTGGTTTCCTTCGGTGTGTAATAGATGAAGAGGCCGAGATCGCGCTCGCTTGGCACCGCGCTGTTGATGGCGTCGGTCCGGTCAAGGGCCAGCCGATTTTGACTGGACTGCAGATTTTCGAACCCAAACGGGACCTTTGATTGCCCTGCTCGAATCCGCAGTTCCTTTTCTGCGAACATGAGAAAGGGCACGGGCAAAAAGATATCGGTATAGGCGTCGCGAATTTGTGCAAAGTTATTCGCGTCTGGTGAGGCACCCGGGACTGCACCTGCGAAATCCGGCTGGAAATAGAAGGACAGCCAATCGGTAATATCGCCTGAAAAGACCAGGCGGATTCGGCGAAAGCCGAAGCCCGTATTATTGCCGACGGAGACATCGGAATCATCGAGGCGTATATCTTTGTTCCCCGGGAGGTAACTATAGCGCATTTGCGTATAGCCTCGTATGCTGAGCTTGTCGAACCATTTTTTGACCGTTGACCTCTCTGCAATGATTGCTTCTTCTCTTTCGTGCTCGGCCTTGAGCTTGAGCCATTCTTCTTTTGTGATCTGCCCCTTCTCGTACAGGAGATCCTCCACGCTGGCCAGAGCGAGATCGGTCTGGAACATCAACCCGAGGCCGAACAGGCACAGACTGACTGCAAACCACCATTGCTTCATTCGACTTCCTCCCTCCTAGATTAGTCGTGCTTCGAAATCCGCGACGAGGTATAGAGGATGAACGTTAAGACAGTGCTACGGAGTTGTTACGCGTTTGTTAAATTGGTTACGATTTGGAGAGGGGCGACGATTATCGAGTGGGTGATCTACCGTAAGAAGCTTCATATGGATGCACAGAGAATGAGTAAATCATCACAAATCTCGGATCGGAATCAGACCGAACCTCCGCTGTGGTCGATCGGAATAGCAGTAAGCATCATTCTGTTTACTCCTCTTCTGCTGTACTCACTTGCGCCGACTGGGCCGCTGCGAGAAGGTGACACGGTATTCTCCGCCGGACAACAGCGAGTGCGCATTGAAACCACGACCACGGGCAAACCAAACGAGATGGGCGATACCTGCTTGCTCGATCCGGATAGTCCCCTCATCGTCATTCACGCACCACATGGTGACGCGGACCGTTCGATCATTGCCGAAGTCCAAGGCAATCCGATGGATGAATGGCCCTTTTGCCCAGTCCATACAGCGGTAAGCATAACAAGCCCCCAAATGTTTCAGAAGCCAGCGGTGTTCGACAGCGTTCGAGAGCTCTTGGCGGGATTTTTCAACCGATGATGAGAGAGACTTTCTACGACTTCAGCCTTGCAGCAAAGCGCAACCATCCATGTAGTGAGTGATTGTTAACAAACCGTTTACACAGTGTTTACATGATGGACACGGGAATGCGTTACGTAAGTCAGATTCATGCGTATGCATCCAAAGGGCGGTGTCATCGTCTTAACTGCCTGGGTTTACCTACAATTAACTGAGGAAAGGATTTCTTATGAACATACTGCGTTGGTCCATGGCCCTAGTGGTATTGACCGTCGGCGGGTTAGCAAGTTGTGCGCACGAATGGAGCTCGGTGTCGGCTCCTCATCCTGTCACAGAGGCGGATCTTCAGAGTGTCTTGCGAGATGAATGGTCGCGACAGCTCTTCTGGGTTCGCAATGTGGTTTTGGACAACGCAAAGAACGATCTACGGTCTCGGAATTTTGCGGAAAAGGCTGTTGTTGCCAATATAAGAGATATGGCAAGGACGTTTGCCCCGTTCTACGGAGAAGCTGCCTCTGGTCAGCTCCGTACCCTGTTGACGCAGCACTATGACGGAGTTAAGGCATATTCACAAGCTACTGTGGCCAGAAATAAAGGCCAGCAGGATGCAGCCATGGCCCAGCTAGCCTCGAATACCGAAGCGATCGCTACATTTTTTAGCGAGGTCAATCCCCACCTCTCGAAAGACGCTGTTAGAGCTCTATTTGCTACGCATGTCGACCATCAGGTTGCGCAAATCACAAAATTCCAACAAGGAGATTACGCTGGCGAAGAAGAGGCCTGGCCAGCCATGGAGCACCACATGTACGTTATTGCCGATACACTTGCAACCGCCCTGGTAAAGCAGTTTCCGAAGAAGTTTATGTAGCCCGTCGCGCAGGGGGGGCCAATCAGCCCGGTGGCCATGATATTCTTTGTGGAAATGTCCTCGATACGGCGAGCAACCCATTTCTTTTCCCAATTGTGAAAATTAGGAACGGAGAAAAGCCCCCCTGCCACGGTTTCCTGGGCACTCAATTGGGGGATAGTGGTCCCACGTCGATGAGTGTGTCGCAGGCCTAAAAGTTTGAATCTGTCCCCTCTTGAGCGAAAGTGAATACCATGAGGAATTCCGGTTCGGTTCTTTTCTTTGGCGCAATACTATGCCTCGAGCTTTCCTCCTGCCAGATTCGCC
>CAZAKX010000142.1:0-7545 GCA_964485915.1 uncultured Nitrospira sp. | reverse complement strand
TGGAAATAAGACGCTGCGCTGACAAGCACGGCTAGTTTTGGCCCCCTCCATCACTCGTCGAACAGACGCCGGGTCAACTATCTACCAAATTTAGAAGAAAAAATACATTGTTCTTGGCAGCGTAAGCAAATTTTTTTTCACGCAGGCCACCAACGCATTCCTGCACGTACCATCCCGACCTTCACTGACAATGACAGCCACCACACGATAAGCACAATGCGTACCACAGTGTTGTCGCTCAGAGGGATTATAATTTCCATGGAAAATTAATCACCTAATCAGATCAGACGCCGGGGTAAATTCTGCCAATAAGTCATAAATTCGATGTTTGAGGATAGCGAGAATCTAAAAAGATACACGTTGTATCTAATTCGATTCATGCTAGTACGTAGTGAGAAACTTTGGAGGATGTTACGCTCCCTTCATATTGCGTTGCGCGATGGCCACGTTTCGGTGAAACCCATGGAGCTTTGCTCGGCGGATCGGGCTTTGTTGAAACAGCGTCGTAAAGGTCGATTCATCCAGCTCGGACAGTGTCTTCAGGTCGGGCGAGAGGGTCAAATTAGACGGTTGAAAGGCCTCTTCACGAGTGGGCTCAGCTCGTAGGTTGAACGGACAGACGTCAAGGCAATCGTCACAACCAAAAATCTTGTTCCCCATACCCGTTTGCAGCTCGTGAGGAATGGCAGTGGCGTCACCGCGAAGTTCGATCGTGAGGTAGGAAATGCAACGAGTGGCGTCGACGACATAGGGTTCGGTGATGGCCTTCGTCGGGCAAGCCTGGATACAGAGCGTGCAGCTTCCACAGAGATCGGTCGCCGGCTCATCGGGCTCAAGCTCCACCGTCGTTAGGATCTCTCCCAGCAACAGCCAAGAGCCGTGTTCGGCTGAGACGAGATTGGAATGTTTGCCGATCCAGCCAAGACCAGCCCGTTCGGCCCAGGCCTTTTCCATGATCGGACCGGTGTCCACGTAGCAACGAGTGTGCGCGTCGGGTGCCATGGCACGAACAAATGTTTCAAGTTGCTGAAGACGGCGAAGCAGGACCTTGTGGTAGTCCTTTCCCCAGGCATACCGAGCGATGCGGCCATAGCCGGGCTGCTCGTCGGCGCGATGTTCGGTGAGGTAGTTGACTCCTACCGAGATAATCGAACGGCAGCCTGGGAACACATGACGAGGGTCGGCACGTTTTTCAGGGGTTCGTTCCATCCAGGCCATGCTCCCATGATAGCCCTGCCGGATCCACTCGCTGAGACGATCGAAAAGGCGCTGAGGTAAGGAGGTTGCACGATCCTCACTCGAACAAGTGCTCGCGCCTCCGACGGTCGAAATCCGGGTGCTGTCATCAATGCGAGTGATGCCGACCGCATCAAATCCCAGCGTACGTGCTTTTTGCTTGATCGTCGCGGTCAGGGACATCGGCCACTCGGGAATTAGTGCAGGGCGGAACAGTCAAAGCGGACGCTAAAATGGGCTGAGCAGCGGACTGATTGGCATTGGCCGCATGCACCGACAATTTTCGTTTTCCAATCAGTTTCTTTTTCATCAAATCGACACTGAAGTCGGCCGGCTTTTGAGATCGTAGTCCAGGGCTGCTTGGTGCCAGGGATATGGGCGACCAGGCAGCCTTGTGGGAACGGAACCTGACAGGGTCGCGCAGTTTCACCTTTTTCCATCAAGAAGCTACAGGAGAGTTCCGTTGTGGCTCGTGAATCTTCCGGTTCCTGTGCACCGGCGTCGAAGGGTATCCCCGGGATGAGCAGCATGAGCGAGATGAATGCAGAAAACATGTACCATTGTGAAATCATCGTTGTAGGATCGTAGCACAGTCGTTCGTCTTGCGGCCATGGAGCGGGCCGCGTAGAATCCTCTTCCCAGCTTCTGGTAGCCAAGGAGGTCCTATGCTTGCGACGCGGATCACGCAAAAGGAGGGCATGTTCTATTTCATCGCCTATAAGGCCGGTGAACTCTTGAGCAAGGTTCGGTTTACGAGCCGATACTATTTTGAGGGTGAAGAGATTGCGCAGGCCAAGTTCTCCGAACACGATGACGTGGCGCAGTTTATAGCGGGAATCGAGCGAAGCGAAAAAGGTTTTCAGCGTGTCCTGAATCGCCAGAAGATTAAGCAGATCGTCAATTTTTTTGAGACCGTCGTGGCCCAACCAATGATTCCTGGCACTGTGCTCCTCTTTACCGATGAAACGCTTCGCTTTCAAAAGGCAGACGGCTCGGATTCCATCGGCCATCTGAGCGAACCGAAGGGGAAGTATTTGGTGATCGATGGGCAGCACCGTCTTGCCGGGCTGCATTTCTTCCATGAAAAGCATCCCGACCAAAGTGCGCAAGTCGAAGTGCCGTGTCTCTTGTTTGACGGACGGAGTGCGGACTTCGCTACGGAGATGTTCGTCATCATTAACTCCACCCATACACGAATCAACCGGTCGCATCTTGTGGATCTCTATGAGAAAGTCTCATGGGAAAGTCCGGAAAAGAAATTTGCCGCGAAGGTCGTTAATCTCTTGTACGGTGAGTCGGACTCCCCGCTGCAGTACAAGATCAATCGGCTCGGCGGACGGAGCAAGCAGGAAAAGTGGATTCTGCAGTCCGAGGTGTTCAATGAATTGTTGAAGGTTGTGACGGTTCATAAACGCTGGATGGAATCCCATCTGGGCATGAAGCCCGACCGGTGCTACGCGCTGGTTCGTGATTACCTGAAGGGCGTCAAGGAGGTCATGGGCGAGGTCTGGGGAGTAAATGACCGGTATATGTTCACTCGCGATGTGACCCTCAAGGCGCTGATTCGTGTGCTCGACGACCTGATCGTGGATCGGAAGCTCATCACCGATTGGGAGGAACAGCGCTCGCACAAGCCGTTCGCCGAGATCGTCAAACCCTGGGCGCCATTGACCAAAGAGTTTCGCGCCGATGGGTTCTATGAGCGGTTTCCCGCGAAAGGTCAGCTTGAACGGGTGCGAAAGATTCATCAACGGCTGCTGGATGCCATTGTCGGATAAGCAAAACGGTGAATCTCCTGCTTCGTTCTGGCTGGTTGCGTTCGTGGTGCTTCTGTTCGTCATGTGGTGCGGCGTAGGAGATTCGCCGGCGGCTGAGACGGACAGGGTAGAGGTCGCCGCAGAATCCGGTGGTGGCGTTCGTGCGACGGCAAAGGTGTTCTTCCCAGCGAGGCCGGCTGTTGTCCAAGCGCTCCTGACTGATTACCCTCATTGGCCCGACCTCTTTGAAGTCCGGATGCGCGTGGCCGAGTTACACATCCGTGATGGGGTGGCTACGGTCGACCTTCGGATTGAACATCCACTGATGCCTGGAGAGCATCGGTTGGTCACAGAGTCGAGAATCCTCCCGAATGGCGGTTTGGTGACTGACCTGAAGGGAGGGGACTTCAAACGCTATCATCGAGTGTGGAAGCTCAATTCCGTTGAAGGGGGGAATCGGACACGCGCCGATTTTGAACTGGTCGTCGAAATCGAATCCATGGTGCCGGATTGGTTGGTGGCCATTGCCATGCGGCAGGAACTCGAAGCCCATTTTCGTATCGTCAAACAGAAAGCGTTGGAACAGTCGAAGCGGTAACTGACATGACTCAGAATGTGAGACAGAAGAACATCGGAGGATCGCCGCTATCAGGGCTGTATGTTATCCTCGATCCCTCAATCAGTGCTGATCGCACACTTCTCGATGTCTTGACGGCCTCAGCGAAAGCCGGAGCCAAGCTGTTTCAGTACCGGAATAAGATGGCCTCGATGAAGGTTGCTTATGCGGAAGCCTTGGCGCTTAGAAAGATCGCCCATGAGTTGGGCGTGTTGTTCATCGTCAATGATCGTTGCGATTTGGCGCTGGCGGTGGAGGCGGACGGTGTGCATCTTGGACAGGGGGATTTGCCGCTTCAGTACGCGCGAAACGTGATGGGGCCGAACAAATTGATCGGGCTGTCGACTCACAACACTGAGCAAGTGGCGGCTGCGGCGACCGTCGGACCGGATTATCTGGGCTTTGGTCCTATTTTCACACCTGGCTCAAAGCTGGACCATGATCCGGTTGTCGGCATAGAGGGACTGAGAGCCGTTCGTCGGCTGACAGCACTGCCGATCTTTGCCATCGGTGGGATTGGGCTGAGTCATGTTGAAGAGGTGGTTCGGGCAGGAGCCAATGGAATAGCCGTTATTTCCGCCATCTTGAAGGCACCGGATATTCAACACACCGTCAGCGAGTTCGTTTCGCGGTTTTCTGCAACAGCATCGCCAGCTTCTTGAGGGGTGTCGATCGGGAGAGATGTGCAACTGTGGGCCGGAAGCGGCCCGGCATGCCGGATTCGTAGGGCAGGGGACCGAGCACCGGTACACCAGCCTGTTTGCGGAGGATTTCAACGGTCGATCGTTCCTGAGCACGTGCGAGAGCTGATCGTACGGGCTCGGTACGATTGAGGACCAGGCTGATCATGTGAATCTTCTTTCGTCGAAGCGCGTCGATCGTCAGCAGTGAGTGGTTGATCCCGCCAAGTCCAGAGCGTCCGACAATCACGACCGGAAGCCGCAACTGTTTCACCAAGTCCATCACATTGGTGTTTCGCGTGATGGGGACGTACATGCCGCCGACTCCTTCAACGACCATACACTCGTATCGGTTCGATAGAAGTGTATAGATTTTTTTGATCGTGTCCGGGTTGATAGGTTGGCCACTCAGTTGTGCAGCGGTCAGAGGGGCCACCGGCAGTTCAAACGAATAGGGACAGATGGCACCCAGCGGCTCCTCGCTCTCTATGATGGATTGGAGCCGTGCCGCATCTGACCGCGAGTCTTTTCCCGCCACGGTGCCTGTCTCGATGGGTTTCATGACGCCGACTGAGAGACCACGCTTTTTGAGATGGAGCGCGAGTGCAGCTGCAACTAATGTCTTTCCCACGCCCGTGTCAGTTCCAGTGATGAAGACTCCATACTTCATGCGAAAAATCCGATGGCCTGTGCAGTAGGGGTATATCTTTTGCTTAAAGATGTCTGCTGTCGCAGTTCCATACTTGTCCTGATATGTCCTTGAGTTGAGCCAAATGCATGATGGTCCCGACGACTTCTTGAATATTCGGTGGACGGTGCAGGGCGTGATCGAGCCAGCCCTGTCCTTCCGGGAAGATACCTTCAGTCAAGTCGGTCTTTTGCCAACCTGGCAGCACGAGATTGACTCGAATATTTTGCGGCCCCCATTCTAGCGCCGCCGTCCTGACGAGTCCGATCAGGCCGGCCTTGGAGGTGGCATAGGCGCTCTGGCCGGTGGCCCCATGGAACCCCGTATGGGACCCGATCACAACGATGGAACCTCCGCCGCGAGCCAGTAATGACGGCGCGATCGCGCGGAGACAATGAAACGTTCCGGTGAGATTGGTCGTGATGACGTGATCCCAAATCTCCTCCGAATGACGCACGAGCAGGGTGCTCTGCCCGATTCCCGCGTTACAGACTACTACCAATGGGCCAGACGCGTTGCCCGAGAATCTGTCCACCATATGACGAACGGATTCACCTTCACGAATATCCGCAGGATAGAGATCACCGATCCCGCCGGCGTCGAGCACCTGTCGCAATGTCGTGTCTGCCGCCGATTTATTGCGATAATAGTGGACGCCCACGTACCACCCGGCTTTTCCAAAGGCCTCGCAGATGGTCCGACCGATCCCACCGGAAGCTCCGGTGACGAGCACCGCTGGTCTCGACTCAATCGAGGACGACATGCGATGAATTATGCGAGGAGAGACGTATGAAGGCAAGCGATGGCGATATCTCAGGCGTGTTGTGAGGTAATACAAGTTCGGAGGATGACCTGGGAATGAATTCTATGGATGGAGAGGTTCGCTCTAGAACGGCACTTCATAGGCCCAGGCTGCTACCTGGTCAAAAGCGGTAACCTCAAAGGCATGAGACACGGATCAGAAACACGATTGGAGCTCGACTCGTCAGCTCCGCGAGAACGTTTGACATCTGCATGCCGCCTGCATACGATACAGGCATACTGACGAGGGAGTATGCCCATGCGCACGACGCTGGATCTCAACGAGAAGCTCATCCGGGAGCTCATGAACGTGACTGCCGCGAAAACGAAAACTGAGGCGATCCATCAGGCGGCGGCAGCATTGATCCGACGGAAGAAGTTGGATCAGCTGAAATCGCTCAGCGGCGCAATTCATCTCGATCTTGACTGGAAGGGCCTGGAACAGGTCGAGATCCGCCATCAAGTCGCATTAACACGTCGCCGACATGGTCATCGCTGATACGTCCGTTTGGATTCCCTTCTTTAACCGACCAGATTCACCTGAAAAGATCGCCCTCGATATGCTCATCGACGCAGACGAGGTCGCTCTGGTCGGTGTCGTGCTGGCCGAATTGCTGCAGGGTTGCCGGACCCAATCCGAACGAACCACCCTCTCAGACGCCCTATTGGCTTTACGGTACTTCGAAGTCACGCGAACCATTTGGTCTCACACCGGTGATCTTTCAGCGCATCTGCTCCGCAAAGGAGTGACCTTGCCTCTCTCGGATCTCCTCATTGCCGCCTTGGCGATCGAGCACGACTGCCAGGTCTACAGCCTGGTTGCACATTTCAAGAAAATTCCCGGCGTGCATCTCTATGTACCAGCACCAATCTGAAGACCTAATGGGCTGCGGAAAAACCCTGCGTTCATCCTTCGAGCACCTCAGGACGAACGGAGTAGCTCCTAAATATGTTGATGTGTTCCGTTCGTGCTGATCCCTACGACGAGCTTAGGACAGGCTGTCGAAGTACATCAATCGAGTGTTTCCGCAATCTGCGTAAGCCCTACGGGGGCAGATACTCATCACTCTTCAAATCAGAGCCTGCACCGCGACGAATCAAGCGAGGAGACAGCGTGCAGGGCAGGTAAGAGTCTCGCTGAAGAAGGAGGATCTGCCGTGGGGGTCAGTCAGCTTGCCGCTATTGGGACTCCTGTGGTACCGTCAAAATCTGGCTTTTGGAGCACGACTATGCGGAAACGTGAACTTGTCATGCGGTTGATGGCGATCATGGCCCTATGCGTTTTCTCCGAACTTTACCCAGGGACTGAGATCTTGGGTGCGGAGGAGCCGGTCACTATTGCAAAGTCCGAGGAGTATTTCCCGGATACGCCAGGCAGCCGATGGACGTATCGCGGACAGATCAGTGAAGGACCTCTCCAGACCATTGAACTGAAATTCTTCACGAACGTGTCGACGGTGTCTGGAACGAAAACCATCAACGGCGCCACCGTGACGGTGTTCCATGACACGAATCCAGGCAATCACGGACCGGCGGATAGTTTCTATCGACGAGATGCGGTCGGTATTGTCTACTATGGGTCGGAGCCTGGAACGCCGTTGGAAGAACAGATCACTCCCTATCAGATATTCCGCTTTCCCTTAACCATCCCGTCTTCATTTCAACAGTTCGATCGTAACGGGCTCAATTTCGGGAGCGACATGGATCGTGATGGAACGGATGAAAAAGTCGATGTCCAAGGTTGGAGCACGGTGGTCGGTCGCGAAA
>CAZAKX010000141.1:0-7569 GCA_964485915.1 uncultured Nitrospira sp. | reverse complement strand
ACGCTGGCCGCGTTCTGCAACGCGCAGCGCGAGACCTTGGTCGGGTCGATGATGCCGGACTTGATCATGTCTACATATTCATCCGTGGCGGCGTTGTAGCCACCATTGACGTTCTTATCTTCCCGCACCTTGCCGACGACCACCGAGGCTTCTGCGCCGGCATTCGAGGCGATCTGTCGGAGCGGCTCTTCGAGCGAACGCCGGACGATGTCGAGCCCGACCTTTTGCTCCGCCGGGACATCCTTGATCCCATCGAGTGCCTTGATGCAGCGGAGGTAGGCTGTGCCGCCTCCAGGGACGACACCCTCTTCCACTGCCGCTTTGGTGGCATGCAGCGCATCCTCAACGCGAGCCTTCTTCTCCTTCATTTCGGTCTCGGTCGCAGCACCGACGTTGATGACGGCGACGCCTCCCACAATCTTCGCCAGCCGCTCTTGCAGCTTTTCGCGATCGTAATCGGAGGTCGTCTCATCGATCTGGGCCTTGATCTGCTTCACACGCCCTTCGATCTTCTTGGAATCGCCGTAGCCTTCGACGATCGTGGTGTTGTCCTTGTCGATCGTCACGCGCTTGGCGCGGCCGAGATCAGTCAACTTGACGTTCTCGAGCTTGATGCCGATGTCTTCAGAAATCACCTGGCCGCCTGTGAGGATGGCGATATCCTCCAGCATGGCCTTGCGGCGATCGCCGAAGCCCGGAGCCTTCACCGCAGCGACGTTCAGGGTGCCGCGCAGCTTGTTGACGACGAGGGTTGCCAGGGCTTCACCTTCGACTTCTTCCGCGAGGATGATGAGTGGCTTGCCCATCTTGGCGACTTGTTCGAGCAGCGGAAGCAGGTCCTTCATGCTGCTGATCTTCTTTTCGTTGATCAGAATGAGCGGCTCTTCCACGGAACATTCCATCCGCTCGGCGTTGGTGACGAAATAGGGGGAGATGTATCCGCGATCGAACTGCATGCCTTCCACGACGTCGAGTGAGGTAGTCATCGACTTGGCTTCTTCCACCGTGATGACGCCGTCCTTGCCGACCTTTTCCATGGCTTCCGCGATCAGATCGCCGATGGTCTTGTCGTTGTTGGCGGAAATGGTGCCGACCTGAGAGATCTCGGTCTTGTTTTGGCAAGGCTTGCTGAGCTTCTTGAGCTCGGCGGTGATGGCTTCGACGGCCTTGTCGATGCCCCGCTTGATTTCCATTGGATTGGCGCCCGCGGTGATGTTCTTCGCACCCTCGCGGAAGATCGCCTGAGCCAGGACGGTGGCGGTGGTAGTCCCGTCGCCTGCGATGTCGCTGGTCTTGCTGGCCACTTCGCGAACCAGCTGAGCGCCCATGTTTTCATAAGGGTTCTTCAGTTCGACTTCCTTGGCAACGGTCACACCGTCCTTGGTAATGGTCGGTGCACCGAATTTCTTATCCAAAATCGCATTTCGGCCCTTCGGGCCGAGTGTTGCCTTCACGGCGTCTGCGAGCTGATTCACCCCTTTCAGGATGGAGGCTCGTGCCGCATCGCCGTACATAAGTTGCTTTGCCATTATCGTTCCTCCGTTTTAGTCAAAAGTTGCGAAAGTTTGAAAAGTTGCAATCTGTAAAAGTTAGGAATCTTTTCTCACCACTTTCAGCCTTGCCAACTTTTCCACTGATGCTACGCTGTGAAGATCCCGAGGATGTCTTCTTCCTTGAGGATCAAGCACTCTTCATCTTCAATGCGAAGCTTGCTGCCTGAATATTTGTCGAATAAGACCTGATCACCGATCTTGACGTTCTCCACCTTTTTGCCGATAGCTTGGACCACGCCTCGTTGAGGCTTTTCCTTCGCCGAATCAGGCACATAAATCCCACCGGCGGTCTTCTCTAGTTCCTCGGTATACGTGACGAACACACGTTCACCCAAGGGTTGAAACCCCTTAGCGACGTTTTTCTTCTCCTTCGTGGCAGTGCTCATAACAGAACCTCCTCCTCGTGAAAGTTAATTCCTGACGTGTTGACGGTTATGTTGGGTTGAACTCGCTTGAGACCCCAGAAGCCTGTGACCAGATGTAGATAGTGCTTACTTCATCCGAGTCAAGAGGGACGCGAGGGATTTTTATCGACCCGCCATTTTTCGCCGTTTGGAAACGTTCGGTATCGTAACTCATTGGGAAACCGAATTTCCAGTGTTTTTCTGGGTGTTTAGGGGATCAGAATAAAGAGGGGTTTATGTTCGGAGTCGGTCGAAATCCTTGATGTCTTTTTTGACGTAATCTCGAAGGCGTTTGATGATGCGTGCCTCCAGCTGGCGGGTCCGCTCCTTCGTAATCCCGTACTTATTGCCGAGATCATCCAAGGTCAAGGGGGAATCAGACAGGATACGATTTCTCAGAATATCCTCGTCCCGCTCTTCCAATGTTTTGATAAATTCAGCCAACTTGGCGCGAAAGAGCGTTTTGAGCTGGTGATCGGCGAGTTGTTCATCGGCCGGTTCTTGATGGGACGGCAAGATATCCAGCAGGGTGTTTTCCTGGTCTTCGCCGATTGGCTGATCGAGCGAGAGCTCCCAGTTGCCGAGGCGCTGGTCCATTTCGATGACATCGCGTTCGCGCACGTTCAGGCGATCAGCGAGTAGTTTCGTATCAGGCGCGAACCCGTCCCGCTCAAGTTTGGCCTTTTCTTTTTTTAAGTTATAGAACAGCTTTCGTTGATCTTGGGTCGTTCCGACCTTGACCAGCCGGAAGGTATGGAGCAGGTATCGCAGGATGTAGGCCCGTGACCACCAGGCGGCATAGGCATAGAACCGGACGTTTTTTGAAGGGTCGAATTTCTTGATGGCTTGCATCAAGCCGACGTTGCCTTCTTGAATCAGATCCATGTGGTCGGCGCCGGTATGGAGATACTCGGCCGCGATCGAGACCGAGACGCGCAGATTGGCCATAATGAGCTTGACCGCCGCTTCTCGGCTGCCGTGCGCCTGGTATTCCTGAAAGAGTTGAAGCTCCTCTTCCTTCGAGAGATAGGGATAGCGTCGAACTTCCGCGAGGTATTGCTGCAGGGCCGTGACAGGGACGACGGCCGTCGTGTTGGGTGGTGAGCCTCCATCGTGCTCAGGCGCAGGGCCTAGCTCGGTGCTGGTAGGAGTTTCGTTGAGTTTTGGCGCAATGGGTTCCCCATCCTCAGGCTCGTCCAGTATGTCTGTTTCCTCGATCATAGCCATAACAAGAGGGGAGACTACACCAGATTCCTAGGCGGCAACAATGCTGAAAACCGGCACGAATCGATTGCATGGATGTGTGGGCGTGGAAGTAGAAATGGTGCGGAATTGGAGTTTCGTCCGGACGAGAGCACCTACTCCAGTGGATGCAGGTTTGAGAAGGCGAAGCTCACGGTCGTAAAGGGCGAGACCGCGCCATTGGTATTGGGTATTGCGCGTAATCGAGAGCAGATTTCTGTCAAGACCGAAGTTGGTTGTCCGCTTTGCACCGATTGAACTTGGATATTCCCCTCAGCTTGCCGCGGGGAGCTTCACTCGTAATGCGAAGGTCATCATTGCAGAATGGGGCAAAAATGGTATATTTTATACCATGAAAACAACCATTGATGCTGCCGGTCGTTTGGTGATTCCGAAGGAACTGCGGCGAGAAGCAGGGCTCCAGCCAGGCTCTCAACTGGAGATTCGCTGGCGGCAGGGATTGATTGAAATTGAGCCGGCACCGCTTCCGGTCAAGCTCAAGAAACGTGGTCGGTTCCTTGTTGCGATGCCGGATCAGCCGATCGAACCTCTCACGAGTGAGACCGTCGAACGGACACGCCGACAACTCACCCACAACCGAGCAGCCTCTTCTTAACCCTCTATGGGCGGCTTTCTCCCTGACACCAGCGTCATGGTTGCTACAGTGTGCACCTGGCATGAACACCATGAGCGAGCCATCTCAGAGATGGAACGCCGACTTGCGGTGCGGGAATCCCTCGTCATCGCTACCCCAGCGCTGATTGAAGCCTATGCCGTCCTCACGAGACTCCCTCCACCCCATCGATTATCGCCGCAGGATACAATCGCTCTGATCGAGACCAACTTTCTCACCGAGGGAAAACTCGCGGGCTTGGATCACAGCGCCGTTCGACCGCTGCTTCAAGAAGCTGCCGACCGCGACATCGCAGGCGGTCGAACCTACGATTGGGTCATTGCTGCTTGCGCAAGAGCAGCGCGGGTGAAGACCGTGCTCACCTTCAACACGCGAGACTTTTTAAGCTTTCATCTGAACGGCATCGAGATTCATACGCCATAATCCACAAGCACGTGGCCGTTCCCTGCATCATCGATACGACAACACTGCTGGCCACCCATTCCATTCTCGACAGGCCGCCTTGCGAGCGCTTGAATGTGCTTCCATTTGTATTTGTGGAGCACGTTGAGGATCAAAGGTTCTCGCACTGTGCAATACAGGATCCGATCTCAGGCTCATTCTTTTTTGTATTCAGCTGCAGCAGCCATCAGAAGACCAGCCTTGCTCCCTTTTCCTTCTCAAACAGCCTTGTCATCGGGCTTGCTTCCCGGATTTTCGATCGCTCGTCACGTTGTGCAGAAACAAGATAAAGAGTACGTATAGAACGGCAGGAGGCGACATGAAAATCATAAGGATGGGCCATACATTGGACCCTCCCCAATAGGCGTACACAGTGATGGTGAGAACGTATCCCATGGGCAGCAACGGCAGGAAAGCCCAAAAGCGCCAGCGTCGAGCTACTCTCCGCAAAACCACAAATTGCAGAATCGGGTATACCAATGCTCCACCTATCATTCCGATAGGAATCAATAGTTCGGCGAATGTGTCCATCAAAAGTCTGAATAACTGGGGTCAGGACTTGTTTTGTGCACTATCCTTCATTCTGTCGATTCATGCTGCGCCTGCTCGTCGTCTTGGAGGAGTGCGACGAAGAATGTCTTTGCCAAAGCCTAGGCACCACATCACTGGATACGCAATTCTACCGCCGTCCGTCAGGGACGCAATGAGAATGCTGTTTTGGCTGAGACAGGCGGGGGTACATCGAGTTCTGCTGATGAGCCTTGCAGGTTACGCTATGCGTCGAAGATGCAGCGCTGGCATCTGTTGCACCCATGAATAGGGCTCCCCTATAGTGCTGTGCAATCTGGAGGTCGGGCGTGTCCGAGATCTGGCACATTCTCAAAAGCGGTCATTGGCCCTCGCTCGTGGGGGCCTGGTTGCATCTGACGGTCAGCTTCATGGTGTGGTTGCTCGTCGCGGCGATGAGTCTTTCGCTTGCTCAGGCGTTGCAGCTCAGTGAGCGAGAGCTTGCCTGGTTGGTGTCCTTCCCGTTACTCGGTGGGGCTGTGTTGCGGATGGTAGCCGGGTGGAGTGCGGATCGGCTTGGTGCGCGGTCCACCGGGCTCGTCATTCTCGTAGCGGAATTGCTGGTGTTGTGCTGGGGCTGGCTTGGTGTGACCGGGTATGGAGACGCACTGGTCTTTTCGGTTTGCCTTGGCGTGGCGGGCGCGAGTTTTTCCGTGACGCTCCCCATTGCGAGCCGTGCGTACCCGCCGTCGGCGCAAGGATTCGTGCTCGGTCTTGTCGCATCGGGGAACATCGGCACCGTGCTTATTTTCTTCTTGGCGCCGCGCTGGGCCGCGGCAACGGATTGGCACCAGGTTTGCGGCATCATGGCCGGGGTGGTCGCCGCGACATTGGTGGTGTTTGTAGTGGCCGTGCCGCCAACAGCGCCGATTCCAGGACTCCAGGCAGTGACATGGTGGCACAATGCGGCGCAACTCATTCGTCGGCGTTCAGCCTATTGGCTCTGCTTTCTCTATGCGGTCACGTTCGGCGGTTTCGTGGGCCTGTGTAGCATACTGCCTCTGCTGCTGCATGAGGTGTATCGTGTCGATGCGATTGAAGCCGGGGCGCTTGCCGCCCTCTGTGGGCTGATGGGCAGCCTGATCCGTCCGGTCGGCGGCTATGTAGCGGATCGGCAAGGGGGGCTGCGGACGCTTTATTATGTCCTTCCTGTCATTGCAGGGGCAGTGGTGGCGGTCATCAGTCCTTCGCGCACGATGGCTGTTGTGATGATGGTGGTGGCGACAGCGGCGATGGGATTCGGCAACGGCGTGGTGTTTCAACTCGTCGCCGGGTGGTTTCCTGCGGATATCGGATTGGCTTCCGGGGTGGTCGGCGCTGCCGGTGCCGTCGGAGGTTTTCTGCTGCCGATACTCATCGGCACCGTGAAGGGATTCTCGGGCAGCTACGAACTTGGACTCTGGCTGTTTGCCGGGTTCACGGTGTGTGCCTGGGGTACGGTGATGGTCGCGTTGCGGAGCGACAGGTCGTCGCCGGTCGAGCTCTCTTCCTGAGGATTTCCCCACCACTCTCAACCCTCAAAAAAACCATATTCAAGGTTCAGTCTGAAATGGTAAATTGATCGTCTTATGCCGATGCCGTTCAACCACATCGAAGACGCCATCCGGGACATTAAGAGGGGGAAGTTCATCATCCTGGTCGACGACGAAGACCGTGAAAATGAAGGCGATCTCGTTATGGCCGCTGAAAAGGTCACGCCGCAGGCCATCAACTTCATGGCTAAACATGCACGCGGGCTGATTTGCCTGGCCCTTACCCCGGAGCGTGTCGAAGAACTGCAGCTACCACAGCAGGCTTCCGAGAATACCGCGACGTTCGGGACCGCTTTTACCGTTTCGATCGATGCGCGCAAAGACATTACAACAGGGATTTCAGCCGCTGATCGAGCGACGACGGTTCATGTGGCGATCGACCCCAAATCGAAGCCGAGCGATCTCGCTCGGCCCGGGCATGTTTTCCCGCTCAAAGCGCAAAAAGGCGGTGTGCTCCGACGCGCCGGGCAAACGGAAGGATCCGTCGACTTGGCAAGGTTGGCCGGGCTGCGGCCCGCCGGGGTGATCTGTGAAATCATGAATGCCGACGGGACTATGGCCCGCGTTCCTGATCTGACGAAGTTTGCCAAGCTCCATAAACTCAAGATCGTGACCGTGAAGGCCTTGATCGAATATCGCATGAAACGAGAGACCTTCGTCAAGCGTATGACAAGTGCGCGGTTGCCGACAACTTTTGGCGAGTTTGAAGCGGTCGCATTCGAGAATCAGATCGATGGAGTGACACATATTGCCTTGGTCAAGGGACGCGTCGAGGGTGCGACGCCGACGCTCGTCCGCGTCCATTCGGGATGTCTGACGGCTGACGCGTTGGGGTCGCTACGCTGCGACTGCCGTGATCAATTACATGCCGCCATGGAGACCATTCAGAAGGAAGGTCGAGGAGTTCTTCTGTACCTGAATCAAGAAGGCCGTGGAATCGGATTGCTGAATAAGATCAAGGCCTACCGGCTACAGGATCAGGGGAGTGATACCGTGGAAGCCAATCTACAACTTGGGTTCAAGGCGGATCTTCGCGACTATGGGGTGGGCGCCCAAATTTTGGCGAATCTCGGCCTTCACCAGATTAAGTTGATCACGAACAATCCGCGGAAGATCGTCGGGATCGAAGGGTATGGTCTCAAGGTTGTCGAGCGGGTTCCCATTGAGATCCTCCCGCGAGCTGCGAATGTGCGGTA
>CAZAKX010000140.1:0-7626 GCA_964485915.1 uncultured Nitrospira sp. | reverse complement strand
ACGTGATCTGGAACAATGCGCCCAAGAGCATCCTGGATCCCTTCCCCAGCCAGGTCGGCACCGGAGCCAAGACCGGCTACTAATAAGACAAGCGCCGGCTTGGAAAGGCTCGCTCCCCGGCCGGCATGTAACCAATGGGAGCATCGGCAGGGTGGCGGCCCTCTAAACGGAGGGCCGCCACTGGAGCGGCGCGGATCAAGGGAGGAACTAGGACCGAGAGTATCCTGACGATAAGCAATCCGACGTGACCTACTGAATCGTGTGAGGCTACCATTGGCTATCAAAACACAAAAAATACTGTTTTGGATGGTGTTCGGCCTGTTCATGATACTGCTTCTGAACCTATGGACCATGTCGCCGACCGCTGCAGTAGAGGAACAGGTCATTTTCAGCGATTTCATAGTGAAACTCGAGAGTGGCGATGTCGGGAAGGTGACCATCAAGGGCCATCATATCAGCGCCGTATTAAAAGATAATTCCCGGCTTCGAACGTACTCAGCGGACTATCCTGATCTTGTCCAGGTGCTGCGAAAAAAAGGTGTTCAGATCGAGGTCAAACCACCCGATGAAAGCCCTTGGTATATGAGTTTTCTTGTGACCTGGGGGCCGATCGCGTTCATTCTTGGTTTCTGGTTGTTTTTCATGCGTCGGATGCAGACCGGGAACCAGGCCCTATCCCTCGTAAAGAGTAGAGCCCGCATGCTGACCGATGATCGAAAAAAGGTGACCTTTGCCGATGTGGCGGGAATCGATGAGGCGAAAGAGGAAGTACAGGAAACGGTCGAATTCCTGAAGGACCCACGAAAGTTCCAGAAACTCGGCGGACGCATTCCCAAGGGTGTGTTGGTGGTGGGCCCTCCTGGAACCGGGAAGACATTATTGGCGAAGGCGATTGCCGGCGAGGCGGGAGTTCCCTTCTTCAGTATCAGCGGTTCGGATTTTGTGGAAATGTTCGTGGGCGTCGGGGCCTCTCGAGTCCGTGCTATGTTCGAGCAAGCAAAAAAACAGGCTCCCTGTATCATTTTCATCGATGAGATCGACGCAGTCGGACGGTCACGGGGAGCGGGGCTCGGCGGTGGAAATGATGAGCGTGAACAAACCCTTAACCAGTTGCTGGTCGAAATGGACGGATTTGATACGACGGAGGGCGTCATTTTGGTGGCAGCTACCAATCGGCCGGATGTGCTGGATCCGGCTTTGCTGAGGCCAGGTCGATTTGATAGGCAAGTAGTGGTGAATCCGCCGGACCTTAGGGGCCGTACGGAGATCCTAAAGGTCCATACGAAAACAGTGCCGGTTGCAGCCAATGTGGAACTGGAGAAGATCGCTCGAGGAACCCCTGGTTTCTCAGGCGCCGACTTGGAAAACCTGGTTAATGAGGCTGCGCTCTGGGCTGCTCGTCAGAACAAAAATGAAGTCGAGGCCATGGATTTCGACATGGCAAAGGATAAAATCTTGATGGGCGCCGAGCGTAAGAGCATGACTCTCACGGACGAGGAAAAGCGGGTCACCGCCTATCACGAGGCGGGTCATGCCTTGATGGCTAAACTCCTGCCGGGCACCGATCCTGTCCACAAAGTGTCGATTATCCCGAGAGGTCGTGCTCTGGGTGTGACCATGCAGTTGCCGACCGACGACCGCCACAATTATTCCAAAGAGTTTTTGTACGACACGTTGGCGATTCTCATGGGCGGCAGAGTCGCGGAAGAACTGGTATTCAAACAAGTCACAACCGGTGCCGGCAACGATTTGGAGCGCGCGACGGCCCTAGCGCGGCAAATGGTCTGCGAGTGGGGCATGAGTGAAAAGCTTGGGCCGCTCGTGTTTGGGCCGAAAGAGGAATCGATGTTTCTAGGCCGCTCCTTTGGGACCAAGCGCGATGTCAGTGATGAAATGGCGCTGGAGATTGATCGTGAGATGAAGCGCCTTGTCACGGAAAACTACGAGCGGACCAAGCGAGTGCTGACTGAGCAGATGGCGAGCTTGAAGGCGCTGGCGGAAGCACTCTTAGAAAAAGAGGTGCTGGATGCGCTGGAGATCGACCAGATTATTGAACAGTTCTCTGCTCCCGTGGTTGCAGTCTAATGCGATCGTCATACACGCCGGTTCTCATTCGTGGAATGGGAGCCGGCGTTGCGCGAGTCACCCCTACATGAACGCATTATGCTCCTATGGATTCAAGGGGCTGATTCCGACGAGCGCAGTGCCTCGTACTTTGCCAAAGAGCGCGTACAGCGTGGTAAGCCCCGATATGCAGCCGAGTACCAATGGCACAGCCCAGAGTTGCCCCCAGATCGCCTCGGGCGATACCGCATAGGAACGCGGCCGGGCGATGAGGATTTCACTGGGTGGGTGTGTGGTGCTAGATGACCGGCTTCGGTGGACGATGTTTTTCCGCAGTGTTGTTCCTTTTACCTCGAAAAAACTCCTGCAAGAGAGCGCGGCTTTCCTGTTCGAAGAACCCTCCTGCCACTTGTACACGATGGTTAAATCGGCGTTCCGCCGGAATATCGAGGATCGAGCCGCAGGCTCCAGCTTTTGGATCCCAGGCCCCGAACACGAGCCGAGCGATGCGAGCTTGGACGATTGCGCCGGCGCACATAGGACAAGGTTCCAGAGTCACATAGAGAGTCGTGCCGGTGAGACGCCATGTCTTTAACTGCTCCGCAGCCTTGCGAATGACGATCATCTCAGCATGGGCAGTTGGATCTTGTGATCGTTCTCGGTAATTGTGAGCCGCGGCAATCACTTCGTCCTGATGCACCAGCACCGCGCCGATCGGCACTTCACCAACCAGCGGAGCGAGCCTAGCCTGTTGAAGGGCCAGCTCCATGCAATGAGAATCCTGGTTGTTCTGCGGCAGCAAATCAGATGGTGTGGAGTCTCTAGCGGTCACAACGTATGCTAGCACAGGCACCGGAGGCAGGGACAGGAGGAGCCACTGCTAAGGCGCACTGGTTGTCGGAAACGAAGCAGGAGGAAGCAAAGCTGCCCGTGGCTCTACGGAATGCTGGTTGGATGTCCACCTCGTTCAGCCAGCTGAGCTTTGAGATCATCCAGCTCAGCGTCTCGATGAATCAGCTGGTCTTTGAGCTCTGCTAATTCCTCCATTCGGCGCTGAAGCTCTTCCCGAGTCTGTGTAAGCGATTCCTCACGCTCGCTGAGTTGCTGCTGGAGAGTCGTGAGTTGGGCATTGACGGCATCCACTTGAGTCTGCAGTTCCGCTCGCGTCCGCGTCTCTTCGGTTACGCGAGGGGATGACTTCCAACTCTGAAACATCAAGAGGACCAGAATCCCAACGAAAACCATTCCCAGCGCAAAGCCGAATGAGGTCGTTGAAGGTGACGTGGGCGGAAAGAGATGCTTCATCCATTCGCCCGGTTCCAGGCTGGGTGTGGCAGATGGGTGAGCAGCCGTTTCTGTCGGGGGTGTCTGGGTGCGAGCTCCCATGATCTTGGCTTTCAATGCGCGTGGGGGCGGTACGAGGTTCAGCGAGAATGGGAGGGAGATCGCGACCGATTGAAACTCCTTGAGCGCGGTACGGCAAGGCATACACCCAGCCAGCAGATGGGCTTCCAGGGCTTGCCGCTCAGTTTTTTCTAACGCGCCGATCGCATAGAGCGGAACAGTTTCCTCTAGATCTTCATGCGTCATGCCGACTTGTCCTGTTCCCAGTAGGTGTGCAATGACTCTCGCAGTTTTGACATCCCGAGCCTGATACGGGCTGTGACGGCGTCGAGTGGCTGACTGAGTCTCGTAGCAATCTCTACCGGAGGGAGGCCTTCGTAGTACGATAATTCAATGGCGTGCCGTTGCGCCTGCGGCAGGTCTGCCAAGGTTGTGCTGATCACGGTTCGTAACGCCTGATCGGCTGGTGACTCGAACTGCCCGGCTGTTGTCTCATTCTGGGGATCATCGGTGGAGTCGATCTGACGGCGAATACGGGATGGAGATGTCCGCAATCGATCGATGGCTCGGCTACGCGTCAGGGTCAACAGCCAGGCGATCGGTGTCCCGCGTCCAACATCGTAACGAACCGCTTTTCTCCACACATCGACGAACACGTCCTGAAGGACCTCCGCCGCTTCTTCCCGGCTCCCCAGGATTCGCACGGCCAGGCTGAAAAGCACTGTGCTCGATTGGTCGTAGAGCTGGCTGAAAGCGAGGTGATCACCTTTGCCGGCCCGAGCGGCTACTTTCGGATCGATAGTGGATGCGGCGTGCGAAAGAGTTGAGTCCATGGAATGGTATTGGTGACGATTGATCCGGTTGTCCAATGACAGGTCACAACTATAACACCCTCGATTCGCTCCACGAAGAAATCGCAAAAAAGAATGCGTGTTCGTACGAGTGCAAAAAAGGAATTGTTATTGATTTTTGGTAGCCGTTGTTGAGCGTCGGATCGAGTGAAGTGAGGGCTGGACCGGATGGCACGATTCAATCGCTTCCAAGACAAGCGCGGTGGTCATAGGGCGTAGGAATGGGCGAATCCGCATGCGCCAGGGATCCGGAGTGCAGATTCCAAAATAGGTTGGACCGACACGAATTACAAACAGGGTGTCGTTGCTAGTGGGTGGCAACAAGTGGTGTCTAAGTTGATCGAGATGAACGTGGGCTCCTGTCACATACCCGTCGAGGGACTGCAGCGCCGCTCGCTCCATAATGGTGATTGTCATCAGTCTTCGGAGGATGAAACGGAACATGCCTTTGATGCCAGGAACTCCGGTGATCCAATTCATGAACCGCACGATGAGATCTCTTACCCGTTGCGAACTCCATGTCCAAGCAGCACCCCATGCAGACTCATCCCGCATTCCGATGGGGAAAAATCGAGGGCTGCGAACGTCGAGTCGCTTCCCATCGCGGAGGACACGATCGACCCGCCCGACGACCTGGTGAACGGTGACTTCTTCGTATGGGCCGGTAGTAGCGTCTCCTCGCAGAAAAAGCCGATGGTCTTCGATGCCATGGATACGGTGACAAATAAATAATTGTTCAAGTCGGTATACGACGACATCGCCGATCTGAAGTTCGGTCGCGTCCTCTAGTTCGAGTTCGTCCCCTTTTTGAATCGTCGGAGCCATGCTCTCCGAATGTATGATCGGCGCCATCACTTCTCGTAGGACGAGTCTGTGCACGGCTTCCGGTAACCGCTCGACTGAGAAGCTGGTTGAGGGAGTTGATGGGTTGAGTAGGCGAGTGATCATAGCGGACCGTGCGCTGGTGTGGTGGTGAGCCGACGAAGCACTCGTCGAATCAGATCAACTGTAGCGGTCGTGAGGTGATAGAGGTGGGAGAGTCGCGTTTTCCAGGGCCGGACTTGTCCTGCCGGACCATACCGATAGGAGAGGAATGTTGCTGAAGGGAAGAGCCGCCGCTTGAGCCAACCTATCTTATTGCTGTCTGGTTGCGTGAGGAACAATAGAAGATGACCGACCTCCGGGAGTGGCTCCGTCGTCACCAGCTTCTGAAGCAGCCAGGCCAGCATCTGCTCCTGTCTTTTCGTGGGACCTAACGTCGCCAGAACGCTCTCAGGAATGGGGAGTGCAGGAAAGATTTTCACGACATGCGACAGTCCATGAACGAGAGGCACGTGCAGTTTGGCCTGCCTGGCTCGCGCCACGATCACCGGCCAATCAGGGGGCTCCTTCTCGATGAGCAGTTTCATGTCATGCACAAACGAGGCCGACAGATGCCCTCGATGGATGACATTGTACGCGGTCAGATAAATCAGCAGATCGGCAGTATCGAGGCAGGAAATAGTTGTGGCATCGACGGGTCTCACCCGCGCACGCTTCCAGACCGAATCGAGTTCTTGCTGATCGAGATACCACAGGGTTGTGATCAGATCGAGTGAAAGGGTTCTTCCGGCTGACGAATAGGCTGGATTACCATCGATTTGTTGGGTGAAGCCGAGATTGCGCAGTTCTCGGTCGATGGCCGGCAAATCTGATTCGTGGACCAGTAAATCGACATCTGAAAGAGGGCGAGCCCCTCGAACTCCGTAGAGGCGGGAAAGAACATCCGCACCTTTCAGGACGATGAAGGCGATTCCTTGTTGATGAAACCGTTGAGCGATCAGCGTGAATTCTTCTAGGATCGCCCGATTTCTGACGCTGACCTGAGTATAGGCCTCAAGTAGGTCGTCGAGGGTCGAGGAGGGCATGGGTACGCTGCTCCAGTTTCGCCCATTCCTGATAGTGGGGTAGACAGACGCTCATGTCGCCGGTTTCCAGCCACGCATCATTCCGTCCCTGCCGACAGTAGGATCTGACATCACAAGTCCGACATTCATACCGATGGTTCGGGTGAGCCTCGTCGACGGTCCGTTTTAGAATATCCCAGCCATCGCGCACCGTACCGGTCTTGAGATCGTATCGGGGAATTGGAAAGGCTGTGCACAGATTCATCTCGCCGTACGGGGTAATGGCAAACCGAGTATGGCCACAGGCGCACTCGATGAATTCGTCGGCAGCGAAGCAGGGTTCGTCGACCGGCGCCGATCCCCACTGGGGAAGCATGTCTTGATCAAGACGGATCTTCGTCTCAGCGGGAAGCCGGTATTGGAGTGGAGTGAGGTCTCCGGTTACGGTGGGAGTGAGATCAAACGAATACTGGAACTTGCATCTCAATTCTTCAGCGATGGATCGGCAACGGTGAATCTCCTCGAAATTGAGGGAGGTGACCGGCATGCGCAGGACGATCGGGACCGCACTTGAAGCCAGAAGGGCCAGTCCACGACGAAACGCAGCATACGATCCCGCCACGGCCGTCATCCGCTCATACGTCGCTGCTGTCGCGCCATAGATAGACACGCAGGCCTGTTCGGCACCGACATCGTGGAGCAGGCGTACGAACTCGGTCGTTACCCGTGTGGCATTGGTGAGTATTCGAATCACAAGCCCTAGCTGTCGGGTGTGGCGGAAAATCTCCTGAAGGTCCAAACGAGTGCCAAGCTCGCCACCGGTAAACGTCACAGTGAGTACGCCGAGTTCCGCCAGTTGATCAAGGATTGCCTGGATCTCTCGGGTGTTAAGTTCCTGCGGCAAGGCGCGATGAGTCGGGTTGAAACAATGGACGCAGCGCAGATTGCAGCCGTAGGTGAGTTCAAAGGTCACGCTGTCTGGATGCCGTCGCTGGCGCGCCTTCCATGATAACTCGGCCAAGAAAGTATCTGCGTCGAGCTGTTTCATGTGACGGCCGTGTGAAGCTCCGATGAGCGAGTGAACAAGAAATCGACGATGTCGATCTGGTTCAGAAAGGCCAGACTTCTACAGGGCATCGTCGTGGTCAACGATGTGAGTACTTCCAACGTGGTCTCTACCCCGGCGCGGTCCCAGTGGGGAAGAAACGCTTGTTGGAGTATCCGGGTTACCACCGTGGACGGTTTCAGGGTATCGATCCGGTGTCGCTCCTCCCCATGCTGAATACAATAGAGCGCAGTCATCGGCCCCGATGCGTTCGCGGCATACTGACCCGATCCAACCCACGGCGTGCCAAACAAGACAAATCCGGTGCCCTGCATCCGCACGATAACCCGCTCATCGCTCAGGACGGTGGCGCCTCGGTCGGCGAACAGTTCCGCAATGGTTGATTTGCCGGCCCCTGAAGGGCCGGTGAACACAT